>CAZMED010000016.1:0-22239 GCA_964565045.1 uncultured Thermoanaerobaculia bacterium
AGCTCGCCCGCCGGCGCGAGCAGGCCTTCGTGCGCAAGATGATCATGCTCGGGCACCTGCCGCCCGACGGGGCGTTTGAACGTTAGAACGTTGAACGTTCCAGCGTTCGAACGATGTGCTGCGCCACCTCGCGGTGGCGGAAGCAGGAGACGAGGTGGTCGTTGACCATGCCGGTAGCCTGCATGTGGGCGTAGACGATGGTCGGGCCGACGAAGCGGAAGCCCCTCCGCTTGAGGTCCTTCGAGATCGCCTCCGCGAGGGGCGTCTTCGCCGGAAGCTCGGCGAGCGCCCGCCACCGGTTCTGGATCGGGCGCCGGTCGACGAAGTCCCAGATGTAGGCGGCGAAGCTGCCGTGCGCATCCTGCACGGCGAGGAAAGCCGCCGCGTTGGAAACCGCCGACTCGACCTTGAGGCGGTTGCGGACGATGCCGGGATCGGCGAGCAGCTTCTCGATTCTCTTGCGGTCGAAACGCGCCACCTGCGCCGGGTCGAAGCCTGCGAAAGCGCGGCGATAGCCCTCGCGCTTGCGGAGGATGGTCAGCCAGCTCAGCCCCGCCTGCGCGCCCTCGAGGACCAGAAACTCGAAGAGCACCCGGTCGTCGACGACCGGCACGCCCCACTCCTCGTCATGGTAGGCGATGTACAGCGGGTCGCTCCCGCACCAGCCGCAGCGGGTCGGTCCCCGGCTCACGCCTCAAGCCTCCGCGATCGGCTGCTCTTCGCCGAGGAAGCGGAGGCGGACTCCGAGCCCGAAGACCTTGGTGAAGAGGTTCGACTTTCTGCGCATGCTGAGCCCCTCGAGCAGCGCCCCCGCCGTCCCGTCGACCCACAGCGCGAGCTCGCCGCCCTCGACCCTGGCGGTGACGCCCTTGATCTGCTGCCGGTGCTCGCGGTCCAGCGCGTCCGCGAGGCGCAGGATGGCGGCCAGCCGCGTGACCCGCTCGCGCTCGCTCTCGGGCAGCACCGTGAAGTAGTGGTGGTGGGGGGCCGGGTGGGCCTTGCGGTGGTACCGCGCCACGTTGCCCACCATCAGCATCTCGCGCTGGCTGAAGCCCGGCAGCTCGGAGTTGGAGATCAGGTACAGCGAGTGCTTGTGGTGTCCCTTGAAGCTCACGAACTGGCCCATGTCGTGCAGCAGGGCCGCGGCGATCAGGATCCTCCGGTTGTCGTCGTCGAGGCCGTGCAGCGGCCGCAGCTGCTCGAAGAGTGAGAGCGCGAGGCGCGCCACGTGCTTCGAGTGGGGCTCGTCGAAGAGGTACTTGCGGCCGATGGCCACCGCCCCGGCTTCGGCCTCGCGCTCCTGGCGGTCCTCGCGGTCCCGGCGGTGCGCGAGCCCGGCCACGAGGTCGAGGAGCACGCCCTCCTTGATGCCCACCCCCGGCACGATGATCTCGCTCGCCCCCGCCAGCTCGGCGAGCCGCTCGTACACCATGGCCGCCGGCAGGATCACGTCGGCGCGATCGTCCCGCAGGCCGAGGTCCTCCACGCGCTGGCGGAAGGACATCCGCGCCAGCTGCTCGATGACCGAGCGCAGGGTCTCCACCGGCACCCGGATCACCCCGACCTCGTCCGCGAAACCCGCCAGCTTGGCCAGCGCCTCGATGTTGCCGCCGGTGGCGATGTAGCCCGCCGGACGGCTGCGGCCCTTCAGGGCCGGCACCCGGAGCACCGACACGTACTCGCCGAGGACTCGTCGGAACCGACCCGGGTCGGCGCCCGCGTCCGTGAGCTCTTCGAGCAGCCGCACCGATCCCATGGTGTGCGACTCCGACCAGTAGATCCCGCGCCGGTCGACCAACGACACCTCGACGCTGCCGCCCCCGAGGTCCACCAGCAACCACTTCCTTCGCCCGAGCGGGATGCGCCGCGCCACCGCGAGGTGCACGAGCCTCGCTTCCTCGGAGCCGCTGATCACCTCCAGCTCGAGCCCGGTCTCCTCGAGGATCCTCGCCACGAAGGCGTCGCCGTTCTTGCTCTCGCGGACCGCGCTCGTCGCCACCACCCGCCGGTGGCCGGCTCCGAGCTGCTCCATCTGGCGCCTGAAGTCCTCGAGCGCCTCCACCGCTCCGTCCATCGCCTTGGGCTCCAGCCTTCCCGACAGGAAGACGCTGTGGCCGAGCCGCACCGGGCGCCGTTCGGACGCGAGCACCTGATAGCGGTCCTGCGAGCTGAACTCGGCGACGATGAACCGGATCGCGTTGGAGCCCATGTCCACGCACGCCACCCGCAGCGGGAAGCTCACCGCCGCGGCGCCGTTCTCTCCGGTCTTCGTCCTGGAGCCCTTCATCGTTCCCCGGTCATTCTACATGCCGATGTCTGCGACGGCGGGACGGCTCGCGGCGCCGGCCCGGAGGTGCAGGGTCGAGGTCCGAAGCGGAATTCTGGACCGGGACCTGGCTCACCCGAGCATCTTCGGCGTCACCAACCAGCGTAGGGTGCAGCGTCCCGGCCCGAGCTCGGCCCAGCCGCCGTCGGCGAGGTCGAGGCAGGCGACGGCCGCGGTCGGCATGCGGACGACGCCGCCCGTCAGGCGCCTCACCAGCTCCGACGAGGTCGGCTCGTGGCCGGCGATCAGAAGCCGCTGCACGCCGCCGTCGACCCGCGCCACCACCTCCAGGACGCGGTCCGGGTCGCTGGCGTACAACGCGTCCTCCGCGAGGATCGGGCACTTGAAGCCGCCAGCCTCCACGACCAGCTCGGCAGTCGTCAGTGCGCGCACCGCAGTCGAGCTCAGGACCAGATCGGGGGTGGCACCGCTCTCACGGAGCAGACGCCCCATACGGCGCGCCGCTCTGACTCCACGCGGTGCCAACGGCCGCTCGTGGTCGGAGTCGGCGCCCCCGCCCCAGTCCGACTTCGCGTGACGCATGACGAGCAGGACCCTCACTTCGACCTCCGAACCGAATCAGTGTGCATCATGCGCGCTGCTCAACCTCCACGATCACCGGCTCGCGGCGACCGCATCCGCGGTGGGCTGCTCGACGATCAGCCCGTCGCGCAGGCGCATCGCCGTCAGTTGGCCGCCGTAGATGCAACCCGAGTCGACGCACGCCACGTCGTGGGCGCGATAGAGTCCGAGCATCGCCCAGTGTCCGAAGAGCAGCGCGTAGCCCTGGCGCAGAGCGGCCGAGCGGGTGAACCACGGCAGCCATTCGGGGTGGGCATCGTCGGGCGCGCCGGTGTAGCGGAGCCGCGCCCTGCCGTCCGGCCCGACCATCCGCATCCTCGTGAACACCGCGACCGCGGAGGCGATCAGCTCGTCGCCCTCGAGGTCGGGGTGCCAGGACTGGAAGCGGATCGCCGCCACCTTCTCCAGGAAGGCGACCCAGTCGTCGCCCGCGAGCCTCACGGCGGCGGCGTCGGCGAGCCGGCAGGTGAGCTCGATGCTCCAGTCCGGCATCAGCCCGGCGTGCACCATGAGCCAGGGCCCGAAGTGGTGCACCAGCGGCCGGCTCCGCAGCCACGACAGCAGCTCGTCCCGGTCGGGCGCCTTCAGCACCGCGTCGAGGGTGTCGCCCTTCTTGGCCTTCACCACGCCGGCGGCCCGTTGCAGCAGGTGCAGGTCGTGGTTGCCGAGCACCGCGGTCAGGCGGTCCCCCTGGTCGCGGGCCCAGCGCAGGACCTCGAGCGACGACGGTCCGCGGTTGACAAGGTCGCCCACCAGCCACACCTCGTCCTCGCTCGAAGCCCACCCGATCTTCTCGAGGAGAAGCTCGAGCGTGCGCCAGCAGCCGTGGATGTCGCCGATCACCCAGGTCGTCATGCGTGCGCCGGTCTCCAATCCCGATCCCGATCCCGACGTGCAGGGTAAGCCCGCCGGCGCGGGAAGGGAAGACGCGTCCGCCGGTCCGGATGCGGACGCCGATCGGCGCCGGCGCCGCCCGTCAGTCGACGACGACCCGCGGCAGCTCGTTGGGCAGCCGCACGAGGACCTCGTAGTTGAGGTGGTTGAGCATGTCCGCGAAGGAGGCGATGGAGATCTCGGCATGACCCTGCCGGCCGATGATCACCACCTCGCTGCCGCGCTTCACGCCGCCCAGATCGGTGACGTCGACCAGAATCATGTTCATGTTGACCAGGCCCCGTACCGGCGCCCGCTCCCCCCCGACGAGCACGTAGCCGAGGTTGCTGAGGCTGCGGGAGAAGCCGTGGTAGTACCCCACCGGCACGGTGGCGAGCTTTTCGCGGCGGATGGCCTGGTGCGAGATCCCGTAGCCGACGAACTCCCCCGGCCGGACCGTCTTGAGGGACATGACCCGGCTCTTCCACGTCATGACGCGGCGCAGAGGATCCGTTCGGCCCCGCGACCGGTGCTCGGCCAGATAGCGCATCCGGGTCTCGGCGGTCGGCCAGAATCCGTAGTGGGCGATGCCGATCCGCACCATGTCCATGCGGGTTTCCGGATAGCTGAGCGCGGCGGCCGAGCAGGCGGTGTGCCGGGTACGCGGCCGGATGCCCCTCGCCTCGAGCTGCTCGGCCTTGATCGTGAAGTCGGCGATCTGCCGCTCGATGCGGACCTGGTTGCCGATCGACTCGGCGCCGGCGTAATGGGTGCAGACCCCTTCCACCAGCACCGCGTCGCCGCTGCCGAGCACGCGCTCGATCACGCGCTCCAGCGTCCGGCCGGCGAGCCCGGTGCGGTTGAGCCCGGTCTCCAGCTCGAGGTGGAGACGTGCCGGCCTGCCGATCCGGCGCGCGGCGCGGATCGCGCAGTCGAGGCGCGGCAGGTCGAAGATGTAAAACGAGATCCCCTCTTCAACGGCCCATGGCACCGCTTCGTCGGGGAGGTCTCCCATGATCATGATCTCGGAGCCCCGCTGCCGACAGGCTGCGACGCGGAGCGCCTCGGAGGCGCTGAAAGCCGCGAAGCGGCGCACCCCGCAGCGCTCGGCCAGGGGCACGAAGGCCTCGATGCCGTGCCCGTAGGCATTGCCCTTGACCACCGAAGCGATCTCGGTCCGGCGGCCGACCAGCCGGCGCAGGAAGCGCAGGTTCGAACGCAGGGCCGAGCCGCTGAGCTCGATCCACGAACCGTGGTACGGCGACGGAAGCTCAGCCACGGCGATCCAGCCAGCCGCGGACCGCCGCCTCCAGCAGCGCGGCGCCGTAGGGGATGAGCGCGTCGGGGAAATCGTAGCCCGGGTTGTGGAGGGCCGGCACGTTGCCGCCCGCGCCCAGGCCGACCAGGGCCGAAGGGCAGACGTCCGCGAAGTGGCCGAAGTCCTCGGACCAGGCGAAGGGACGATCGGGTTCGGTGATCTTGAAGTTGAGGGCCCGGGCCGTCTCGACAATCAGGGAGACGACCTCCGGGTGGTTGAACGTCGCAGGGAAGGGCTCGTCGACCGAGAACGATCGATCGAGCTCCCAGGCGTCGGCGATCCGCTCGGCGACGTGGCGGAGCCTGGCCTCGAGCGCGTCGATCGCTTCGTTCGAGGCGGCGCGCAGGGTCGCCATCACGCGGCCGTCGCCGGGTGACGTCCCGAAGGCCGGACGGCCGACCGCGGCGTGGATGACGGTCGCCTGTGCGGACTCGTCGAGGGCGGTGAAGAGCTGGCGGGCGCCGGTCCAGGCGGCAACGATCTGCGACACCGCCAGGGCCGGGCTGCGGCCCCGCTGCGGCTCCGCCGCGTGGGCGGTGGCGCCGGCGAGCTCGATCGAGAGGCCGCGCGAGGCGCAGGCGAAGATCCCCGCACGAAGCACCACCCGCCCCAGCTCGTGGCCGGGAAGGTTGTGCGCCGCGAGCGCGATGTCGGGGCGCAGCCGGGCGAACGCCGGATCGGAGATCACGGCCGCCGCACCGCGGCCGGTCTCCTCGGCAGGCTGGAAGAGAACCACGAAACGGCCGCTCTGCGGCTTCCGGCGGGCGATCGACCGCGCCACTCCGACGGCGATGGCCATGTGGCCGTCGTGCCCGCACTTGTGGGCGACCCCGCGAGTCCGGGACGCGTAAGCCGCCGGCACCACCTCGTCCTCGATCGGCAGCGCATCCATGTCGGCGCGCAGCAGCACCGTCGGGCCGTCCTCGACAGCGTCGAAAACCGCCGCCACGCCGTGCCCCCCCAGGTGTTCGACGAGCGCATCCGGTGTGAGGGTCTCGAGCTCGCGGACCAGGCGCGCCGCCGTTTCAGCCTCGCCGCCGGAGGGCTCGGATGCCCGGTGCAGCTCGCGGCGCAGCTCGGTCAGATAGCGCTGCTCGAGGCTATCCACGGTGCCCGTCCGGGCCGTCGACCGGCTGGCTCGCGGCGCTTCCGGTCGCCTGCTTCCACATCCTGTATACTTGCAAACCGCAACCCGGCGCCCTGAAGTCTCGCACCAACATCATCCAACGAGCATAAAGGAGCGCGCAGCATGTCACAAACCGCAGCCCACCGCCTTTCCTTCCTCAAGATCACCGACGCCTCGGGCTTCCCTGACTGGGCGCCCCGCGACACCGTGGCCTCGTTCTTCCACGAGACCATGAAGCCGTACAACGATTCGCTGGCCGACGTTCAGTCGGCCCTCGACTACGGGCTCGTGCCCGGCAAGGGCGCCGGCGGCTTCCTGATGCTCGCGCACGAGGACGAGCAGCTGCTGGGCGCCCTGCTGATGCTCGAGACCGGGATGTCCGGCTACGTTCCCGACCACATCCTGCTCTTCGTGACCGTCGCCCCGGAGGCCCGGGGACGCGGCATCGGTGGGCAGCTGATCGGACGTTCGATCGCCGAGTGCGACGGCGACGTCAAGCTCCACGTCGAGCACGACAACCCCGCCAAGCGGTTGTACGAGCGCCTCGGATTCACATCCAAGTACGCGGAGATGCGGCTCGTCCGCGAGCGGAGCTGAGCCTTCATGAACCGCGTCACCATCGACCTGCGCGTCCTGCAGCACAACATCCGCACCATCGATTCCTGGCTCACCGAGCGGGGGGCCTCGTGGACCCTCGTCACCAAGGTCCTGTGCGGGCATGTCGACACCCTCGACGCCCTGCAGCGGATCGGCGTGCGGTCGATGGCGGACTCGAGGCTCGCGAACCTCCGCGCGATCGACCGGGGCACCGGAAATTTCGAGTCCTGGTACCTGCGCCTGCCGCACCTGCCCGCGATCTCCGACATCGTCGAGCTCGCCGACGTCAGCCTGAACTCGGAGATGCGGGCGATCGAGGCCCTCGACGCGGAGGCCCGCCGCCGGGGCCGCATCCACCGGGTGGTGGTGATGGTGGAGCTCGGCGATCTTCGCGAAGGGGTGCTGCCGGGATCGCTGCTCGGGTTCTACGAGCGGGCCTTTCGCCTCGAGAACATCGAGGTCATCGGCATCGGCGCCAACCTGGGCTGTCTCTCTGGGGTCGTCCCGAACATTGACCAGCTGACCCAGCTCGTGCTCTACCGCGAGCTCCTGGAGCTCAAGTTCGCACACCGCCTGCCGTTCATCTCGGCCGGTTCGAGCGCCGTGCTGCCGCTCATGCTCGAGGGCAGGGCGCCGGCCGGCATCAACCACTACCGGATCGGCGAGGCCGTGTTCCTGGGCACCGACCTGGTCAACGGCGGCACCCTGCCCGGCCTGCGCGACGACGCCATCACCCTCGAGGCGGAGGTGGTGGAGGTGCGCGAGAAGGGCCTGGTACCGCTCGGCGAGACGGCCTCGATCACGCCCTTCGAGACCTTCGACGACGAGGAGGTCCAGCCCGGCCAGCGCGGTTTTCGCGCGGTGGTCACGGTTGGCCAGCTCGACACCGAGGTCCAGGGGCTGACCCCGCTCGACACGCGCTACCGTTTGACCGGCGCCAGCAGCGACCTGGCGGTGCTCAACGTCGGCGACAACCCGGGCGGTCTTTCGGTCGGGGACACGATCTCCTTCCGGCCCGGGTACGGCTCCCTGGTCCGCCTGATGCTGTCGCCCTACGTCGACAAGGTCGTGGTGCCGCCGATCGACGAGTTCGCCCGTTCGGTCCGTGACGAGGACCTGGTGGGGATGCCGCCTGTGGTCGAGGAGCCGGACGAGAGCTGACGGAGGCCCCGGCCGCGCCGGTCCCCCCCGCCGCCCTTCCCCCATTGGCGCTGACATGACCTGACGGCGGACTGTTCAAATCCGAGCCCGAGCCCGTTATCGTTACCGTTACCGAAAACTGGGCTTCGTGTCAGAGATCGAAGTTGCCAACGATGAAGTCGAGCGCCACCTGGTACACGTCGAGCTTCTCGAAATCGAAGAACATGACAGTCGCCCTCTCCGGATGTGTACAGTCATCGGTAACGGCAACGGTAACGGGCTCGGGCTCGGGCTCGGGACGGACAAGGAGCACAAGCTGGTTTGGCCGCACCTTTTGATCACCCGCCGACACGCCTGAGTTCGCGCCGATGGCCGCTCCCCCCGCTCTTCCCCTCCGCCCCTCGTCCCCTCCGCCCCTCTGCTCCTCCGCTCAGCCGGCGCAGGTACAATCCCCCCGACAATGGAGGCAGGCTTGGATTCTCCCTTCCGCTTTTCCGCCCTCGCCGACAAGATGCAGCCGTCGCCGATCCGCGAGCTCTTCCGCATCACCCAGCAGCCGGGGATGATCTCGTTCGCCGGCGGCCTGCCAGATCCCGACACCTTTCCGGTCGAGAGCTTCGCAGCCTGTGCCGACGTGCTCTCCCGCGACGGCCGCACGGTGCTGCAGTACGGCGCCTCGGAGGGCTACCCGCCGCTGCGCGACGCCATCCTCGACATGATGGCCACCCGCCTCGGCTACCGCCCCGCCGCCGGCGAGGTGCTCGTCACGTCGGGCTCGCAGCAGGCGGTCGACCTCATCGGGCGCGCCCTGCTCGACCCGGGCGACGTCGTGGTCCTCGAGGCGCCGACGTACCCCGGCACCGTGCACTGCCTGCGCAACGCCGGCGCCCGCTTCGCCCTCGTGCCCTCCGACGGCGAGGGCATGCAGGTGGAGCGCCTCGCCGAGGTCATCGACCGTGCCGAGGCCGAGGCCGGGTGCCGCCCCAAGCTGATCTACACCGTGCCCGACTTCTCGAACCCCTCGGGTGCCTGCATGAGCCTCGAGCGGCGCCGCCTTCTGGTGGCGCTGGCGGCCGAGCGCGGGATCCCGATCTTCGAGGACGACCCCTACGGGAGGCTGCGCTTCGCGGGCGAGCCGCTGCCGTCGTTGAAGGCTCTCGCCGGAGACGCCCCGCACCTTATCTACGCCTCGTCGTTCTCGAAGGTGCTGGCGCCCGGCGTGCGGGTGGCGTGGACGGTGGCGTCGCCCGAGCTCATCCGCTCGATGGTGCTGATGCGCCAGGGCGAGGACCTCTGCACCTCGACCGTGACCCAGGCCCTGGTCGCCGAGTACTGCGCGCGCGGGCTGCTCGAGCAGCACCTCGGCCTGATCGTCGCCACCTACGCCCGCAAGAGCCGCTCCATGCAGCAGGCCCTGGAGAGGCACCTGCCGCGGGGGGCCGCCCGCTGGCACGAGCCGCAGGGCGGCTTCTTCTTCTGGCTCGAGCTCGCCGCAGGGGACAGCCGCGCGCTGTTCGACCGCGCAGCCGCGGCCGGGGTCGCCTTCGTGCCCGGCGGCGCCTTCTACCCCGGCGCCGCAGAGCTCGTCGGAGAGCCCCTGTCCGGGGAGCGCTTCGCCCGGCTCTGCTTCACCTACGCCGACGAGGCCGCGATCGACGAGGGCTGCCGGCGGCTGGGGTCCGTGCTGGCGGGCTGAGGTGCAGCTTGCCGCCGGCCGCTGCGCCTTGCTAGAGTTGACCGTCACTACGGATTACTGAATGCTCACCGGCCTCGTCAACCTGCTGCTCGCCGGCGCCACGCTCACGCACCCGGCTGCTTCCCTGCAGGAAATCGACGGCCTGCGGCTGCGCGACCAGTACGGCGTCGAGGACAGCCTGGCGGCGCACCGCGGCCGGGTGGTGGTGGTGATGGTGGTGGAGGCGAGGCGGCTGCGCACCCTCAAGGCCTGGGAGCGCGAGCTGCGTGAGCGCTTCCACGACATCGAGTTCCTCCGCATCGCCGAGGTCCCGGACGACCCGCCGCCCTCCTACGAGCGGGTCGCCGCCAAGCTCGCCGAGCAGGTCCCCGAGGGCGTGCCGGTGCTGATCGACATGGAGCGGCGCTGGGCGGCGACGCTCGGGCTCGACCCGAGCCGGCCCAACCTGCTGCTGGTCAACCCCGCGGGCGGGCTCGAGGCGGTCTTCGCCGGACGCCACGACCCCGGCCTCGCCGCCGAGGTCACGGCGCGCCTCGAGGCGCTGGTGGGCCCGTCGTGAAGGTCGGCCTCGCGCTGGTCGGCGGCGGGCTCGCCAACAGTCTCCTCGCCTACCGGCTGCGCGAGCTGCGGCCGGAGCTCGACCTGGTCGTGGTGGAGCGCGGGCCCGCTCTGGGCGGCAACCACACCTGGTCCTTCCACGACTCCGACCTGAGCCCCGCGCAGCGCGGCTGGTTGCGCCCGCTGGTCGAGCACTCGTGGCCGCGCCACGAGCTGCGCTTCCCGAACCGCCGGAGGGTCCTGGAGAGCGGCTACAACACCGTGTCGTCGGACCGCCTGCACCGGGTCGTCGGCGGCGCGCTCGAGGGCCGGCTGCGCCTCGGCGCGGAGGTCGTCGAGATCTCCCCGACCCGCGTCGGGCTCGCCGACGGCACGCGCATCGAGGCGGCGGCGGTGATCGACGGCCGCGGCGACCCCGGCGGCCGCCACCTCGAGGTCGGCTTCCAGAAGTTCGTCGGGAGCTTCGTGCGGCTGGGCGGGGCGCACCGGCTCGACGCTCCGATCCTGATGGACGCCACCGTCGCGCAGCGCGACGGCTACCGTTTCGTCTACACCCTCCCCTTCTCCGAGCGCGAGCTCCTGATCGAGGACACCTACTACAGCGACGGACCGCAGCTCGAGCGCGAGCGGATCCGCTCCGGCATCACGGAGTATGCCGAGAGCAGGGACTGGCGCATCGCGCAAATCACCGGCGAGGAAGAGGGCGTGCTGCCGATCGTGCTCGGCGGCGACATCGAGGCGTTCTGGGCCGAGGGCCCGGCGGGCGTTCCGCGCAGCGGCATGCGGGCCGCGCTCTTCCACCCCACCACCGGATACTCGCTGCCCGAGGCGGTACGGTTGGCGGACGACATCGCCGGCCTGCCGGACCTATCGAGCGCCGCTCTCTTCACATGGACCCGGCGCCGCTCGCTGGAGCTGTGGCGGCAGTACGCCTTCTACAGGTTCCTCAACCGGATGCTCTTCCGAGCAGCGGTGCCTGTCCGGAGGTACCGGATCTTCGAGCGCTTCTACAGCCTGCCGGAAGGCCTGATCCACCGCTTCTACGCCGGCCGCATCGGATGGATCGACAAGCTGCGGTTGCTGACCGGCCGACCGCCGGTACCGCTCGGCCTCGCCCTGCGGTGCCTGCTCGAGCGAACGACGCCCCCGGCCGGCGCCGCCGGCGGACTCAGCAGCGACGAGGAGGCATGATGACGCGACCCACAGCAGCAGTGATCGGCAGCGGTTTCGGCGGCCTGACGCTGGCGGTCCGCCTGCAGGCGGCCGGCATCGACACGACCCTGATCGAGAAACGCGACAAGCCGGGCGGGCGCGCCTATGTCTACGAGGACGCGGGCTACACCTTCGACGGCGGGCCGACCATCATCACCGCGCCGCCGTGTCTCGAGGAGGTGTTCGCGGCGGCGGGCCGCGACATGGCCGACTCCGTCACCCTGCTGCCGGTGACGCCGTTCTACCGCCTCTACTGGGAGGACGGCTTCAGCTTCGACTACTCCAACGACATGGAGGCCATCACCCGCCAGATCGCGGCCAAGAGCCCGCGCGATGTCGACGGCTACATGCGCTTCCTGCGGTACGCCGAGGACGTCTTCAACGAGGGCTACGTCAAGCTCGCGGCGACGCCCTTCCTCGACTTCTGGAGCATGATCCGGGTGTCGCCGCAGCTGATCCGGCTGCAGAGCTTCCGCAGCGTCTACTCCATCATCTCGCGCTTCATCAAAGACCCCCACCTCCGCCAGGTCTTCAGCTTCCACCCCCTGCTGGTGGGCGGCAACCCCTTCACCTCCTCGTCCATCTACACCCTGATCCACTACCTCGAGCGCAACTGGGGCGTGTTCTACGTCAAGGGCGGCACCGGCGCGCTGGTGTCGGCGCTGGTCAAGCTCTTCGAGGAGCTCGGCGGCACGGTGCGGATCGGCTCGCCCGTCGAACGCATCCACACCGCGAACGGCAGGGTCCGGGGCGTCAGCACCGCCGACGGTTGGCACGGTGAGTTCGACGCCGTGGCCTCCAACGCCGATGTCGTCCACACCTACCGCACCTTGCTCGAGGGCGATCCGCACGCCGAGATCCAGGCCGCCCGCCTGGCCAAGAAGCGCTTCAGCATGTCCCTGTTCGTGGTCTACTTCGGCAGCCGCCGCCGCCACACCCAGATCGCCCACCACGACATCCTCTTCGGGCCCCGCTACCGGGCGCTGCTGGACGACATCTTCGAAAGCGTCGACACCCTCGCCGACGACTTCTCGCTCTACCTCCACGCGCCGACCCTGACCGACCCCACGGTCGCGCCCGAGGGCTGCGAGGCCTTCTACGTGCTGTCGCCGGTGCCCCACCTCGGCAACGCGCACCTCGACTGGAGCACCGAGGGCCCGCGCTACCGCGACCGCATCCTCGAGTACCTCGAGACGCGCTACCTTCCCGGCCTCGGCGCCGACATCGAGACGGTGCGGATCCTGACGCCGGAAGACTTCAAGCACGAAATGAACTCGCACCTCGGCTCCGCCTTCTCGCTCGAGCCGATCCTGACTCAGAGCGCCTGGTTCCGGGTCCACAACCGCGATGCCCGGATCGGCGGCCTCTACTTCGCAGGCGCCGGCACCCACCCCGGCGCCGGCGTGCCCGGCGTCGTCAACTCGGCCAAGGCCACCGCCGGCCTCATGATTCCGGACCTCCTCGGTGAGGGGGCCTGAGGAGCGAGCGGTGGACGATCTCGTCGAGCGCAGCCGCGCCGTCATCGAGCGGGGGTCGAAGAGCTTCGCCGCCGCGGCGCGTCTCTTCGACCCGCAGACCCGGGCCGGCGCCTACCTGCTCTACGCGTGGTGCCGCCACTGCGACGACCGCACCGACGACCAGGAGCTCGGTTTCGACGGGGGGCGGATAGCACCCTCCGAAGCTCGAGACCGGCTCGCCGAGCTCGAGGAGCAGACCCGGTCCGCGCTGCGGGGCGAGACGCCGACGGACCCGGTCTTCGCCGGGCTCGCGGCCGTCGTCCGCCGCCACGAGATTCCCGAGCGCCACCCGCTCGAGCACCTGGCGGGATTCCGCATGGACGTGGAGGGCCGCACCTACCGCACCCTCGACGACACCCTCGAGTACTGCTACCACGTCGCCGGCGTCGTCGGCGTCATGATGGCGCACATCATGGGCGTCCGCGACGGGCCGATCCTCGACCGCGCCGCCGACCTCGGCATCGCCTTCCAGCTCACCAACATCTGCCGCGACGTTGTCGAGGACGCGAGCAATGGAAGGGTCTATTTGCCGGCCGATTTCCTCGCCGCGGCGAAGATCCCACCGCACGCCGTCGCCGCACCCGGGCACCGAAGCGCCTTGGCCGGGGTCGTGCGTCGCGTCCTGGCCGAGGCGGACCGCTACTACGCGTCCGCGCGGATCGGCATCTCGAGGCTCCCGTTCCGCTCGGCGTGGGCGGTGGCCGCGGCGCGAGCGGTCTACCGCGACATCGGCCGCGTGATCCTGCGGCGCGCGGCGGCGGCCTGGGACGTGCGTGCCGCCACCGGCCGCGCCCGCAAGCTCGCCCTCGTGATGCTGGCCGGCGGCACGGCGGCCGCGACCCGGCTCGACAGGGGCCCGGAATCGGCGCCCCGCGACGGGCTCTGGACCCGACCCGCGGCGCCGTCGTTTGAAAAAGCTGCACGAACCGGGTGAAGCTTTTGCACGGTCGCGGCCCGAAGCGGACGCCGCACCCGCGGTTTCTGCCGCGTACCTCCGGCACGCAACCTGCATGAGTTCTCTGGAACACGCCGCATACGGCATGACGAAAGGAGAATTCTGCATGCAGCTTCACACTGCCACACGATGCGCCACGGTAGCGGCCGCGTTGATTCTGACCTTCAACCTCGGGTGCGGCCGAGAGCAGCCCGCCGAGGAGGGGCTGGTGGAGGACCTCAGCAATCTGATGCCGGCGGAGCCGGCGGTTCCCGACAGCGCCGCGGCGGCCCCCGAGCACACCGAAGTCGTCCACGCAGACCAGTACGTGGCGGTGACCCGGGTCGCGTTGGCGCCCGGCGAGGCCGTGCCTCCCCATCCGGGCGGCGACCGCCTCTTGTACGCCATCACCGCAGGCACGCTCAGCATCGAAGACAACGCGGAGAACCTCACGATCGAGCTCGAGCCCGGCCTCGTCGTCGCGCTGCAGCCCGGCGACTACGGCTTCAGCAACACGGGTGAGACCGAGGTCGAGGGCCTCATCGTCGCCCGCACGAACGTCCCGCTGCCCGAGGTCGCGGACATGGCGCGCAGCGAGCCGGCTCCCGCCGGCCGGATCCTCTACAGCTCCGACCTGGCCCGGGTCCGCGAGCTCGACCTCGAGCCGAGCGTCGGCTTCGAGCTCGCGCCGGTACCGGTCCGGGTCGTCTACGCTCCGGGCACGGTGGTTCTCGAGTATCTGAGCGACGAGGGCGAGCCGTCCCTGGTGGAGACGGCGGGCATGGGCGTCCACGTGCGGTCCACCGGCGACCACTCGGTGGTCAACCGAGCCGCCGACCCCGCCACAGTGGTGCTGTTCGAGCTCTTCCAGTGACGCGCCGGTAACCTCGGATTCGCGCGTCAGTCCTCGTCCGGCCCTTCCGGCTCCTTCAAGAGGCGGGCGTTGACGGCGACGATCACGGTCGACAGCGACATCAGCACGGCGCCGACGGCCGGCTTGAGGACGATGCCCCAGGAGATGAGGACTCCGGCCGCCAGCGGGATGGCGATCACGTTGTAGCCGGTCGCCCACGCGAGGTTCTGGATCATCTTGCGGTAGACCGCCTGCGCGAGCTGGATGACCTTGGCCACGTCGGCCGGATCGTCGCGCACCAACACCACGTCGGCGGCTTCCAGCGCCACATCGGTGCCGGCGCCGATGGCGATGCCGATGTCGGCCGCCGCCAGCGCGGGCGCGTCGTTGATGCCGTCGCCCACCATGGCCACGACCTCGCCGCCGTCGCGGATCGAGCGCACCACCTCGGCCTTGCGATCGGGCAGGACCTCCGCGTGGAACTCGTCCAGCCCGAGCTCCCCGGCGACCCGCTCGGCCACCGCCTGGTTGTCGCCGGTGAGCAGGATGCAGCGCAGCCCCGACTCCTTGAGCGAGGCGATCGCCCGTTGCGACGACTCCCGCACCACGTCGTCGAGGGCGATCGCACCCTGCACCTGGTCGCCGCGCACGACAAAGACAACCGTTTTGCCCGAATCCCGGGCTTCGCGCACGCGTTTGTCATCCACCTCGACGCCCGTCTCTTCATCAAGCCCTCCCGGCGACAGGACCATCACCGTTTCACCTCCGACGACGGCCTTCGCACCACGACCGGGGAGGGCTTCGAAATCATCCGAACCGGGGACCTCGAGGTCGTCTTCTGCGGCCTTCTCCTCGATGCCGCGCGCGATGGGGTGCTCGGAGCCGCGCTCGACCGCGGCGGCGAGGCGCAGCACCTCGCCTCGCTCGCCGGACAGCGGGACGACCTCGCTGACGGCGAATCGCCCCTCGGTGAGGGTGCCGGTCTTGTCGAACACCACGGCAGTGAGGGTGCGGGCCCGCTCGAACGACCCCCGGTTCCGGATCAGGAGACCGCTCTTCGCCCCGATGGCTGTCGACACGGCCACCACCAGAGGGATGGCGAGCCCGAGTGCATGCGGACAGGTGATCACCATCACCGTCACCGAGCGTTCCAGGGCGAACACGAACTCACGGCCGAGGATCACCCACGCGGCCAGCGTCAGGGTGCCGACAGTCAGAGCCACGACGGTCAGCCAGAAGGCGGCTCGGTCGGCCAGGTTCTGGGTCTTCGAGCGGCTCTGCTGGGCCTGCTCGACCAACTTCTTGACCTGCGCCAGGTAGCTCTCCTCGCCGGTCTTGGCCACCTCCACGGTCAAGCCGCCGGAGCCGTTGACCGTGCCCGCGATGACCTCGTCGCCCGATTCGACTTCGACAGGCTTGGACTCGCCGGTCACCATCGACTGGTCGACCTCGCTCGCGCCGTCGACCACCTCTCCGTCGACCGGGACCTTCTCACCGGGACGCACCAGCACGCGGTCCCCCGGCTCGAGCTCGTCCACCCGGACCGTGGTCGTCGATCCGTCGTCCTGAAGCTTACGGGCATCGGATGGCATCAGCTCGGCAAGCTCCTCGAGGGCGCGCGAGGCCCCGAGCACCGACCGCATCTCGATCCAGTGGCCGCCCAACATCACCAGGATCAGCGTCGCCAGCTCCCAGAAGAAGACCTTGCCCTCGACGCCGAGCACCACTGCCGCGCTGTAGCCCCAGGCGACGCTGATCGCCACCGCGATCAGGGTCATCATCCCCGGTGTGCGGTCGGAGACCTCCTCCACCAGGCCCGAGAGGAAGGGCCACCCGCCGTAGACGTAGACGGCGGTCGCGAGGACCAGCAGGATCGGCATCTGCAGCGGGACGGAGAACGAGAAGCCGAACCACTCCTGCAGGGTCGGCGACAGCACCAGGATGGGAACCGTCAGCGCGAGGCTCACCCAGAAGCGGCGCCGGAAGTCGGCGATCATCCGGCGGTGGTGCTCGGAGTGATCGTGGCCGTGGTCGTGGCCCTCATCCTGCGCGTGCCCGCCGTGACCTTCGTCGTGCCCGTGCTCGTGGTCACGGCGCTCGTCGTGGCCGGACACGGTGCGGTCTACGTCGTCACGAGGCGTTCGTACCGCCCCGAGACGTCATTCCAGTCGATGAGATGATCCATGACCGCCCCGACGAAGTCGGCGCGGCGGTTACGGTACTTCAGATAGTAGGCGTGCTCCCAGACGTCGATGACGAGGATCGGGTCCCAGCCCGGAATCAGGTTCTTGTGGTGGTTTTCGATCTGCAGCACCGCGAGCCGCGCGCTCGCCGGGTGGACCACCAGCGCGCCCCAGCCCGAGCCCTCGACAGCCGCCGTCGCAGCCCGCATCTGCGCGTCGAAGGCGTCGTAGCCGCCGAACTCGTTGTCGATGGCCGACGCGAGCGGTCCGCCGGGGCGGCCGCCTCCCTCCGGCGAGAGGTTGCGCCAGAAGATCGAGTGCAGAGTGTGCCCTCCGCCGTGGAAAGCCAGCTCCCGCTCGAGGTGTTTGACACTCCCGAAATCACCCGTGCGACGGGTCTCGGCGAGTGCCTCGATGGCCGAGTTGAGGCCGTTGACGTACCCCTGGTGGTGCTTGGAGTGGTGAATCTCCAGCGTCTCGGCGTCGTAGTGCGGCTCGAGCGCATCGTAGTCGTAGGGAAGCTGCGGCAGGTTGAATTTCTCGTGCATGGTCGTCCTCCTCGCGTCCGTTCATTGCCTTTCCTCGGTTCCGCCCCTCCTTTGCGGTGCGGGTTCGGCTCACGATGTGCCCTCGACCTTCAGCACCGCGATCGCCTCGGGGCCCAACACCCTGAAGGTGAACGACTCCGAGAGGAAGAGACGCACCGATCGTTCGGAGTGGCTGTGGTACCCGACCTCGATGTCCTGTCCGATGACCATCTCGGTGTCGCCGCCCCGACGGGACACCACGAGCCCGCCGGTGAGGTACGGTGCGAGCACCACCGGTCCCTCGATCTGGTCCGCGATGCGCCGTCTGATCGGATAGCCGCCGTTGCAGCCGGTGTCGAGCAGCGTGTACAGGGCCGCGCCGAGGGCGAGTGCGTAGGGGCCCTCGACGCCGGCGTACCGCAGCCGCAGGACGGCCCGCCCCACGGCTTCGGGAAGGCTGGCCGGCTCGCCGGCCACGGTCACGGGCTCCTCGTAGTGCGAGGACTGCAGGAGACCCTGGATTCGAGCCTCCTCCAGGCCGCCGTAGATCGCCCGCTCCTCGAACTTCGAGATCGCCTTCGCGGCTCGGTGCAGATCGTCCACCTCCGGGTCGCGGGCGCCGCGGTCGATGTTGTCCATCTCCCAGATGTCGAGCTCGAACGAGGCCCGCGCCTCCACCAGCGGCAGGACCTCGCGGGTCCCGAAACGCACCTCGCCGTCCTCGCCGCCGTCGCCCATGTCGAGCCTGCCGAGGTTGAGCGCCGAGAAGTCGAAGCCGCGCGGGTCGCTGACGTCGACGATCCGGCGCGCGGACAGATTGAGCCCGAGGACGGTCCGCGCCTCCTCGGTTATGAATTTCCACGCGTCGTCCGTGAGCGGGGCCATCGAGCGTTTGAGGACATCCATCATGTGTCTCCCTTCAAGGCGCCGATTCCGAGGCTCGAGTGCGGGCTTGCCGTTGCTTCGGCATCGCGGTCGTCGTCTTCCTCGACCTCGGTGATCGGCGAGTCGCTGAACAGATACGTTTCGAGCTCCCCCTGCCAGCCATCCATGTGGCGGCGGAGCCACTCGAGGAGCATCGCCGCGTGCTCGATCTCCTCATCGCGATTGTGAGCCAGGATCTGCTGCAGCTCCGGGTCGTCCGCGACCGCGATCCGCTGCTGGTACCAGTCGACCGCCTCGAGCTCCTCCTGGAGACTCTGCAGAGCGCGGTGGAGATCTCTGGTTCGGGTGTCGAGTGCTTGCCAGCTTTCGTGGTATTCGCTCATGTCAAACCTCCTCGAGCTCGCAGCCGGCGCTCTCGCAGAACCGGCATCCGTGGTCCCCGCCGCGTTGGCCTCCGGTTGTCCCCCGGACCTTCCAACGGGCGTGTGCCGCAGCCACTTTGGCAGCCGTCGGGCGGGCACGGCATCGGGCGTCCTCTGAACTGTCTTGGAAATTCACACGAGTCGTCGATGGAGGGATCCCCGATACTCGGCGCCGGGTCCCGAATGCACCCCCCGCGGGGCATTGGTGTGCTCACGAGGCATCACGTGCCGCGCGCCCGGGGGCGGAGCCGGTGCACGATCTCGAAATGATCAATGTGATCGTCCGGCTCGGGTCAGAGGCCGGGCGCGGTACCATATGGTCGGGGTCGCCCCGGGCGTGGTCTGCTTGAGAACGCGAGCGGCGGCGGCCCGGTCCCCAGCCGGAGGCCGCCGAAAAGCGGCCGCAACCCGGGCCTGCCGTGCCTCGGAGCGGAGGAGCTGATGAAGCCTGTTGCACTGATCATCGACGACGAGACCGCGGTCCGCACGACCCTCGCGGAGCTTGCCGCCGGCGAAGGCTTCGACACCCGAACCGCCGGCAGCCTCTCGGAGGCGCGGCAGGAGATCGATCGCCAGCTGCCGGATGTCGTGCTGTGCGATCTGATCCTGCCGGACGGCGACGGCACCGACGTGCTGCGCGATCTGCAGGACCACCGTACGGTGGAGACCATCATGATCACCGCCAACGCGACCGTGCGCTCGGCCATCGCGGCGCTGCGGCTGGAAGCCTTCGACTACCTCGAAAAGCCCATCGACGAGGCGCGGCTGCAGTCGATGCTGCGGCGTCTGCGGCGCGCGATCGCGCTCCGGCAGGAGGTCAGCGAGCTGCGCGGGGAGCTGCGGGAGCTCGGTCGTCTCGGCACTCTGATCGGCAGCTCACCCGCCATGCAGGAGGTCTTCGACCTCGTCGAGAGGGTCGCGCCGACCGATGCCACGGTCCTGGTGATCGGGGAGAGCGGCACCGGCAAGGAGATGGTCGCGGAGACGATCCACCGTCTGAGCAACCGGTCCGACGGGCAGTTCATCCCCATCAACTGCGGTGCGGTCTCGCCCCAGCTCATCGAAAGCGAGCTCTTCGGACACGAGAAGGGCAGCTTCACGGGTGCCGACCGCCGGCACCACGGCGTCTTCGAACGCGCTCACCGTGGGACGCTGCTGCTCGACGAGATCACCGAGATGTCACCCGACCTCCAGGTGCGGCTGCTGCGGGTCCTGGAGAGCGCCAGGGTCTGCCGGGTCGGCGGGTCCTCCGACATCGAGGTCGACGTCCGGGTCGTCGCATCCACCAACCGCGATCCCGAGCAGGCGGTCCGCGACGGCAAGCTCAGGGAGGACCTCTTCTTCCGGATCAACGTCTTCCCTCTGCCGCTGCCGCCCCTGCGGGCCCGCGGCGGCGACGTGAAGCTGCTGGCCCTCCACTTCCTCAGCGAGCTCTGCCGCACGTCCGGGGTCGCCAAGGAGTTCGACTCGGCGGCCCTCGAGGCGCTCGCGCAGTACCACTGGCCGGGCAATGTCCGCGAGCTCAAGAACCTCGTCGAGCGGGCCTTCATCGTCGCCTCCGACGTGTTGACCATCGAGCATTTGCCGGCGACGGTCCGCAGCGGTGTGACGGTGCAGGCCGCCTCCCTCCACGCCCCCGTCGGCGCGCCGCTCGAGGCCGTGATCCGCACCCACACTCTCGCCACCCTGAAGCACTTCGGGGGCAACAAGCAGCGCACCGCCGAGGCGCTCGGCATCAGCCTCAAGACGCTGTACAACCGGCTCAAGCGCTACGACGACGAAGAGACCGCCGGCGCCTGAGATCGGGCGACTGGGTCAAGGCCCCGCGAGCGGGTCAGGCACGTCCCCATTCTGCCCGCCGCCCGACGCGTGATGAACTGCGTCTGAATTCAACGCGAGCCGTCGGACGGGGAGGGGGCAGGTTCGGCCGCCCACCGTCCCCGGAGGGAGAGATACGATGAGTCGATCGGAAACCGTCAGAAAAACTGTCGACACCGTGGCGAAGGACGTCGCCCGCCAACGCACCAGCCGGGCGGCGGCGGCCATCGCCGAGCCGGCCGAGCAGTTCAAGGTGCAGGCATCCGAGCAGATCGTGGGCCTCGCCTCGCAGATCCGCCAGCTCGGCAGCCGCCTCGAGCGCAGCGACGAGGCGCACCACGTCGCCCGCCGCCTCGAGCAGACTGCAGACTACCTGCGCTATCGACCAGCACCCGACGTGGCCGGTGACGCGTGGGACGTTATCAAGCGATCTCCGACGATCTGGGTCGGAGGTGGGCTGATGGCCGGACTCATGGTCTACCTCGTGGTTCGCGGGAGGCGCCGCTCCGATAACTGAGCTCTGCAGCGGCGGGCGCCGGCAACCCGGGTGCCTGAACGCCGCGCTGACAACTCCGGGAGGGTCGTCCGATCGCCGACCGCTACTTCCGGGTCTCACGAATATGCGCGTAGTTGAGCACCGCCACGAACAGGCTGCCGCCGATCAGATTGCCGAGCAGCGCCAATCCGATGAACCGACCCACCTGGACAATCGAGAATGCTTCGCTCATCAGCGTCGCGCTGAAGATCTCCACCGCGCCGGCGATCGAGTGGTGCAGGCCGCCGATCCCGATGCCGGGACGCGTCGTTCCTCTTGACGATCACAGGCACGAAGGCCTGGTCCTCCTCGCTCCGCTGCACCCGGCGATCCTGCACGGGTTGATCGGGGCAATCTCGGGCTGCGTCGCCGCCGGGCTCGAAGCAGCCGACCCGGCGCTGCCGGTCGTCGTTCATCGAGACCAGTACCGCGGCCGTCCGTAGAAGTCGTACAGCCGCGCCTCGTACTCCCGGTTGATGGGTTGCGATGGGTCGAAGACGGGGCTGTTCTCGACGTGCTCCCTGGTCATGTCGACGCTCAGGCTCTGCTGCGGCCAGTCGACCCGGCGGACCCAGTCCGGCGCCACCAGGACCTTGCGGCCGGAAAGCCAGCTTCCGGTGTCGAACACCAGGTAGCGCACGATCCACGGTTCGTCGTCGAGGATGAAGTCGCTGACCTTGCCGACCTCGCCGTCGAGCGCCTCGACCCTGTAATCGGTGACCTCGTTGATCGACCGCAGGTGCGGGTCGCCGCCGGAAGGCCGGATGTCACCCTCGTCCGCCTGCTCCGCCCTGGCCGCCGCCCTGGCCGCCGCCGGCGTCATGTAGGCGCCCCAGGCCGCGTCGCTCACCCAGTAGAAGGGGATCTCGTAGTGCCGGAAGTACTCTGCCTCGTACTGTCGCGAAACCGGCGCGTCCTCCCGCAGCGGCGGCGCCGCCTTGATCGCGTCCTTGGTCAGGTCGACCGGGAAGCGGCGCGTCTCCCAGTCCGGGGTTCCGAGGAGGATCGGGGAAATCAGCACCTTGCGTCCGGGCAACCACTTGCGGGTGTCGGCAATCATGTAGCGGACGACCCACATGGTGTCGTCGAACAGGAAGTCCCAGCACCTTCCCACCTCGCCGTCAGTGGCGGCCAGAG
>CAZMED010000016.1:22339-27909 GCA_964565045.1 uncultured Thermoanaerobaculia bacterium
TCGTCGAACAGGAAGTCCCAGCACCTTCCCACCTCGCCGTCAGTGGCGGCCAGAGTGTAGCCTTCGATCTCGTCAACGCTTCGCAGCATCAGGTCCTCCCTTCGGCC
Source organism: uncultured Thermoanaerobaculia bacterium (assembly GCA_964565045.1). Classification (GTDB taxonomy): domain Bacteria; phylum Acidobacteriota; class Thermoanaerobaculia; order Thermoanaerobaculales; family Sulfomarinibacteraceae; genus Sulfomarinibacter. Next base: position 22,447 of record CAZMED010000016.1, read on the forward strand.
GTTGCCCGCGGCCCGCTGCCGCCGGACTCCAGTCTTGCCATCCGGCGCGGCGCACACTACCCGGGAAGCCGCCACGGACACGTGGGGGGAGACCTCATTGCATGAACACGACCTGAGAACTGGCTGCTCAAGCCCGAGCCAGTTACCGTTACCGTGATCGTTGCCGAAGATTCGGGTTCTTTTCGAAGATCGACATGGCCGACGATGTCAGCGTGGCGACGATGGGAAGGAGTTGGTCTGGCCTTCGAGCCAGCAGGTCGTCGTCGCAGGGGTTCGAGTCGCCGACGGATCGGCACGTGAGACGCGCACTCGACAGCTGGCCGTCGTGCTCACGGGATCGGCAACGGCAAGGGTAACGGGCCCGGGCTCGGAACGGACAGAGAGCAACAGCTCAGTCGGCGCGGCCGGTCAGCCTGTCGATAGGCGGCGCGTAGATGAAGCCGAAGGAGACCGCACCGTGCTTTTCCCGCGTCGCGTGGTGGATGTGGTGGGCCTTGATGATGCGCTGAAGATAGGGGTTCTTCGGCCGGAACCTGTGCGGCAGTCGGCGGTGCACGATAACGTCGTGGAAGCCGAAGTAGATGAAGCCGTAGGCCGTCATGCCGAGGCCGATGGCGAGCAGCAGTGGATGCCCGTGGGTACCGAGGTAGATGAGAACGATCGACGGCGCCGCGAAGAACACGCCGAAGAGGTCGTTGAGCTCGAAGCGGCTCTTGTCGCGGCGGTGGTGCGACTCGTGCAGGAACCACAGTGGGCCGTGCATGAGGTACTTGTGCATCAGGATCGCGACCACCTCCATGGCCGCCACCGTGGCGACGAAAACCAGCACGTAGATCAGCATCGATGCAACCGTCCCATGTTCACTCTCCTCGACCAACCGGGCGGCGTGCTCAGAGTATTTCCATCCGCCGCGCCAGGCGGCGCGCGATCCACAGCCCGGCGGCGGCCGCCGCCGCCAGCATCGCCCACGGCTGCAGCAGCGATCCGAACGGCGCATCGCGCCAGAAGATCCCGGTGTAGGCCTCCAGGGCCCAGGTGTTGGGCGTCAGCCAGCCGAGGTCCTGCAGCAGCTCGGGCATGAAGAAGCGCGGCACCATGCTGCCGCCGAGCGCCGACAGGACCAGGATGGCGACGTTGGCCAGGGTCTGCGCCTGCCGCTTGCTGCGGCACGCGGCGGCAAGCGTCAGGGCCAGCGCGGCGGCGGCGGCGGCGGCCAATAGGGTCGTCACGGACCAGGGGAGGAGGTGTCCGGGCAGGTCGACGTCGTGCACGATCCACGCGATCACGAAGATCACCCCCACCTGCACGAAGCCCTGGACCACCAGGAAGTAGAACTTGCCGTCGACCAGCACGGCAATGCGGCCGGGGCCGGCGAGGATGCGGTCGAGGACCCCCGAGTCGCGCTCCTCGATGAGGGAGATGGCGCCGTGCACCGACGAGAAGAGCAGGAAGAGGATGGCCACCGCCCCCGCGTAGTAGGCGACGTGGTTGGCGGCCGCCGAGCGCCCGGCGACGCTCTCCTCCTCGAACAGGGCCTCGAATCCCCATCCGGTCACGGCACCGGCCTCGGCCTCGGCGGCGAGCTCGTCGAGGCCGGCCGCCAGGTCGGCCCGCTGGCCGTCCTCGAGCTCGATGAACTGGTCCTCCACCAGCCCCATCACGGCGCCCAGGGCGATGTCCGGCAGGGCGGTGAAGTAGGCCTTCTGGATCTGCCCCTCGAGCATCGGCACCGCCACCCCGCGCACCGGGTCGCTGATGACGATCATCGGCGGCGGGCCGAAGCCCCCGAGCCGGTCAAGGGGCTCGCCGCCCGAGCGGATCACGAGGCCGACGTCGGCGGTGCCGCGGCGCACCCAGTCGCGCACCTGATCCCGGCTCAGCGTCCCCCCTCCCACCAGCGACAGCGCGGGGTCCTCGCCCACCGCGCGCAGCAGCCGGCGCGAGATCTCGTCGCCGACCTCGTCGGCGACCGCCACCTCGAGGCGCAGCTGCTCGCCGGTGGCGCCGGCGAAGATGGCGGCGAAGATCAGGAAGAACACCGCCGGCAGCACGAAGCTCATGGCGAGCGCGGCGCGGTCCCGCACGAGCCCGAGCAGCATGGTGCGGAAGACCGCGACGCTCATGCGTCGATCTCCCGCCCCGCAAGCCGGAAGAACACCCCGCGCAGCCCCGGCTCCCGCACCCGCACCTCCGCGACCTCGAGGCCGTCCCGCTCGAGATCCGCAGTCAGCTTCGACAGATCATCGAGTCCTTTCTCCAGGCGCCGCGTCCACACCCGCAGGTCGTGCGACGGCGCCAGGCCCAGCGCCTCGAGGCGAAGGCGGGAGGGCTCCGCCGGCGCCGCGGCCAGGGTCACCAGCAGCTCCTTGCCGTCGCCGAAGACCCCGGCGACGAGCTCGGCCACCGTCCCTTCGACGCGCAGCTCGCCGTCGATCAGGAGGCCGACGCGGTCGGCGAGCTCGGCCGCCTGCTCGAGGTCGTGGGTGGTGAGGAGGACGGCGAGACCTTCGCCCCGCAGCTCGCGCAGCAGCTCGTGGATGTCCTCGCGCGCCGCCGGGTCGACGCCGACCGTCGGCTCGTCCAGCAGCAGCACCCGCGGCCGGTGGATGACCCCGGCAGCCACATTGAGGCGACGCTTCATGCCGCCCGACAGGCCATCCACCCGGTCGTTGGCACGGTGGCCGAGCCCGATCCGCTCCAGGAGGCGCTGCGCGGCCTGGTTCGCATCGACCCGGGAAAGGCCCATCAGCCTTCCGAAGACCTGGAGGTTCTCGGCCGCCGTCAGCTCCGGGTAGAGCGCGAGCTCCTGCGGTACCAGGCCGAGGAGCCGGCGGGCGCCCGGGTCGGAGGCGGGATCTTCACCGCACAGCCGGACGCTGCCCCGATCGAGGCGGAGGCGTCCCGAGATCGCGCGCACGAGGGTCGTCTTGCCGGCCCCGTTGGGACCGAGCAGGCCGTAAATCATGCCCGCGGGCAGCTCGAGATCGACGCCCGCCAGTGCCACCCGCGCGCCGTAGGAACGGCGCACGCCGGATACCGCGAGCGCCGGCGTCTTACCGGCGGACTCGCCGCCGCGGTGATGGTGTTCATCTCGTGGAGCGGCCATCGGCCAACCTCAGAGGTAGAGTACACGCTCCATGGTCGGCTCGGTGTAGGAACGCGCGAGATCGATGAGCGGCGCGCCGGAGTCCCCCAGTGGTTCGAGCGCCGTGGCGGCGGACTTGACGTACCGGCAGACCTCGAGACGCGCCTCGTCGGCCCCCAGGTGCGCCACCAGGGTGGTCTTCGCGTGGTCCTTTCCGGTGTCCTTGCCGATCTCGTCGCGACTGCCGAAGGCGTCGAGCAGGTCGTCCAGGATCTGGAAAGCGAGCCCGAGGTTGCCGGCGTAGTCGCGCACCGCCCGCACCCAGCTCTCGTCGACGCCGGCGACCCGCGCTCCGGTCTCCACCGCCGCCACGAACAGGGCGCCGGTCTTCTTCGCGTACATGCTCGTCAGGCCGTGGCGCTCGCCGCCGTCCCGCCACTCGGCGCGCAGGTCGCCGAACTGGCCGCCGATGATGCCGTCGCTGCCGACCGCCTCGGACAGCAGCCGCACCAGGGCAAGTCGCACCCCGGCGTCGAGGCGTTCACACTCGGCCACCACTCCGAACGCCCGATTGAGCAGCGCGGTGGCGGCGAGGATTGCCGCGTCCTCGCCGAACAGGCGGTGATTGGCGGTCCGCCCGCGGCGCAGGACGGCATCGTCCATGCACGGCAGATCGTCGAGGATCAGCGACGCCGTGTGCACCATCTCGATCGCGCAGGCCGGGTCGAGGGCCGCCGCCTCGGGGGCCCCGAAACCGGTGGCGACCTGGATGGTCAGCAGGGGCCGGATCCGCTTGCCGCCGGCGAGCAGGCTGTAGCGCATCGCGCGGTGCAGAAGCTCGGGGTCGGCCGTTTCCGGAGGGACCAGCTCGCCCAGCCGGCGCTCGACGCGTCGGCGCAGGCCGGGGTCGGTGTCGCGGTGGCCTCGGTCACCGAGGACCGGGGGCTCCGAGACCGCTGCCTCAGTTCTTTCTTGGATGACCACTTCTGAACTCCCACGCTCGATACAACCGACCACAGCGGTTCGTTGGACACGAAATTCCAACCCAGATGGGACACGAGGTGAAACCGCCGGCGGCGGCGTTAGAATTCCCGGGAGGGTCGGGCGGTTTTCCCGTTCCTCGGCCGGGGACGCGGCCGGCGAGAAACCAACGAAGGGAGCCCGATGATGCCGGAAGAAACCTACAGCTTCGTGTACGACCGCCAGTCCGCCGACGCCGCCTTCCACGGCATCGCGCCCCGCGAGCTCTGCCTCTCGATGCTGGCGTCGATGCCGCCCGAGCCGGCCTGGGAGGGATGCCTGATCTACCAGGGACCGACCCCGGTCGCGGGCGCCACCGTCTGCCTCGCCACCCGCGGGCCCGGCGCAGCCGAGCTCCAGCTTCGGCTCATCGAGGCTTTCGAACGCCACGGTATCGGGATTCTCGAGGTTTACGAGGGCGGGCCGGAGCCAAGCCAGTCCATCGCCGTCGCCCGCGAGGGGCGCTGGACGGAACCGTAGGGCGCCTTCCGCCCACCCATTTCGGATTTGGGATTTCGGATTTCGGATTTCCACCCACCCGCCCGGTTTCGAGCCTTGCGTCTCGAGTTCTCAGTTTTGAGTTCCAACCCGTCCTGGTCCGGAGTTGTCAGTTCTCGGTCTTGAGTTTCCACCCGCCCCACGTGGGCCGGGGGCCGCTCGCCGTCCGCGTTCATCCGCCTCTCCGCCCTTGCGCATCCTCGGGTGGGAGGGCGGGAGCTCAAAACTCAAAACTCAAAACTCAAAACTGATTCGGCGGGTGGACTGAGGGTTCGTCCCGTGGTCGGCTACCATACCCACGTGACCGAGCCGCTGCGAATCGCGATCACCGGCGCCTCCGGGTTCCTGGGGCGCCTGCTGGTGGAGCTGCTGCGGCGCCGGCACCGGATCGTGGCCCTCGACCGGAGGCCGCTGATCGAGGCCGGGATGGCCGACCACCCCAGCGTCGAGTGGTACCAGCTCGACCTCACCGACGCCCAACTCCTGCGCGACACCTTCGCCTGCATCCGCGCCGGCGGCCGCGTCGATGTCCTGATCCACCTTGCCGCCTACTACGATTTCACCGGCGAGGAGCACCCCGAGTACCAGCGCACCAACATCGACGCGATGCGGTCGTTGCTCGACGCCTCGCGCGGGCTCGGGCTCGAGCACTTCATCTTCGCGAGCTCGGTGGCGGCCTGCCCCTTCTCGTCTCCCGGGCGCCCGATCACGGAGGCGACCCCGCCCGACGGGCGGCACATCTACGCCCGTACCAAGCGCGCGGGCGAGCGCATGTTGGCCGACTTCACCGACAGCTTCTCGCCCCTCATCGTCCGCTTCGCGGCCATGTTCTCGGACTGGTGCGAGTACCCGCCGCTGCA
>CAZMED010000017.1:0-27839 GCA_964565045.1 uncultured Thermoanaerobaculia bacterium
TACGGGGAGCCCGCGGTCTCCGATCCGGCCGTCCAGGCGCCGCCCGCCACCCTGCAGGTCACGGTGGCGCCCGAGTCGGGCTCTGCCTCCACCTTGAGCGAGCCGCCGATGAGCCGCGCGCGGTACTCCATGATGCGCAGACCCGATCCGGTTCTCGTGTGCAGCTCGTCGGCTCGGAAGCCGCAGCCGTCGTCGGTCACACGCAGGTCCAGAACGTCGCCGGCACGCTCCAGCGTCACCGTCACCTGCTGCGCCCCGCCGTGGTGCACCGCGTTGTTCACCGCCTCCTGGACGATGTAGTAGAGGTTCGTGGCCGTCCTGCTCTCGTCGACGACGATGTCGTCATCGTTGACGAAATCGCAAGCAACGCCGTGCTCGGTCTCCATGCGCTCGGCCAGCTGCGCGATCGCCGCCCGCAGGCCGCCGGCCGCGATGGTGGCCGGCACGAGGCCGCGCGCCAGCGACCGCACGTGCCCCTGCGCCTGCCGCGCGGCCTCCGCGAGGTGCGCGGCGGTGGCGGCGTCCGCCGTTCCCTCCCCGAGACGCTGCTGCAGGACCTCGGCGAGCATGCGGATGCCCGCGATCTCCTGGGCCACCGTGTCGTGCAGCTCCTTGCCCAGCCTGCGCTGCTCCTCGTCGCTGAGGTCGGAGAGCTTGCGCTGCATGGCGACCCGCTCGAGCACCCGCCCGATCTCGATGCCGACGCTGGTGGCGAGCTCGACCACGTACTCGCGCCGCTCCTCGGCTCGCTCGAGCAGCAGCTCGAGGTACCCCTCCGAGTCGTGCCGGGACAGCACGGGCATCATCATCGCCAGCTGAAGGCCCGCGCGGCGCGCCGCGGCGCCGCGGTCCCGGCCCAGCGCCGCCTCCAGGTCTGCCGACCACAGCGGTCGGCGACGCTCCATGACGTCGGCCGCCAGCGGACTGTCCGCCACCGCGCGCCTGGCCGGCGTGGCCTCGACCAACGGCCGGGCCGCGTCCGCCGCGGCCTCGAAGAACGGGCCGACGGCGACCACCGACTCCGGGTCCTGCTCATCGACCAGCCAGGTCTGCCCGTAGCGGGCGCCGAGGTGCATGGCCAGGTCGGGCACGATCTCCGCCAGCGCGTCCTCCAGGGTGCCCGCATTGTTGGCAGCCTCCGCCAGCCGCCGCAGCAGGACGATCACCGCGGAACGCCGGGCGACGGCGCGCTCGAGCCGGTCCAGTGCCGTCTCGAGCTCCAGCTGGGTGCGCTTGAGCTCGGTGACCCTGCTCCGGAGTTGCGCGTTGACCTCACTCAGCTGGGTGTCTTCGGAGTCGGCACGCGGCGTACCGGTGGCCGCCAGGGCGTCGTCGTCGTCATCAGCCGGGGCGTCCCGTTCACCGGCGGTCGCACCCCCGCCGGCGCGCAACTCGCGATCGCTCTCCGCGCGGGGAGCTCTCCCGTCCCGGTCCGATCCACCTGTCATCCCCGTCTCACCACCGTTCCGGCATCTCCACTCGTTTCGGACGGATCGACGAGTTGCCGATGCTGAGTCTGCAGTGTACCACTGAGGGTCCCAACCAGGCTGACCAGCCTGCACAACGCGCCGGGCGGCGCTGGGTGCAGACCCCATGGTGGGCTGCGGGGGCACCGGGTTGGGCGCGGCCGGAGCACGGACCAGGATGAGGCGATGGGCAGCGACCGGCTCCGCGTCCGCGGCCGCCGTGGACCAGTGGCGCACCCTCCAGGGAGCGCGGTGAAATGACCGCGTCCGCCGGCTCGCAGCCCCGTCGGTGGCGGATCCAGATCGTCGACGACCACCCCTTGATGCGCCACGGGGTGCGGGAGCTCTTCCAGCGCCAGGACGGCCTTGAGGTGTGCGGCGAGGCCGACTCGGTGGAGGGCGCGCTGGCCGAGCTCGAAGCCTGTCGGCCCGACCTGGTGATCGTGGACATCTCGCTCAAGGACGGCAGCGGTCTCTCCCTGGTGGAGAAGGTCCGCGACATCGACCCTTCGGTGGCGACGCTGGTGTGGTCGATGCACGACGAGGACCTGTTCGCCGAACGCGCACTGCGCGCCGGCGCCATGGGTTACATCAGCAAGTCGGCCTCGGCCGCGGAGCTCGTGCAGGCGGCGAGGGACGTCCTCGCCGGCAAGGTGGCGGTGAGCCCGGCGGTCGCGCAGCGCCTGCTCCGAACGGTCGGTCACGGCGGCGCGAAGCCAACCTCGGGCGGCGTCGCCTCGCTGTCCAACCGCGAGCTGTCGGTGTTCGAGCTGATCGGCAACGGGCTCACCACCCGCCAGATCGCCGAGAGCTTGCAGCTCAGCGTCAAGACCATCGACTCGCACCGCGAGAACATCAAGGCCAAGCTGGGGCTGGACAGCAGTATCGAGCTGGTCCGCCACGCCGTCCTGTGGGTGCTGGAGAGCGCATGACAACCGGAGGCCGCCCGCGGCACGAGCCTTTCCGATGACGCGCCGGGAAAGAAGAACCGTGTGGGAGGTTGAGCCATGGACTGGGAACGCATCAGGACCGAGTGGAAGGAGATCAAGGGCGCTGCGAAGGAGCAGTGGGGCCGCCTGACCGACGACGATCTGCTCGAGATCGCCGGCCAGCGTGAGCAGCTCCACGCCAGCATCCGCAAGCGCTACCAGATCGCCGAGGAGGAGGCCGAACGCCAGATCCGACAGTGGGAGGAACGGGTCCAGCCGGGACCGCCCGCCAATGAGTGACGGATCGGATTGACACGCGCGCACGGCACGGAGGGCCAATGGCCGAGTACGTACGAGCTCTGCAGGACCTGACCAACGACGACGTGGACGCGGTGGGCGGCAAGAACGCCTCTCTCGGCGAGATGATCGGCGCGCTCGCCGCGCGCGGCGTGCCGGTCCCCGGCGGCTTCGCCACCACCGCCGCCGCCTACCGCAGCTTCCTCGAGCACAATGAGCTCGAAGAGGCCATCCATTCCGATGTTGCGGCATTCGAGGACGGCGAGCGCTCGCTGGAGGCAACCGGCTCGGCGATCCGCGCCCGCATCCGCGAAGCCCGGATGCCCGGCGAGGTGGCCGAGGCGATCCGCGGCGCCTACCGCGAGCTCGGCGACCGCCTGGGCGGCGAAGACCCCGAGGTCGCGGTGCGCTCGTCGGCCACCGCCGAGGACCTCCCCGAGGCGAGCTTCGCCGGCCAGCAGGAGACCTACCTCTACATTTCAGGCGAGGACGAGCTGCTGGACGCGTGCGTCAAGTGCTACGCCTCGTTGTTCACCGACCGGGCCATCAGCTACCGCGAGGAGCAGGGCTTCGACCACCTCGAGGTGGCGCTCTCGGTCGGCGTGCAGGAGATGGTCCGCGCCGACGAGGGCGGATCGGGGGTGATGTTCACCCTCGACACCGACACCGGGTTCCCCCGGGTCGTGCTCATCGACGCGGCCTGGGGTCTGGGCGAGAACGTGGTCGGCGGCGAGGTCAATCCCGACGAGTACGCGGTCTTCAAGCCGCTGCTCGACTCGGAGGACCTGTCTCCCATCATCCGCAAGGAGCTGGGCGACAAGGAAATGACCATGGTCGCCACCGCGGACGGCAGCGGGACCGAGAACGTCGAAACCCCGCCCGCGAAGCGGCGGCAGTTCGTGCTTTCGGACGACGAGATTCTGCAGCTGGCGCGCTGGGGCGCGACCATCGAGGCGCACTACGGAAGGCCCATGGACATCGAGTGGGCGAAGGACGGCGCCAGCGGCGAGCTCTTCATCCTGCAGGCCCGGCCCGAGACGGTGCAGTCGCAGAAGCAGGCCGCCACGCTGCGCACCTATCGTCTCACCGGCAGCGGATCGGTGCTCGCGGAAGGCCTCGCCATCGGCCAGGGCATCGCCGCCGGCAAGGTCCGGGTCATTGCCGACGCCGACCGGGCCGAAGACATCGAAGAAGGTTCCATCCTGGTCACCGAGATGACCGATCCCGACTGGGTTCCGCTCATGAAACGCGCCGGCGCCATCGTCACCGACCACGGCGGCCGCACATCGCACGCCGCCATCGTCAGCAGGGAGCTCGGGATTCCGGCGATCGTGGGCGCCTCCGACGCTACCGCGGTCCTCGAGGACGGCGCCGCGGTCACCGTGTCGTGCGTCGGCGGCGACCGCGGCACGGTGTACGAGGGCGAGCTCGAGTACGAGACCGAGGACGTCGACCTGGATGCGGTGCCCGAGACCGAGACGCCGGTGTTGATGAACATCGCCTCGCCGTCGGCCGCCATGCGCTGGTGGCGCCTGCCGTGCCGCGGCATCGGTCTCGCCCGCATGGAGTACCTGATCAACAACGTCATCAAGGTCCACCCCATGGCCCTGGTGAAGCTGGACGAGCTCGAGGACGAGGAAGCGCGGGAGCGCATCAACGAGCTCGTTCGCGGATGGGAGGACCCCACCGAGTACTTCGTCGACCGCCTGGCGCGCGGCGTCGCCACCATCGCCGCCTCGCGCCACCCCGACCCGGTGCTGCTGCGGATGAGCGACTTCAAGACCAACGAGTACGCCGACCTCATCGGCGGCGCCCGCTTCGAGCCCGACGAGGAGAACCCCATGCTCGGCTGGCGCGGGGCGTCGCGCTACTCCAGCGAGGGCTACCGCGAAGGTTTCGCCCTCGAGTGCCGGGCGGTGCGGCGGGTGCGGGAGGCGATGGGTTTCGCCAACCTCAGCATCATGATCCCGTTCTGCCGCACCGTCGCCGAGGCCGACCGCGTGCTCGAGGTGCTGGCCGACAACGGCCTGGTCCGCGGCCGCAACGGGCTCGAGATCTACGTCATGGCCGAGATCCCTTCCAACGTCGTCGAGGCGAGGGCCTTCGCCGAGCGCTTCGACGGTTTCTCCATCGGCTCCAACGACCTCACCCAGCTCGTGCTCGGGGTCGGTCGCGACGCCGAGGCTCTCAGCCACCTGTTCGACGAGCGCGACCCCGCGGTGGTGTCGATGATCCGCAGCCTGATCTCCGCGGCCCGCGAGACCGGCACCCCGGTGGGCATCTGCGGCCAGGCGCCGTCCGACTACCCCGAGTACGCGGAGCTCCTCGTCGAGGCCGGGATCACCACCATCTCGGTGAACCCGGACAGCGTGCTCGAGGCCATCCGCCACGTCGCGTCGGCCGAGGCGCGGCTGCGCGCGACCGCTGATTGAGGAGGAGAATCGCTCATGCCCGGCCCGGGGACGTCGCGGTGGAGCTGCAAAGGGATCGCCGAGCACGGCGGTGCCCGATGAGCAACGCCGGCCATTCGGCGCACGGGGCGCCCGACGAACGCCGGCGGCTGGTGATCGGCGTCGTCGGCCGCGCCGGCGCCGGCAAGGACGAGCTGGCCCGATACCTGGCGCGTACCCACGAGGTCCGCGCGCTGTCCATCGGCGAGGTGGTGCGCAAGGTCGCCGTCTGGCGCGGGCTTCCGACCACCCGCGACACGCTGCGCGAGATCTCCAGCACGCTCAGGGAGCACCGGGGGCCGGATGTCTTCGTCCGCCACGTCATCCGCCAGATCCTCCGCCAGGACTGGCCCGTGGTGGCGGTGAGCGGTCTTCGGACGCCGGAGGACGTGGAGTCGTTCCGGGAGCAATTCGGCGACTCGTTCGTCCTGGTGCACGTCTCGGTGGACGACCCGCGCACCCGTTTCGAGAGGCTGAAGCGGCGCGGCGAGCCCCGCGACCCGGAGTCCTACCAGAAGTTCGAGAGCCAGGAGCGAGCCGAGGAGGCGCAGTTCGACCTCGAAGAGACGATCCGCCTCGCCGACCTCATGATCCGCAACGACGGCGCCCCTGCCGACTTCCACCGCCGCATCGAAGAGCAGCTGGTGCGGCCATTCGAGATCGACCGGTGAGAGCGGATGCACGGCGGTGGTCCTTGGGGGCCCTCGGAACGAACCCCATGGAGCGCCTCGTGCGATCACCCATGGCGCCGGCACGCGGCTTCGCCGACACTCGAAATGGAGGCTCGCGGCGAGCCGAATTTCTCGGGCGGCTGGGACCGCTTCGAGCCCGACGCCGAGCGTGACAGGGCGGGCGCGCAGGCGACGGCTGCACGGACGAACACTCTCGGCGTACCCGGACAGGGAGCGCTATGACCGACAGACCCGACCCTCACGAACCGCAGAACGGGCGGTCGACGGATCCGAACAGCGAGCGCCAGGCGCGGACCGACACGGCCTCCGGGGTCCGGCCGAGGCGACGAGCGCACACACCCCGGACCGACCGGTCGTCGGAGGATCCCCACCGCAGGCGATACCACGAGCGCCAGGCCCGGCTGGTCCGCGCCTCGGTGCGAATTCTCGAGCAGAAGGACCACCGGGGGCTGCTGGAGGTGATCGCCGAGTCGGCGCGCGAGCTGACCGCGGCGAAGCTCGGGAGCTCGGGCCACGGCTACCGGGACGGGAAGTTCGTCACCGGCGCCGCGAGCCGGGCACCCGGTATTCCCCCCTGCCCTGAAGGCGCCGCATTCGATCTGGAACGCGGCGGCGTGTTCGAGGAGCTGCTGGAGGGAGCTTCCACCCTGCGGCTCACCGACGACGAGATGCGACGGCACCCCCGCTGGTGGGGCCTGCCCGACGGCCACGTGCCCCTCGACGGCCTGCTCGCCGCCCGGCTGGTGGGGGGCGACGGCGAGGCGCGCGGCATGATCTTCGTCAGCCACAAGGAGAGCGGCGAGTTCGACGAGGAGGACGAAGCGGCTCTCAGCCAGCTCGCCGCGCTCGCCTCGCTCGCGCTGCAGCAGTTGGACACGCGCGCCGATCTCGAACGGATGAAGGACGATCTCGAGCACCAGGTCCGGGAGCGCACCGCCGAGGCCACCCGTCGCGCCGAGGACCTCGCCCGCCTCGCGTCCGAGCTGGCCCTGACCGAGCAGCGCGAACGCCGCCGGCTCGCGGTCGAGCTGCACGACAACCTGCAGCAGCTGCTGGTGGGCGCCAGGTTCGGCCTCGAGGCGCTCGCCAACCGCGTCGGCGACGAGCACCGGGAGTCCATCGGAGAGCTCGCCGAGCTCGTCGACGAGACCATCCGGGCGTCGCGCTCTCTGACCGTGGCCCTGAGCCCGCCGGTCCTCTTCGAGGGTGGTCTCGTCGCCGGGCTGGAGTGGCTCGGCCGCTGGATGGGCCGGCAGCACGGCCTGGAGGTCGAGGTCCTCACCGACCCCGAGGCGGTGTGCGAGCGCGAGGACGTGCGGGTGCTGCTCTACCAGGCGGTCCGCGAGCTGTTGCTCAATGTCGTCCAGCACGCCCGGACCGAACGCGCGCGCGTCGTGCTCGAGCCGCGGGGCCGGGGCTTCCTCGAGGTGACCGTCTCGGACCTCGGCGTCGGCTTCGACCCCGAAGCACTGCGGACCGGCGGCGCGGGCCGCGGCGGCGGCCTCGGGTTGCTCGGCATCCGTGAGCGGTTCTCCCTCCTCGGCGGGGGTGTCGAGGTCGGCAGCAGCCCCGGCGAGGGGACGCGGATCGTCCTCACCGCACCCGGGTCTCCGGAGCGGCTGCCGCACCAGGGCGTCGCCGCCGCCGTCGGTGCGGCGTCGCCGCCCGCCGCCGAAGCACCTGGCGAGGCCGCGGGACCGGGAACCATCGCCGTTCGCGTGCTCCTCGCGGACGACCACGTGGTCATGCGGCACGGGCTCTCGACCCTGCTCGAAGACGAGCCCGACATCGAGGTCGTCGGCGAGGCCTCGAACGGCAGCGAGGCGGTCGAGCTCGCCCGACGGCTGCGACCCGACGTCATCCTCATGGATCTCAGCATGCCGGTCATGAACGGCGTCGAGGCCACACGGATCATCAGCCGCGAGCTGCCGGCGGTCCGGGTCATCGGGCTCTCCATGTACGAGGAGGCCGACCGGGCGAAGGCCATCCGCGAGGCGGGCGCGTCCGACTACGTGGTCAAGAGCGACCCGCCCGCCATTCTGCTGGCCGCGATCCGGCACACCGCCGCCTGAGCGCGGACAGCTTCGGATTCACGACGTGGGGCGGGCCTCCACACGAACGCCGTCGCGGACCCGGTCGGGGGGGTGGACGACGACGCGATCGCCTTCCTCGAGGCCCGACAGCACCTCCGCCTCGAGGTCGTTGCGCTTTCCGAGCTCGAGCTTGACGAGGCGGGCCTCCCCGTCGCGAACCGCGTAGGCCGCCCACGCGCCGCTGCTCCGGAAGAGACTGCCGGTGGGTACCTTGAGGGCGTCGCCGGTGTCGTACACCACGACCCCGACCTCGACCCGGTAGCCGTCCCCGAGGGCCTCGCGGACGGCGATCGGGCCCTCGAGGTCGACGATGACCCACACCCGCTGCTCCTCGACGCCGAGGGCCGAGAGCTTCAGGAAGCCGGAGGGCTCGACTCGCCGCACCCTGCCCTCGAGTCGATGATCGCCGCCCCAGCGCGTGATCCGGGCGCGCATCCCGGGGCGGATCCTCACCGCGTCGGTGGACAGGAAGTCCGCCGCCACCTCGAGCTGCGACAGGTCGGCCACCTCGAGGAGTGCTTCGCCCGCCCCCACCACCGCTTCGCTGCGGCGCAGCCGCCGCAGCACCACCCCGTCCACCGGGGAGCGGATGACCAGCGCGGCGCCCTCCATGGCGCCACCGCCGCCCTCCCGGTCGTCCGGCTCGAGCAGCGCCGCCGCGGCGCGCTCGACCCGCTGGCGCGCCGCCCGGACCCCCGCGTCGGCGGCCGCCAGCGTCTCGCCGGCGGTCCGGGCATCGGCTTCGGCCGCGTCGAGCTCCTGACGGGAGGCGACGCCCCGCTGCTCGAGGCTCAGGATCCGTTCGTACTCCGCCGCCGCCAGGTCGTGCTGCGCCCGCGCGCGGTCGCGCTCGGCGCGGGCGCGATCCAGCTCCTCGCGGACGGATCGCAGCGCGGCCTCGGCCCGGGCCCGGCTGCGGGCGTCCAACGGCACCGGCTGCGACGGCAGGAAGGTGGCGAGCACGGTCTGCCGCGCCGCCACCGGGTCCCCGGGCTCGAGCTCGATCCGCAGGACGCGGCCCCTGACGGGTGCGGAGATGGTGAAGGGCTCGCGGGCACGGGTCACACCCTCGTGCTCCAGGACCACCTGCAGGGGTCCGCGGCGGACTGCCGCCATGTCCACCGGCACCGGGTCCGGTGCCAGCAGCAGCACCAGGACGACGGCTGCGGCCAGGCCGACGGCGGCCCAGATGACGATGCGACGGACCTTGTTCCCGCTCATGGTCTCACTCCCGGGTCTTCAGCACCTCGACCAGGTCGAGGCGGTGCAGCTTGCGCCTGACGATGAGTGCCGAGATCGAGGCGGCGACGAGGACGGTCACCGCCGCCGTCACGTACGTGCGCGTGGTGACCACCAGCGGCAGCCGCCACACTTCGGTGTCGAAGCCGGCCACCATCACCGCGGCCAGGCCGTAGCCGGCGGCGAGGCCGAGGGGCACCGCCGCCATGGTGGTCAGAGCGAGCTCGCCGAGCAGGATGTAGCTGATCTCGCCGCGGGTCAGACCCAGCACCCGCAGCGAGGCGAGCTCGCGGGAGCGCTCCGAAAGCGCGATGCGCGCGCTGTTGTAGACCACCCCGAAGGCGATGATCCCGGCGAAGGCCATGGCGGCCGAGGTGATGGAGCCCATCATGTCGGCAAAGGTCTGGCGGAAGCTGGCGACCGCGGCCTCCTTGCGCATCACCCCTGCCACGGCGGGCGTGTTCTTGAGCCGCCGCATGAGGCGCTCGAGGGCGGCCTCGTCGACCGTCAGGTACACGCCCGACAACGTATCCCCCTCGCCGACGAGGCGGCGCAGCGCCGAGATCTCCATGAAGGCGTTGAGGCCGATGGAGTCGTCCACCAGGCCGTGCACCGGCACCCCGGCGACCGGCCGCCGACCCTCCAGGACCTCCAGCCTGACCCGGTCCCCGACCCGGACGGCGAGCAGCTCCGCCAGCTTGCGCGACAGCACCAGACCCTGCGGCGGCAGCGCCACCGGACGGCGCGAGGCATCCACCACGCGGTTGAGCCGCGCATCGGCGGGAAGGCCGGTCACCGCGAGGTGGCGCGACCGCGGACCGTGCCGCAGGCGCACCGGCACCGAGCGGTAGGGCTCGGCGGCGATCACCCCGGGCAGCCGGCGGATTTCGCCGAGGGCGCGGGGCGAGGACGGCTCGACGAAGCTGACCGCGAGATCGAAGCGCTGCGCGAGGTCGAACTGGATGTTCATCGTGACCTCGATGGCATCACCCCAGAAGGTCCCGAAGACCAGCAGGGCTCCGGCCGCGGCGACGCCGAGCACCGACAGCGCGGCGCGGCCGGGATGGCGTTCCAGGGTGCGGGCGATGATCCGGGTCGGCTGGGACAGAAGCCCTCCGAGGCCGCTGCGCTCGACGAGGCTCTCCCGGTAGCGGGACGGCGGCTCGGGCTGCATGGCCTCGGCGGGCGGCAGCGACATCGCCCGCCGGACCGCGCTCAGCACGCCCAGGACCGCCGCGGCCAGGGCGATCCCCGAGGCCTGGAGCAGGACGCCCGGCGGCAGGGTGTAGCGCAGATACGGAAAGTGGAAGAAGTCGGCGTACATCGCCGTCATGCCCCGGCCCAGCCAGGCCCCGGCGCCGACGCCCAGCGCGATCCCGACGCAGGCGTCGAGCAGGGCCCACTTGAGGTAGTGGGCGGCGACTGCGGCATCGGAGTACCCCAGGGCCTTGACGGCGGCGATCTGCGCGCGCTGCTGGTTGACCATCCGCGACACGACGACATTGAGCAGGAAGGCGGCGACCGTCAGAAAGACGATGGGGACGAAGGCCCCGAAGTTCGTCAGCTGGTCGAGCTCGTTCTGCAGGTACCAGTGCGAGGTCTGGAGCTCGCGCGGGATCGCCCCCAGGCCGCCGTAGGGTTCGAGCAGCCGGTCGAGCCGGTCGATGACCGCTTCGACCGACGCCGTGGGGGTGAGCGTCAGCACCACGTCGTTGAAGCCGCCTTCCATGTCGAAGGCCGCCGCCAGGGCGCGGCGCTCCATCCAGATGATGCCGTAGCGCTCCGGGTCGGGGAAGAGCCGGCCGGGCGCGATGCTGTAGACGAACTCGGGCGACAGCGCGATGCCGACGATCTCGAGGCTGCGGAGGCGGCCGTTGATCACGGCGCGGATGTCGTCGCCTGGGCCGAGACCGTGGGCGTCGGCGAAGCTCTCGCCGACGATCACCTCGTCGCGGTTTCCCGGAGCGAGCCATCGGCCGCTGCGCAGGAAGAGATCGCAGACCTCCGGCCGGCGGTCCGCCGGGATCGACACCAGGTGGCCGGTGGCGGGCTCCACCATGCCGCGGACGTCGAGGTTGACGTCGCGAACCACCCGCGTGGCCACCTCGGCGACGCCCGGGATGCGCGCGATCTCCTGCTCGAGCCGCTGCGGCGCCCGCTCGAGGGACGCGAAGACCTCACCGAACCGGTAGCGCCGGTAGTAGGACTCCCGGGTGAGCTCGAGGGACGCGAAGGTCGAGAGCATGAGCACGTACATGGCGACGCCGGACGCGATGACGAGCGCGATGGCCGCCATCTGTCCCTTGCGCCGCCAGACGTCGCGCAGGAGCTTGCGGTCCAGCGCCTTCAGCCTCACCACTCGATCTCCCCGGGGGCTTTGCGCTCACTGACGCGCCGGTCCTCGTCAACGGCGCCGTCGGCCAGGCGCACCACCCGATGGGCCATGTCCGCGATCGCCGAGTTGTGGGTGATGAGCGCCTCGGTGGTGCCGAGCTCGCGGTTGACCCGCTCCAGGGTCTCGAGGACCACCACCCCGGTGGCGATGTCGAGGGCGCCCGTGGGCTCGTCGCACAGCAGGACGTCGGGTCGTTTGGCGACGGCCCGCGCCACGGCGACGCGCTGCTGCTGCCCGCCCGAGAGCTGCGACGGGAAGTGGTCCATGCGGTCGCCCAGGCCGACCAGCTCGAGCGCGTCGGCGGCGCTCATGGGATCCTCCGCGATCTCGGTCACCAGCTGCACGTTCTCGCGCGCCGTGAGGCTGGGGATGAGGTTGAAGAACTGGAAGATGAAGCCGACCCGGTGGCGCCGGAAGGCGGTGAGCTCGGACTCGTCGGCGCCGGTGAGCTCGCGGCCCCGGTAGCGCACCGTGCCCGAGGTGGCCACGTCGAGCCCACCGATGATGTTGAGCAGCGTCGACTTGCCGCTGCCCGAGTGGCCGAGGATCACCAGCAGCTCGCCGTCGGCGATGTCGAGGTCGACGCCGCGCAGCGCATGCACCTCCACCTCCCCCATCACGTAGGTCTTGCAGAGGTCCTCGATGTCGAAGACCGGCTCCCCGGTGGTCCGTTCGGCGGGATCGGCGGCGCTCATGCCTCGATGTCGAGCTGCTCCACGTAGTGCTCGATGACCGGAAAGTCGTCGAGGCGCCGCTGCGTGGCCGCCTCCAGGAACCCGTCCACCCACCAGAAGATGTCGTGGCGGCGGATGCCGCGCCGCAGCCTCTCGGCCCGCTGCCGGACCTCGGCGTCCGGCATCTCGTAGGCCGTCCGGATGGTCTCCGCCACGCCGTCCACGTCGTTGGGGTTGACCATCAACGCACTGCGGTGCATCTGCGAGGCGGCGCCGGTGAACTCGCTGAGCACCGGCAGCGCCCGGTAGTCCGGGCTGGCGGCGCAGAACTCCTTGACCACCAGGTTCATGCCGTCCTTGATCGGCGTCACCAGGGCGATCTCGCTCGCCGCGTAGTAGGACAGGAGCTCGCGCCGCGGCAGGTGGCCGTAGAGATAGTGGATCGGGACCCACCCGGGCCGGCTGAAGCGCCCGTTGATCTCCCCCACCCGGCGGTCGATGAACTGCTTGAGGGCGTGGTACTCGGGCAGCTTGCGGCGGCTCGGCACCACCACCTGGAGGAGGCTGAGCTTGCCGCGCAGCTCCGGGTACCGCTCGAACGCGCGCTCGAGAGCGCTCAGGCGGTGTGGGATCCCTTTGGTGTAGTCGAGGCGGTCGACCCCCAACATCAGGCGCGCCGCCGAGAACTGCTCGCGCAGCCGGCGCGAGGCCTCCACCACCTCCGGTTGCTTCGCGACGTCGGAGAACTCCCGGTAGTCGATGCTGATGGGAAAGCTGCCGATGTGCACCTCGCGGCCGTCGGCCAGGGTCACCACCGACAGTGCGCCCTCGCGGGTCACGTGGACGTTGCGCACCAGCGCCCGCAGGCACTGGATGAGGTTGCGGCGGTCGCGCGTGGTCTGCACGCCGATGAGGTCGTAGGCCAGCAGGCCGCTCAGGATCTCGAGGTGCCACGGCAGGGTGAGCAGGATGTCGAGGGACGGGAAGGGGGTGTGCAGGAAGAACCCGGTGGAGCGCTCGACCCCCATGTCGCGCAGCGCCGCGCCGGCCAGCATGAGGTGGTAGTCGTGCACCCAGACGAAGTCATTCTCGTCGGAGGCCTCGGCGATGGTTCGCGCGAACGAGCGGTTGACGTCCTGGTAGGACTGCCAGAACTGCGGCTCGAAGAGCGCCTTGCCCGGCAGATCGTGAAACACCGGCCACAGCACCTGGTTGGCGAAGCCGTCGTAGTAGCCCTCGATCTCCAGCGGGGTCAGGGTGTGGGGGATCAGCCGGTAGCCGGTGTCGCGCTCGGCGCGGTCGATCATGGACCCCAGGTCGCGCTGGACGCTGCTCCCGGGCCAGCCGATCCACAGCCCGCCGCGGTCGCGCAGCACCGGCGCCAGGGCCGTCACCAGGCCGCCCGAGCCCGGCACCAGCCGCCGTTCGCCGTCGTCGTCCTCCTCGACGACGACCGGCAGGCGGTTGGAGACGACGACCAGCCGCTTGACCGGTCTTCTGTTGGCCCTCTGCGCGCTGGACATTGGCGTACTCCGTGAATCTGCGATCGGCGACCGCGTGTCTGCAGCCTCCCCACAGAATGCGGCCGCCGCATCCTCCGCAGCCACGGTCCGAGAACCCATCCCACCCTGGGGGCGTCCCGGAGCCTGCGCCCGATCCCGGGGGCTGCCCCGATGGTCTTATGCGCGCGAGCCGGATCGAGCCGGGCGCGTCCCTCCGGGATCATGGGCCGGTCTCTCCGAGGCCGCCGGCAGTGACCAGTGATTCCATGCCGGCCGTCCCGGCGCGGCTCAAGGAGGCCCCCATGACCGACACCGTGCTCGAGCTGGCCGCCGACCGCTGGAAGGCTGTGATCTTCGATCTCGACGGCGTCATCACCCGCACCGCGGCGGTCCACGCCGCGGCATGGAAGCACCTCTTCGACGACTATCTGGAGCGGCGGGAGGCGCGCGAGGGCGAGGACCACTCGCCTTTCGACATCGACAGCGACTACCGACGCTGGGTGGACGGCAAGCCCCGCTACGACGGGGTGCGCAGCTTCCTCGAGTCCCGCGGCATCGAGCTTCCCTGGGGCGACCCCGAGGACCCTCCAGACCGGGAGACGGTGTGCGGCCTCGGCAACCGGAAGAACCTCCTCTTCAACCAGCGGCTGCGGGAGAACGGCGCCGAGACCTTCACGCCCGCAGTGGAGTTGGTCAAGCGACTGCGCTCGAAAGGCGTGGCCACGGCGGTGGTGTCATCGAGCAAGAACACCGGTGCGGTCCTCGAGGCCGCCGGCATCGCCGACCTGTTCGACGCCCGGGTGGACGGGATCGAGGCCGAGCGCCTCGGCCTCGCCGGCAAGCCGGCGCCCGATGTCTTCGTCGAGGCGGCGGACCGACTGGGCGCCGCGCCCGGCGCGACCGTGGTCTTCGAGGACGCGGTGTCGGGGGTCGAGGCCGGGCGGCGCGGGTCCTTCGGCCTGGTGGTGGGCGTCGACCGGGTGGGGGCCGCCGAGGCCCTGCGCGAGGCCGGCGCCCACGAGGTGCTGAGCGACCTGTCGCGCGTGGCGGTGAACGGCGCGGGGACCGCGGACGAAGAACCGGACGCGCTCCCTTCGGCCCTCGAGGAGGTCGACGCCATCGTGGCGCGCGGCGCCGGCGAACCCCCGCTGGCGGTCTTCCTGGACTACGACGGCACCCTGACGCCGATCGTCGAACGGCCGGAGGACGCGACACTGGCGCCTGAAAGCCGCGACGCGATCGACGGGCTCGCCCGGCGGTGCCCGGTGGCGGTCATCAGCGGTCGCGATCTCGAGGACGTGCGCGGCATGGTCGGGCTCGACACCATCCACTACGCGGGCAGCCACGGCTACGACATCTCGGGCCCCGAGGTCGTGGCGCAGCGCGGCACCGAGTACCTCCCGGACCTCGAGCAGGCGCAGCGCGAGATCGAGGTGGAGCTGGAGGACATTCCCGGCGCCTGGGTCGAGCGCAAGAAGTTCGCGGTGGCGATCCACTTCCGCCAGGCCGACGAGGCCCGCGTCGACGAGGTGCGCCGCGCCGTCGACCGGGCGCACGCGCGGCGCCCGGACCAGCTCGAGAAGTCGTCCGGCAAGAAGATCTTCGAGCTGCGGCCGGCGATGGACTGGAACAAGGGCCGCGCGCTGACGTGGCTCATGGAGGAGCTCGGGATCGCGGGGCGCGGGACACTGCCCCTGTACCTCGGCGACGACACCACCGACGAGGACGCGTTCCGGGAGATCCGCGACAGCGGCGTCGGGATCGTGGTCGGCGAGCACACCGTGCCGACCGCGGCGCGCTACCGGCTGCGCGACCCCGACGAGGTGCGGCACTTCCTGCTGCGGCTGGCCGAGGCCCTCGAGGGAGGTGGGGCATGAGCCGCGACGACTCCTGGGTTCTGCACTACGAAGGCTTCGAGCCCGAACAGCAGGCCCTGCGCGAGGCGCTGACGACCACCGGCAACGGCTACTTCGCCAGCCGCGGTGCGGTGCCGGAGGCGGTGGCCGACGACGTCCACTACCCCGGGACCTACCTGGCGGGAGGCTACAACCGCCTCACGACCGAGATCTCGGGCAAGGAGATCGAGAACGAGGACCTCGTCAACCTGCCGAACTGGCTCTTCCTGTCCTTCCGCATCGCCTCGGGCGACTGGTTCTCACTGTCGGACGTGGAGGTGCTGGAGCACACCCAGAGATTCGACCTCCGCGGGGCCGTGCTCGAGCGCAGGCTGCACTTCCGCACCGAGGACCGGCGCGAGACGGTGCTCGAGCAGCGCCGCTTCGTCAGCATGGACGAGCCCCACCTCGCCGCCCTCGAGACGGTCATCACGCCGGTCAACTGGAACGGCGACATCGAGGTCCGGTCCGGCCTCGACGGCCGCGTCATCAACGACGGCGTCGCGCGCTACCGCAAGCTCGCCAGCCGCCACCTCGAGGTCCTGGACGCCGAGGAGATCGACGAGGACACGGTGGGCCTCAGGGTCGCCATGAATCAGTCCCGGGTGCACGTCGTGCTGGCGGCGCGGACCCGTTCGGACGCGCCGGGCGACCTGCCGACCGCGCGCCGCCGGAAGGTCGAGGAGGACGGCTTCATCGCCCTCGACCTCGGCGCCGAGGCCTCCGAGCAGCAGCCGCTCCGCATCGAAAAGGTCGTCGCCTTCACCACCTCCAGAGACAACGCGATCTCGGAGTGCGGTCTCGAGGCCCGCAAGCTCCTGGAGCGCGCGGGCGACTTCGAGAGCCTGCTCGCGAACCACCGCAGGTCGTGGGACCAGCTGTGGCGGCGCTTCAACGTGAAGTTCGAGCACGCCGAGAACGGCGAGGGCCGGCGCACCGGAATGATCGTCCACCTCTACCTGCTGCACATCCTGCAGACCGTGTCGCCGCACACCATGGACATGGACGTGGGCGTGCCCTCGCGGGGGTGGCACGGCGAGGCCTACCGCGGCCACATCTTCTGGGACGAGATCTTCGTGTTTCCGCTGCTGAACCTGCGGCTCCCCGAGATCACCCGGTCGCTCCTCATGTACCGCTACCGGCGGCTCGACGAGGCGCGCGCGAACGCCTCGCGCGCCGGCTATCGCGGCGCCATGTACCCCTGGCAGAGCGGCAGCGACGGCCGGGAGGAGAGCCAGCACATCCACCTCAACCCCAAGTCCGGCCGCTGGATCCCCGACAACTCCAACCTCCAGCGCCACGTCAACTCGGCCATCGCCCACAACGTCATCCAGTACGCCCGCGTCACCGGCGACGAGGAGTTCATGTCCTTCTTCGGCGCCGAGATGCTGCTCGAGATCGCCCGTTTCTGGGCCAGCATCGCCACCTACAATCCCGAGCTCGACCGCTACGAGATCCTCGGCGTGATGGGGCCCGACGAGTACCACGACGGCTACCCCGACAGCGACTCCCCCGGGCTCGACAACAACGCCTACACCAACGTCATGGCCGCCTGGGTCCTCGACCGCGCCCTCGCGGTGCTCGAGTCGCTGTCCGAGGTGCGGCGGCGGGAGCTCTGCGAGCGCCTCGAGCTCTCCGACGACGAGCTCGAAGAGTGGCGCACCATCAGCCGGCGACTGCGGGTCGTCTTCCACGGGGAGGGCATCATCAGCCAGTTCGAGGGTTACGACGACCTCGAGGAGTTCGACTGGGAGGGCTACCGGGAGAAGTACGGCGACATCCAGCGGCTCGACCGGGTCCTCGAGGCCGAGGACGACACTCCGAACCGCTACAAGGCGTCGAAGCAGGCGGACGTGCTGATGCTGTTCTACCTGTTCTCCGCCGAGGAGCTCGAGCGGATCTTCACGCAGCTCGGTTACGACTTCGACCCCGAGGTCATCCCGCGCACCATCGACTACTACCTGCACCGCACCTCGCACGGCTCGACCCTGAGCCGGGTGGTGCACTCGTGGGTGCTGGCGCGGGCCGACCGCGAGCGCTCGTGGCACCTCTGCCGCGAGGCGCTCAAGAGCGACATCGAGGACATCCAGGGAGGCACCACGCCGGAGGGGATCCACCTCGGCGCGATGGCCGGCTCGGTGGACATGCTGAGCCGCGGCTACACCGGTCTCGAGCCGCGCGAGGAGACCCTCCGCTTCAACCCCTGCCTTCCGGACGAGCTCGCCCGCCTGCACCAGCACATCCACTACCGCGGCCATGCCCTCGAGGTCGATGTCACGCCGGAGGCCCTGACCGTGGAGGCGCTTCGGAGCAACTCGCCGCCGATCAAGATCGCGCTCGACGACCGGGTCTTCGAGCTCGAGGCCGGGGGCAAGGTCGAGATCTCCCTCGCCGAGGACTGACGGGCCCGACGGGGGGCCGGCGTTGGACCCCCGCAGCGGTCCGGGCGCCGTCAGCGTTGCGGTCTGAAGACGACCACCGCCAGCGGCGGCAGCGTCAGGTTGAGCGAGTGGAGGCAGCCGTGGGCCGCCACCGGGGTCGCCCGAACCTCGCCGAGGTTGCCCATCCCGCTGCCCCCGTAGAGGGCCGCGTCGGAGTTGAGGATCTCGAGCCAGGTCCCGCCACGCGGCACCCCGACGCGGTAGTTGTGCCGCGGGATCGGGGTGAAGTTGGCGACGCAGACCAGGTCGTCGTCGTCGCCGCGGCCGCGGCGCCGGTAGGCCAGCACGCTCTGCTCGGTGTCATTGCAGTCGATCCAGGAGAAGCCGGCCGGCTCGAAGTCGAGCTGGTGGAGGGCGGGCTCGGCGCGCAGCATCGTGTTGAGGTCCCGCACCCAGCGCTGCAGCCCCTCGTGCTCGGCCATTTCCAGGAGGTGCCAGTCGAGGCTCCCGTCGTGGTTCCACTCCGACCACTGCCCGAACTCGGAGCCCATGAAGAGGAGCTTCTTACCGGGGTGGGTGTACATGTATCCGTAGAGCAGCCGCAGGTTGGCGAACTTCTGCCACCGGTCTCCGGGCATCTTGCCCAGCATCGAGCCCTTGCCGTGCACCACCTCGTCGTGTGAGAACGGCAGCACGAAGTTTTCGTTGAACGCGTAGGCGAGGCTGAAGGTGATGCTGTTGTGGTGGTGCTTGCGGAACACGGGATCCCTGGTCATGTACTGCAGGGTGTCGTGCATCCAACCCATGTTCCACTTGAGCCCGAAGCCGAGGCCGCCGAGGAAGGTCGGCCGCGAGACCATCGGCCACGCGGTGGACTCCTCGGCGATGGTGACGGCGTGCGGGTGCTCGCGGTAGACGACCTCGTTCAGGCGCTTGAGGAACGCCACCGCTTCCAGGTTCTCGCGGCCGCCGTGGGCGTTGGGGATCCACTCGCCCTCCCGCCGGGAGTAGTCCAGGTACAGCATCGAGGCCACCGCGTCCACCCGCAGGCCGTCGATGTGGTAGACCTCGAGCCAGAAGAGTGCGTTGCCGATGAGCAGGTTCATGACCTCGCGGCGGCCGTAGTTGTAGATGAAGGTGCCCCAGTCGGGCTGCTCGCCTTTCTTCGGGTCGGCGTGCTCGTAGAGGTGCGTGCCGTCGAAGTAGCCGAGGCCGTGCGCATCGCGCGGGAAGTGCGCCGGCACCCAGTCCAGGATCACGCCGATGCCGGCCTGGTGGAGGGTGTCCACGAAGTACATGAAGTCGTCCGGCGTGCCGAATCGGCTGGTGGGGGCGTAGTACCCCACCGTCTGGTAGCCCCACGAGGCGTCGAGGGGGTGCTCGGTCACCGGCAGCAGCTCCACGTGGGTGAAGCCGAGCTCGGTGACGTAGTCGGCGAGGCGGTGGGCGAGCTCCCGGTAGGTCAGCCACCGCCCGCCCTCCTCGGGAACCCGGGCCCAGGACCCCAGGTGGACCTCGTAGATGGTCATGGGGGCGTCGGCAGCGTGGCGGGCCGCGGCCCGCTCCCGCCAGACGTCGTCGTGCCACTCGTAGGTCTCCAGGTCCCACACCCTGGAGGCGGTGGCGGGCCGGATCTCGCACGCGAAGCCGTAGGGGTCGGTCTTCTCGGCGCGGTACGCATCGTGCGCCGACCGGATGGCGTACTTGTAGAGATCGCCGACGCCGACCCCGGCGATGAAGCCCTGCCAGATGCCCGAGCCGGCCAGCGGCTCGAGCGGGTGCCGCGCGTCGTCCCAGCCGTTGAAGTCGCCGATCACCGAGACCCGCTCGGCGTTGGGCGCCAGCACCGCGAACCAGGTGCCCGCCTCGCCGTCCCTGCTGCCGGGGTGGGCGCCGAGCTTCTCCCAGGCGCGGTAGTGGTGGCCCTCGGCGAAGAGGTGGATGTCGTAGTCGGTGAGCGGCGGCGCGGCTTCAGGCATGGGCGTCTCCCTGCGGCTCGCGCGGCAGGCCCGCGGCGATGGAGTCGGCGACCCCGGTCAAAGGCAGGTGCAGCCACTGCGGCCGGTTGTTGAGCTCGTACTCGAGCTCGTACAGCGCCTTGTCGAGGACGAAGGCGTCGAGCAGGGCGGCGAGGACCGAGGGCTCGGGCAGGATCGAGCCCTTCTCGGCGGTTCGCAGATAGGCGCGCAGGAAGGCGGCCCCGGTGGCCATCTCCCAGGTCCGGCAGCGGCGCTGCACCGCCTGCGGGTCGAGACCGTCTTCCGGGGCGAGGCGAGCTGAAGCGGTGTTCGCGGCGTAGCTGAAGGAGCGCAGCATGCCGGCCACGTCCTTGAGGGGCGACTGCTTGCGCCGCCGCTGCTCCACCGGGACCAGCGGCTCGCCCTCGAAGTCCAGCACGATGAAGTCGTCCCCGGTGCGCAGCACCTGGCCGAGGTGGAAGTCGCCGTGGCAGCGGATCCGCCGGCCGGCGGCGCCGTCCTCGATCTCGCGCAGGGCCTGGAAGCGCCGCACCAGCTCGGGGCGCGCGGCGAGCACGCCCTCGGCGGCGCCCTTCAGCTCCTGCGGGACGTCGGCCAGGCGGCTGTCGAGCAGCCCGAGGGACTGCTGCGCCCGCGCCAGGCAGCCGTCCACCAGCTCGGCGACGTCCACCGCCGTCATCCGCTCGGGTGTGAACGCCGGATCCCTGTGCTGGCCGGCGAGGGCCAGGTGCAGCTCGGCGGTCCGTTCGCCGAGGCGGGCGATGACATCCAGGAAATCGCGCTGTCCTTCGTCGGCGACCTCGGGCGCGGGCCGCCGCGAGAGCTCGAGCACGGTGCTGGTCGCGGTGGGCCACGACGGGTCGACGGCGGGCGCGTCACCGCGCTGCAGGCAGTCGCTCAGGCGGTCGACGGCGAACGACCACGCCTCTCCCTGACTGTCGACGAATGTCTGCAGCATGGCGACGGTGGCCGGCGCGGCGCTCGCGCGTTGGTAGTCGATGTGCCCGAGCACCGGCGCGATGTTGGCAAACGAGCTCTGCTCGGTGAGAAACACTCCGATCTCCATGTCCGGGTTCGGCCCGGGCTCGATCTTGCGGAACCACTTGATGACCAGCTCGTCGTCGAGAATAACCGAGGTGTTGCTCTGCTCCACCGACATCCGCCGGACCTCGGTTGACTCGAGGTCGCGCTCAGCGTCGCCCACCGGGGCGCCGCTCGGGTAGGCCGCGATCCTGCCGCCCGCCGCCGTCTGGAACCGGCGTCCGTCGGTGATGATGTTGAAGAGGTCGCGGCACGCGGTCCCGTCCGACAGCGCGTCGAACAGCACGCCTCCACCGGCCTCGCTCGCCACCCGGCAGACGATGCTCTCGGGCACCTCCCGCTCCACGGTCTCGGCGGACCGTCCGGAGGCGATCTTGAGCGGCATGGAGTAGGTCTCGCCGCCGCCGTCGGCGTACATCACGGTGACCAGGAGGATGTGGAACCCTGCTCCCAGCTTGACCTGGTCGGTGACCGTCAGCTGGGTGATGTCGCGGGCCTTGCCGCGGAACCACCGCTGCCGGGGAACGAACCAGGCGAGCGCCTCGTGCTCGAGCTGGTAGCGCAGCTCGGCCTCGAGCAGCCGCTCCGGCCGGCCGTCGAGGGTCAGCGTCGCGGGGCTCTCCACCGTGGCGCCGCCCCTGTCGCCGAGGGCGATCGGCCTGACCTCGGTCTCGAGCCGGAACCAGATGAAGCCGTGCGGCCCGAGGGTCAAGAGGTACGGCAGCTCGCCGATGCGCGGGAACTCGGTCCGGCCGAAGAGCTCCACCGGCGTCCGGCCCTCGAACTCCCTGAGGTCGAGCTCCACCGGCTGTGCGAAACGCGACAGGTTGGCGACCACCAGGATGACCTCGCCCCGGTAGCGCCGCAGGTAGGCGAGGACGGCCCGGTTCTCGGCCTCCAGGATCTCCATGCTGCCGCGGCCGAAGGCCCGGTGCTGGCGGCGCAGCGAGATCATGCGCTTCATGAAATGGAGGCGGGAGGACGGCGTCTTCTGCTGCGCCTCGACGTTGACCGCCTGGTAGCCGTACACCGGGTCCTGGATGACCGGAAGGTAGAGGCGGGCCGCCTCCGCCCGCGAGAAGCCGGCGTTGCGGTCGAGGGACCACTGCATGGGCGTGCGGACGCCGTTGCGGTCGCCGAGGTAGATGTTGTCGCCCATGCCGATCTCGTCGCCGTAGTAGATCACCGGCGTCCCCGGCAACGAGAACAGCAGGCTGTTGAGGAGCTCGATGCGGCGGGGGCTGTTCTCCACCAGCGGCGCCAGCCGCCTCCGGATGCCGATGTTGAGCCGCATCTGGCGGTCCTCGGCGTACTCCCGGTACATGTAGTCACGCTCCTCGTCGGTCACCATCTCCAGGGTGAGCTCGTCGTGGTTGCGCAGGAACAGGGCCCACTGGCAGGTCGCGGGGATGTCGGGCGTGCGCCGCAGAATGTCGACGATCGGGAAGCGGTCCTCGCGGCGGATGGCCATGAAGATGCGCGGCATCAAGGGGAAGTGGAAGGCCATATGGCACTCGTCGCCGTCGCCGAAGTAGGGCCTGACGTCGTCCGGCCACTGGTTGGCCTCGGCGAGCAGCATCCGGTCGTCGTAGCGCTCGTCGAGCTGGCGCCGGAACTCCTTGATCACCGCGTGGGTCTCGGGGAGGTTCTCGTTGGTGGTCCCCTCGCGAACGCACAGGTAGGGCACCGCGTCGAGCCGCAGCCCGTCCACCCCCATGTCGCACCAGAAGCGCATCACCCGCGCCACGGCGTCCACCACGCGCGGGTTGTTGTGGTTGAGGTCGGGCTGGTGGGAGAAGAAACGGTGCCAGTAGTACGCGCCCGCCTCCTGGTCCCAGGTCCAGTTCGAGGCCTCGGTGTCGGTGAAGATGATCCGCGTCTCGGGGAACTTCGTGTCGGTGTCGCTCCAGACGTAGAAGTCGCGGCGGCGCGATCCCGGCCGCGATCTGCGTGCGGTCTGGAACCACGGGTGCTGGTCCGAGGTGTGGTTGACCACCAGCTCGGTGATCACCTTCAGGTTCCGGCGGTGCGCCTCACGGACGAACGCGCGGAAGTCACGCAGGGTGCCGTAGTCCGGGTGCACGTCGCGGAAGTCCGAGATGTCGTAGCCGTCGTCGCGCAGCGGCGACGGGTAGAAGGGCAGCAGCCAGAGCGCGGTCACACCGAGATCCTGCAGGTAGTCGAGCTTCGCCGTGAGGCCGGCGAAGTCGCCGATCCCGTTGCCCGTGCTGTCGAAGAAGGCCCTGACGTGGAGCTCGTAGATGATGGCGTCCTTGTACCAGGGAACCTGGGTCTGTCCTTGGTTCGGCATCGGAATCCCTCTCACATGAAGTAGTCGAAGTCGCGCTCGGTCCGCAGTCGGCGGCGCAGGCGGTAGATCTGCGCCGGGCTCGAAGCCGGGTCGAGCCGCACGTAGTTGCGGCGTCCCTGCCACAGGTAGCGTCCCTCGCCGATGAGGTCGTGGACCTGGTAGGGCTCGTCGGGGCCGATGCCGAAGTCCTCGATCGGCACCTCAACCCACCCGTCGTGGACGTGGTGCGGGTCGAGGTTGACAACCACCAAAATGACGTTGTCGGCCCCGGGCGTGGACCGGAGGTAGAACAGGAGCTGCTGGTTGTCGACGGGCAGGAACCGGAGCCCGTCGTTGGTGTGCAGCGCGGGGTTGTCGCGCCGGATGGCGTTGATCCGGGCGATGAACTCCCGCAGGCTGTCCGGACGGTCCCAGTCACGGGCCAGGATCTGGTACTTCTCCGAAGCCCGGTACTCCTCGGTGCCGGCCACCGCCTCGTTCTCGCACAGCTCGTAGCCGCTGTAGATGCCGTAGCTCGCGGCCATGGTGGCGGCCAGCACCAGCCGGCACAGGAACGCCGGGCGGCCGCCGAACTGCAGGTACTCGGGCAGGATGTCCGGGGTGTTGGCGAAGAAGTTGGGGCGCATGAAGTCGCGCACCGGCGGCCGGCTGAGCTCGCTGAGGTACTGCGTCAGCTCGTGCCGGGTGTTGCGCCACGTGAAGTAGGTGTAGGACTGGCTGAAACCCACCTTGGCCAGCGCATACATCATCTTGGGACGGGTGAAGGCCTCGGACAGGAAGACGGCGTCGGGGTATCTCCGCCGTACCTCGGAGATCGCCCACTCCCAGAAGCGCAGCGGCTTGGTGTGGGGGTTGTCGACCCTGAAGACGCGCACGTCGCGCGCGGCCCAGAACAAGATGACGTCCCTGAGCTCCCGCCACAGCGCCTCCCAGGCCGGGCTCTGAAAGTCCAGCGCGAAAATGTCCTGGTACTTCTTGGGCGGGTTCTCGGCGTACTTGATGGTGCCGTCCGGCCGCCGCCGGAACCACTCCGGGTGCTCGCTGACCCAGGGGTGGTCGGGGGAGCACTGGAAGGCGATGTCAAGTGCCACCTCGAGGCCGTGCCGGCCGGCCTCCGAGACGAAGAAGTCGAAGTCCTCGAGGGTGCCGAGCTCGGGGTGCACCGCGGTGTGGCCGCCCTCGGCGGCCCCGATCGCCCACGGGCTGCCCGGGTCTCCGGGCGCGGCGTGCAGGTTGTTGTCGGCCCCCTTGCGGTTGCTGCGGCCGATGGGATGGATGGGCGGCAGGTAGACCACGTCGAAGCCCATGTCGGCCACATACGGGAGCCTCCGTGCCGCGTCCCTGAGGGTGCCGTGCTGATCGGCGGAGCCGCCCGTCGAACGCGGAAAGAGCTCGTACCAGGCGCCGTAGCGCGCGCGGACCCGCTCCACGTCGAGAGGCAGCGCGGGCTCGAAGCGCGTCGCCGAGCTGCGGTCCGGCCACCGGGCCGTGATCTCGAGCAGGCCGCCCCCCAGGGCCTCGGCCACCCGGTGGTCCGGCGACGCGTCGCTGGCGAGCCGGGCGGCGACCGCACCGAGCCACTCGGAGTCGGCGCCCGCGGCGCGCTCCGCCGTCTGGGCCACCAGCTCGGAGCCTTCGAGGAGCTCGCTCGAGACGTCCCGGCCCGCGGCGTGCTTCTTCGCCAGCTCGTCGCGCCAGCTCGCGAATCCGTCGACCCAGGCCTCGACGGTGAACTCGTAGGGCTCGAGCCGGTCGACCGTGAATCGGCCGTACCAGACGTCGTTGCCGCGCCTCGCCATCACCGTCTCGGACCACCCGGCCGCGGAGCGCGGCCGGTACCGCACCACCGCCGACAGCAGGTCGTGGCCGTCCACCAGGATGTCCGCCGTGACCTCGACCTCGTCTCCGAGCACGCGCTTCGCGGGGTGGCGCCCGGCGTCCACCGCCGGCTGCAGGTTTTCCACCCACACCCGGCGCGCCATTCCCGGCTCGAGCGCGCGCAGCTTCCGGCCGTCGTTGCGGCTCACGGCGAGCCTCCCGCAGCCACCTCGCGGTAGACCTCCATGACCCGCTCGGCCACGGGCGCCCACCCGAAGTCGGCCTCGACGCGCTTCCGGCCCCGGCGTCCCATCTCGGCCGCCAGCTCGGGTTCCGTGGCCAGCCGGTTGATCCCGGCCGCCAGCTCCTGCGCGAAACGCTCGGGGTCGGCGGGTCCGGGGCGGCCGTCGGCAGCGCTCTCGAATTCGACCAGGAAACCGGTCTCGCCGTCGACGACGGTCTCCACGATGCCGCCGACCCGGCTCGCCACCACCGGAGTCTCGCAGGCCATGGCCTCCAGGTTGATGATCCCGAAGGGCTCGTAAACCGACGGGCAGCAGAACACCGCGGCGTGCGAGTACAGCTCGACGGCCTCGCGCTCCGCGACCTGCTCGCGGATCCAGACCACGCGTCTGCCGAGCTCGCGTGCGGCCGCCACCGCGCGTTCCACCTCAGAGGTCAGCTCGGCGGTGTCCGGCGGCCACGCGCAGAGCACGGCCTGCACGTCGGGGCTGAGATGCCGGAGGGCGGCCACGAAGTGGTCGATCCCCTTCTGACGGCTCAGACGGCCGAGGAACAGGACGTACGGAAGCTCCGCATCGATGCCGTGCTTCTCGAGCGTTCCCCGGCCGGGCACCGGCCGGTAGCGTTGGGTGTCGACGCCGTTCGGGATCACCCGCAGCCGCGCCTCGTCGACCCGGAAACGTTCCCGGATCGCCCGGCGGTCGCTCTCGGAGACGGCGATCACCGCATCCGCCATCTCGATCGTCCGCTCCTCGACCCAGCTCGAGAGATCGTAGCCGCGGCCGAGCTGCTCCCGCTTCCACGGGCGCAGCGGCTCCAGCGAGTGGATGGTGATGACCAGCGGCACGCCGTAGCCGATCTTGGCCAGGATGCCGCCCCACATGGAGTACCAGGTGTGGCAGTGAACCACGTCCGCCGCCACCGGCGTGGCGTTGAAGTGGGTGCAGGTGTGGAGGACCTGCAGCACCGTGCCGACCCGGTGCGGGTTGCCCTCGAACGCCTCGGCCGCGGCACTGTAAGCGCGCACGGCCGGGTTGCCGTCTCTGAATCCGCCGTCGCCGAAGCACCGGACCTCCACCTCGGCCAGCTCGGCGAGATGGCGGGAGAGCTCCGCGACGTGCACTCCCGCACCCCCGTAGACGTGCGGGGGGTACTCCCGGGACATGAGCACCACCCTCATCGGGCGGCACTGCCCGGCCGCGGTGCGACCCCGCTTCGCATCACGCCCGCCGACGGCGGCATCGACACTGTGCTCGGACTCCGTTGAGACACCGCCCGATTACCGCATCGCCGGACCGGCCGCACCATGGGGCTTCCTCCCAGGCCTTCATGGGGATTCGCCCACCGCGTGCAGGACGCGTGCGCCCTGCAGACAGGGCGCCGGCGAGGACGACCGGATCGGCCCCCAGCCCGTGCTCGGTTCATCCCGGGTTTTGCGATCGCGTCCGAATCGGCATCCTTCCGGCAAGGTGGAGCCGCGTGCGGCCCGAACGGCCGCCCGCAAGCTTCGGCTCCGCCGCCGAACGAGCAAAGGAGGTTCGAAATGAAGATGAAGCATGTGGTTCTGACCGCGATGGTGGCGATGCTCGCCGCAGGTGTTGTCGTCGCCGGCGACATGGGCAAGGACGTTCACAAGGTGACCGGCGACGTGCTGATGATGACGCCGGAGTCGATCCAGCTGGCGACCGAGGACGGCGCCATCGAGCGGCTGCTCATCACCGAGGACTCGGACGTGGACGAGCGCGTCAACAAGGGCGACAGGGTCGACATCTGGTACACCAAGGACCGCGACAAGGCCAACGTCGTCCTGCGGTCCTCGGGCACGATGTCCATGGAGGACATGAAGGACGAGCCCGACCTCCAGATGATCAAGGGCGAGGTCGTGGCCGCGAAGCCCGGCGTCATTCACCTGGCGACCGAGAAGGCCGAGATCGTCGAGCTCGAGGTCCGTGAGGACTCCGACCTCGACACGCGCGTCAACGCCGGCGACTACATCGAGGTCTGGTACCGGCAGGGCGAGGCCGGCAGCAGGGCCGTCGTCAAGTCGTCCCGCACGATGCACAACGACGGAATGTAAGAAAAACGACGAAACCGGTGTCACCGATCCACCGCCCTGCGCGCCCCGGCCTCCGGGGACGCAGGGCCTTTCTCGCGTCGGCGGACACCCCGTGAGGACCACTGTCTGATGGGCTCTTCGGAAGGCATCGCCCTGATCACTCTCGGCGCCGTCCTCCTGGCCGGCTACCTGGCGTACGTCACCGGCCCGCTGATCCGCGTGCCCCGGGTGACGCTGCTGCTGGTGCTCGGCGTCATCTGCGGGCCGTCGCTGCTCGATCTGGTGCCGCAGGCGATCGTGGACTGGTTTCCGTTCGTGGCGCACATGGCGCTGGCCATGGTGGGTTTCCTGCTCGGCGAACGGTTCGTCGGCAAGGCC
>CAZMED010000018.1:0-18963 GCA_964565045.1 uncultured Thermoanaerobaculia bacterium
CGGGCGGGAGAAATCGGGCATCGATCTTGCGCTGTGCTCCAGGTGAACCGCGCACCGGGCGCGGGAGCAGGGGGCGGAGCATGGCAGCAGTCAAACTCACCATCGTCGGCAACCCGATCGATCTCAGGGTCAGCCAGTGCACCTTCTGCGCCCACCGCAGCCCCGACGGGACCCGTTGCAAGGCCTACCGCAAGGGCATACCCGTCGAGATCCTCTACAACCTGCACGACCACACCACCGAGTTTCCCGGCGACAACGGGATCCGCTACCAACCGATCATGCTCGGCTACGTCGACAAGGTCTCGGCCTGACGCCCGATTGCTACAATAAGAGGGTGAAGTTCCGGTTGAAGTCGACGGGAGGTCTCCCATGAGACGTGTGTTCGTGCTTCTGTTCGCGTTCGCAATATTCGCCGCGATGCCTTCCGCTGCGCAGCAGAGCCTCGGCGAGGTCGCGGGCTCGATCAAGCTCAAGCGGCCGGAGGGCGAACCGGTGGTCGTCGACGGCTCGTCGCTGGCGCGGACCTCCGGCCCTTCCAGATCGTCGCTGTCCGGGGATCTCGAGGCGGTCCTCACCGACGGCCGCGACACCGCCCGCGACCTGGCTTCGATGCTCGAGAACCTGCCCCGCATCACCACCTACATCTACTCCGACGAGCATCGGGCCCAACTCGAGGATTTCGCCTTCGCGCTCGACACGGCGCGGAACAACGTCGCCATGTTCTTCGGCGTGGAGGGTCTGCAGGACGTCATCGAGAAGGCCGAGAGCGGCATTTCGGAGGCGCAGCAGGCACTGGAATCCGCCCAGGCGGCGGTGGCCAGGGCCTCGTGGGTCCCCAACGACGTCCGGCGTCGAGCGGGGCACGGGGCGACGCTACTCGACGACGCGTTGGCCGAACTGCGCAAGGTTGAGCGCGCCGGCGCCGCCGCTCAGGCCCCGCCGCTCATCGATCCCATCGCCGCCGACGCTTCGATCCGCGGCGTGTGCGGGCGATCGGCCGCCGAGGGCAGCGAGAGCTACCGCGAGTGCGAGTCGCGGCAGCGGGCGGCCATCGAGAACATCCGGGGTCGCAGCGCGCTGGCGTCCGGCCTCGACGAAGCCGCGTTCAACACCATCCGCAACCAGTGCCGCTCCGAGTGGGTGCACGATTTCGTCGCCCGCGACGGGTGCGAAAGGCGGCGGGTCGCGGCGGCCGGCGTGCGATAGGCAGAACTCAGACGCTCCGGGAGCCCGGAGCCCGGTAACCGATCGACCGTCGACGGCACATCGAGGGGTGGAGCGGAATCTCTTTTTTGCGGCCTGGCCCCCATCGGGGCTGACAAGACCTGAGAGCAGGCTATTCAAGCCCGAGCCTGGTCGCACCTGCCGATCGCCCGCCGATACCCCTGAGGCAGCGCGTATGGCCTGGTCCCCCGCCTCCCTCCGGCGGGGGGGGGGCGTGCTCTCCGGCGCCGCACTCAGCGCCGCCCGTAGACCTCCAGCATGTCCTCCACTGAGCCGCGCAGACTCTCGTCGGCGATCAGCTGCACGAGCCTGGGGTTGGTCCGGCAGACCCTGCCGAGGTGCGACAGCGCCTCGTTGCGCCGCCCCTGGGCGGCGAGGCTGATGCCGAGGTAGAACTCGGCGTCCTCGTGCGGCCAGAGCTCGTACGAGGTTCGGAACGCCGCCTCGGCGCCCGCCGCGTCGTTCCTCAGGAGGCGCGCCCGCCCGATCGAGCGCCACAGCGAGGCCGCGGCAAGCGGCATCCTTCCGACCCGGGGCGCGATCTGGCCCTCGACGGCGGCGCCGATCTGCGCGCGCGTCTGCGGATCGGCGCGCTGAGAGAGCGCCATGCGCAGCTCGAGCCCGCCCATCCAGACATCGACCGCCACCCGCTGCAGCTGCCACCAGGCGCCGGCAACGAGCAGCAGCGCCAGCACGCCGGCAACCGGCCAACGGCCCCGCTGCCAGGAGAAGGTGCGCGGCGCCGCGTCGCGGCTGACCACGTGGCCGAGCACGAGCGAGAACGGGATCAGCCCGATCGCGAGGTGGGCCGGGTAATGGAGGAGCAGGAACGGCGCCGCCGCGGCGGCCGCCAGGGGCAGCAGCGGACCGGCGCGATCCCTCGAGGAGGCGAGCGACCAGACGAAGACGGCCATCCACAGCGCGCCGGCGAGTCCGAGCTCGGCTGCGACCTGCAGGGGGTCGCAGTGGGCCCACTCGAAGTGCGAGGCGAGCTCGCTGCGGCCGCCGGTGCCGCCCTCGCGCTCGAGCCACGCCAGCCGGCTCGGGTAGTAGAGTTGGGTGAAGTTGGCCGCGCCGACGCCGGTGGCGGGCCGGCTCCGCACCATCTCGGCGGCTGCGGTCCAGCCGTCGCCGCGGGCGGAGAACAGCTCGTACCAGTCGCCGCGGAGGGCGCGGTTCGCCTCGCGCTGCAGTCGATGGCCGAGACCCGCCGTCAGGGCGGCGGCCACCACCAGCGCGCCGATCAGTGCCACCGACAGCCACAGCTTCGGCGAGCGCTTGCGGATCAGCCAGGCCAGAAGGAGGGCGGCCAGCGCGACGATTCCCGTCAGGGTCTGGGTGATGAGGACGGCGAGCGAGAGGAAGACGGCCGCCGCACCGGCGATCCGGGGGCGCCGTGATGTCTCGGTCCAGAGCAACAGGAAGGGGAGCAGCAGCGCCGCCGCCATCGCGAGGTCGGCCGGGTTGCCGGTGAGACCGGTCAGGCTCAGGCGGCTGTTGGTGAAGGAGGCCGCGAAGCTGAAGATCTCCATCCCCGCCAGCTGCAGGAGCATCACGGCTGCGGAGGCCGCGACCCCGAGCACCGCGGCGGCGGCGATGAACCCGCGGCGGTCGTCCTCGAGGGTGGCGAGCCACAGGATCGCCACCACCCAGAGGGTGGAAAGCAGCGCCGACTCCAGAGCGCGCAACGGGTCGGCGCTCCAGGCCGCCGATGCGAGCTGCAGCACCGGCAGCGCCGCCAGAACCCACGCCAGCCGGCCGCCGGGGAGGACGATGCGGCGCCGGCGTGCGGCGCCGAGAAGGGCGAGCGCGACGGCCAGGCAGATGGCCGCCAGTGCCGTGGCTTCCTTGGGGAGCCGGAACGGGCTCAGGGCGCCAGGCAGGACGGCGATCTCGGCGAGCAGAAACCCGGCGGCGGCCACCAGGACCGGTGCTCGCGGCGGGGGCTCGGCTTGGGACCGGGCTCGTGCCATGCGCGCATCCTAACCCATCGCCCCGGGGACGGTATCGCGAGCCCGGAGACCGCGGGGGAATCTCGAGCCGACCGGCATTCGTTGCAAGGTCTGGAAGGTCCGGCATCGGACCCGCCGACCTCGGGTGGTTGACGTCACGGCTGGGCGGGTTACCCTGTCGCCTCGTTCGACGGCCGGAGCAGCCGGCCGGAGGCGGGCCGCCACGGGGGGACTCAGATGCGCAGCAGCGTGATCACAGGCACCGGAAGCTACATCCCGTCGAGGCGGGTGCCGAACGAGGACTTCCTCAACAACCGTTTCTTCATGGACTACGAGCGCCCCCTCGACGTGGCCGACAACGCCATGACGGTGGGCAAGTTCGAGGAGATCACCGAGATCGCCGAGCGCCGCTACGCGGAGGACGACCAGGTGGCCTCGGACCTGGGACTGCTGGCGGCCGAGCGGGCCATCGAGTCGTCGGGCATCGATCGCGAGAGCCTGGACTACATCGTCTTCGCCCACAACTTCGGCGACGTCCTGGTCGACAACCGCCGCTGCGATTTCTGCCCCAGCCTCGCCGCCCGGGTCAAGGAGCAGCTCGCGATCGCCAATCCGGAGTGCATCGCCTACGATTTGCCGTTCGGCTGCCCGGGCTGGGTCCAGGGCGTGATCCAGGTCGACTACTTCCTGCGCTCGGGCGATGCGTCGCGGGCGCTGGTGATCGGGGCGGAAACCCTGTCGCGGATCTCGGACCCGCACGACCGCGACAGCATGATCTACTCCGACGGCGCCGGCGCGGCGGTCCTCGAGGCTCGGGAGACCTCCGACGAGGCGGGGATTCTCGCCCACGCGGCGCGCTCCGACACCGCCGAGCACGCCAGGCTGCTGTGGATGGGAAGCTCGTACGACCGCCGGGACGGCGACCAGACGCTGTACCTGAAGATGTACGGCCGCAAGCTCTACAACTACGCGCTGACCCATGTGCCGGGGGTGGTGAAGAAGAGCCTCGACCGCGCAGGCCTCGGCCTCGCCGACGTCCGCAAGATCTTCCTCCACCAGGCCAACGCCAAGATGGACGATGCGATCCTCAAGCGGCTCTTCAAGCTTTACGAGGTGGACGAGATCCCGGACGGGATCATGCCGATGTCAATCGCGTGGCTCGGCAACTCGTCGGTCGCCACCGTCCCGACCCTGCTCGACCTGGTGGTGCGCGGCGAGATGGACGGCCAGCGGCTCGAGCCCGGCGACGCGATCGTTCTCGCCTCCGTCGGCGCCGGTATGAACATCAACTCGGTTGTGTATCGGTGGGTCTAGAACCCAAAATTCTCAATTCTCAATTCTCAATTTCGAATTTTTAATTACCCCCATCCCCCCGGAGAACGGGCTGGGTGGAGGGGAATTGAGAACCAAGAACTAAGAATTGAGAATTCAAAGGCTGAGACCTCAGAATTCGATTTCGATACCCGCCTGGAACATCCTGCCGGGCATCGGGTAGCCGAGGCGGTGCTCGTAGTCCTCGTCGCCGAGGTTCTCGCCGAAGATGAAGAGGGAGCCCCCGAGATCGAGGCCGAGCAGCCGCCAGGGAACGCCGAACCTGGCGTTGGCCAGCAGATAGCCGTCGACGGCGGCGCTGCCGGAGGCGTACCGCGGGTTGAGCACGTAGCGGTCGTCCACCCACTGCAGGTCCAGGCTGAGTCGGCAGTCGCCGGGCGCCAGCCAGGTGAGACCGCCGACGGCGCTGCTGCGCGGCAGGTTGGGGACCGTCTCCGGGTCGGCGTCGGAGAGGGTGCCGCCGATGAACAGCGACAGCCGCGGCGAGGGATCCGCCTGCAGCGACAGCTCCATACCGTCGACGGTGTAGGCGCCGACGTTGGCGAAGAGCGGCGGCGGCGGGGGCGGCGGGACGAAGCGGAGCGCATCGTCGACCTCGTCGCGGAAGAGCGATGCCGTCAGCCGGGCCGCGCTGCCGAGCGGGGCCAGCCAGCCGATCTCCAGGTGGTCCACGGTCTCGGCCTGGAGCTCCCGCCACTGGTCGCCTCGCCCCCAGCCGCCGTACTGGACCGCGGCCCAGACCCCCGGCAGGTTGAAGGCGTGGGCCCAGTTGGCGTACACGGAGTGGCCACCGATGCCGAGCGCGAGCCCGGCCTGGGCGCCCCACTCGTCGCCGAAGTACCGGCTGTCGTTGTAGCGGACGCCGACCGAGGGGGTGACGGAGACCGCCCCCGAGAAGGTGTGGCTGAGCATGGCGTAGGGCGCGGTGTTGCGGAAGGTGAGGTCGGTGGCGAGGCGGTCGCCTCCGGGGTGGCTCTCCACGAACCCGCCTCCGTAGAGGTCGTGGTCGAGCCCGAGAACGAGCTCGCCTCCCGACCACGGCGACACCGACTCGCGCCAGCGGAAGCCGTAGTTGGTCGAGTCGGTCACCGAGCGGTAGGCGTGCTGCTCGGCGCCGCTCCACTGCAACCAGTCGAAGGTGCCGGCGTCGAGGTAGAGCTTGAGCGATCCGCTCCAGGGGCCGTGCCCGTGCTCCACGGTGGTGAGGAGGAAGTCGTTCGCGATGTCGTAGTTCGGGGTGATGGGCAGGGGAGGCCCGCCCACGGCGCCCGGGTCGTTGACGGAGCTCGCAGTGTGCTCGTAGAAGACCGACAGCCGCCAGTGCTCGTCGAAGCGGTAGCCGATGCGGCCCGAGGCCGCGGAGATCTCGCCGTCGGCACCGTCGCGGTGGCCGTCGCTCTCGCGGTGGCCGGCGGTCAGGAAGTAGTCCAGATTGCCGGCGAGGCCGCCGTACTCGACGCGGCCCACGAGGGTGTCGTAGCTGCCCCAGGAGCCCACGAAGCGGCCTCCGGCCCCGGCCGAGGTGAATCGCTTGCTGGCCATGTCGACCGCGCCGAAGGCCATGTTGCCCAGCAGCACCGGCTGGGCGCTGCGGTAGATGTCGGCGCGCTGCACCGAGTCGATGTTGCCGACGTCGATGAGCGGATGGGTCCAGACACCGACGACGCGCGGAATGCCGTCGGTCAGCATCATGATCTCGCCTCCGGGCCGGCTCGAACCGTGGCCGCGGATGAAGAAGGCGCCGCCGTCGCCGCCGCCGAAGGCGCCGACCGGGTTGTAGCGCGAGATCACCACCCCCGGGACCCGGCGCAGCGCCGAGGTCAGGTCCTGGGCGTGGAGGTCGTCGATCTGCTGCTCGGCGACGGTCGTCACGAGGCTCCCGAAGGCATCGAGCTTCGAGCTCTCGACGATCGGGGAGTCCTCGACCGTGATGGAGCCGCGGAAGGTGCGCCGCGGCGCGGCCTGTGGGCCCTCGGCAGCGGCATCCGACACAGCGATCGTCGGCTCTCCATGCTGCTCCGGCTCGTCGGCCGCGGACACCGCGGGCCCGAGAGCGAGGCCGAGGCTGCACCCTGCGACGAGCCACCGGGCACGAGCGATCCAGTACGCCTTCCGCCGATGCATGGGACCTCCCTGTGTCGCTCGCTCTGTTTCGAGATTAAAGCTCAAAAAAAGAGCCTCATTCTGAGAATATTACCACGTAGAAAAATGTAATACTCGTGTTCGAAGCTGTCAAGAGGGCGGAACGAGCCACCGCCGGCGGATGGGGCCGGTGTCCGTGCGGTCGTCTGCGAGAGTGCCGCCGTCAAGCAGCAGCACCCGCGAGCAGAGGGCGTCGACGAGGTCGAGGTCGTGGGTGGCGATGATCTGGGCGGCGTCGCAGTCCGCGAGGAGGGTCGCGAGGTCGCGGCGGCCGGGCGGGTCGAGGCCCGCGGTGGGCTCGTCGAGCAGCAGGAGCGGAGGCGAGGTGACGAGCGCGCCGGCGAGGGCGACCCGCTGCTTCTGGCCGTGCGACAGGTGGTGGAGCGGACGCTCGGCCAGGTGCCCGACCCCGAGGGACTCGAGGCTCGAGCGCGCCCGGTCGCGGGCTTCGGCGGCGCCGATGCCGGCGCGGACGAGGCCGAAGGCCGCGTCCTCGAGAGCGGTGGGGAACAGCAGCTGGTCCTCGGGAACATTGAAGAGGAAGCCGACGCTGCGGCGCAGCTCGGCGGCCGAGCCGCGGTTCAGGCGCCGGCCGCAGATCTCGATCTCGCCGTCGTGCGGCACGAGGCCGACCAGCGCCAGCAGCAGGGAGGTCTTACCCGCACCGTTGAGCCCGACCACGGCGAGCCGCTCGCCGTCTGCGACCGTGAAGCTCAGGCCTTCGAGGACCGGCGCGGCGCCCTGCTCGTGGCGGACGCTGACCCCACGGCACGAGAGCGCGGCGCGGCTCACGTGCCGCCCGAAAGCCTCAACGCCGCGGCGGCGGCGACGGCGAGGGCGGCACCGGCGACGGCGAACGCGTCCAGCCGACCGGCCGCGACTGCGCCCATCGTCTCGAGCTCGACCTCCAGGAAGCCCCGCAGCTCCATCGCCGCCGCCACGCGATCGGCGCGGGTCATGACCCGCGGCAGCCAGACCCTGGGCAGCGAGCGGAGCATCCTGAGCGCAGTGCGCATGGGCGGGGAGCCGCCGCGCACCGCCAAGGCGGCGGCCATGCGCCGCGTTTCAGAAAGCAGCGTCGAGGTCTGCTGCACCACCTGGAGCAGGATCAGGGTCGCGATCCTCGGCACCGGAAGGCGGACCAGGCCCTGACGCAGCTCGCCCGCGCTCAGCGTCGAGGCCGCCGCCACCGTCACCATCATGGTGGCGAGGCCGCGGACGAAGATCGCCCACGGCGCGCTCGCTGCGTCCTGCCAGTCGGGGGACGCGGCCTGCGCACGGAGGAGCGGCGTCAGCAGGAGGACGGGGCCCAGAAAGACGAGCCCCAGCGTGACGGTGTTGCGCAGGACCGCGGCCGGCGGGCGGCAGAGTGCGAGCCAGGTGACGACGGCGGCGGCGATGGCCGCGACGCCCCGGCCGGAGGTGGCGGGAGCGGTGAGGCAGACGGCGACGGCGGCCGCCGCGCACACGATCCGGGTCTGCGGGGCGAGCGCCGCCAGCTTGCCGCGGCCGCTTTCCCACAGAACGTGCCACGGCGTCCGCATCTCAGCCCGCGCGCTTGACGGCGCTCACCAGGTAGCGGTCGTCGTCGTCGACGACCTGGACCGGCGTCAGGCCCGCCGCCTCGAGCACGGCCGCGACCTCGCTCCCCGGCGCGAGGAGATCGTGCTGCACCGCGTGCGAGGCCGCGGCGTGGATCGCGTTGATGCGGGCCTTTGAGGCGAGGTGCCAGACGTGCAGGCGGCCGCCCCCGCGCAGCACGCGCGCGAGCTCGGACGCCGCGGCCGCCGGGTCGTCGAGGTGGGGCCACACCGAAAAACAGATGATGCGGTCGAACGAGGCCGCCGCCAGAGGGAGGCGCTCGGCGTCGGCCTCCAGCCACCGCACCCGGGTGTCGTCCCGATTCTTGGCGCGCGCGACCTCGATCATCGCCGGTGCGAAATCGAACGCGACGACGCGGCCATGCGGACCGAGGCGGGCCAGCAGCGCCGCCGACAGGTTGCCGGTGCCGCAGCCGACGTCGAGGACGGCCTCGTCAGCTGCGACGCCGAGCTCCTCGAGGCCGGCGGCCAGTCCGCCCGCGAGGGCGGCGGCGTCCTGATGCGCGTCCCACACGGCCGCCAAGCCGGTGAAGAATTCGAGCTTGTCAGGCCTGCTCATCAGGACTCTCCCGGGGCGCCTGCGCCCTGCTCCGGCCCGCTCCGGCGGAACGCACGATCACCGGCACGGCCGCGAGCATGAGCACGATTCCGGGCCATCCGCTCACGAACGAGAGGCCGGCGACCCAGGCGGCCGGCAGCTCGACGAGGTGGGCGAAGGACGCCGCCATGCCCACGTAGAGCGCCCTGCCGAGGAGCAGGACCGGCAGCAGCAGCGCGAGCTCGGGGGCACGCGGCCAGCGGCGGCGCGCGGCGGCGATCAACGCCGCCATCGCCGCCAGCTCGAGGGCCATGATCGGGGCCACGGGCGGGTACAGCGGCGGCATACCGGTGACCAGCGCGGACAGGATCGGCACGATGCCCGCGGTCATCGCGGCGGGCAGCGGGCGCACGAAGAAGGCGAGGGCGACCAGCGGCAGGTACATGGGCATGAAGACGTGGCCGAGGCGGACGAGGTGGAACAGCGACGGCAGCAGCAGCGCGGCCGCGCCGAACAGGCCGCAGTAGGCGAGCTCGCGAGGGGTGACGCCGCGGCCGTTCAGCGACAGACCCCGGACGCGCGGGCTCGCGGCGGCAGCAACGGGCGGCGTCCCATTAGTATTACTCCTACGCGAGATATACTACTGGACCGGAATCCGGTCAAGCCAGACGAACGGCGTCGCAGCTGCGGAAGCGACTCTGTCACGGCTGCGCCGGTATCGGTGCGGCCCCGGCGCGCGGGTTCGTCCATCGACTACACTGTGCGCGACGGGGAGGCTGCCGTGGAGCTTGAACGCATCAGCATCACCATCGAGCCCGAGCTGCTGCGGCGCTTCGAGGACCTGCTCGAGCGGCGCCGGCTCGGCAACCGCTCGGAAGCGATCCGCGACCTGATCCGGGCTCGGCTGGTGGAGGACGAGGTGGCCACCGGCGATGGCCCGGCGGTGGCGAGCCTGACCCTCGTCTACGACCACGAGCAGCGGGAGCTTGCGCGCCAGCTCGTGGACAGCGGCCACGCCCACCACGCCCGCGTGCTGTCGTCCCTGCACGTGCACCTCGACGAGCAGCTGTGCCTCGAGGTCCAGGTGCTGCAGGGCACGCCGGCCGAGCTTCGGCACTACGCGGACCACCTGATCGGTCTGCGCGGCGTCAAGCACGGCGAGCTCGTCCTGAGCTCGGCGCAGCTGTGGCGGGGGGACCAGGCCTAGACCCTGCGAGCTCCGAATGGTGGGGGCCTCGGATCGTCCGGCCTCGGTCGTTCTCCCGACCCCGAGCGGGTCGCAGGCCCAGGCGGCGGTGGTACGATTCGGCCGGCGGAGCCGCGTCGCGTGGGGCGTCGATCGGCTCGCCCGTCGTGAAAACGAACAAAGGAGCTTCCATGCAATCGAAGAACGTTTCGTGGCTGCTGTGTGCGGTGCTGGCGCTGAGTGCGCCAGGTGCTGCGCAGACCGTGGACGAGATCGTGCAGAAGAACCTCGAGGCGAAGGGCGGCGAGGAGGCGTGGATGGCGGTCGAGACCGCCCGGATTGG
This sequence comes from uncultured Thermoanaerobaculia bacterium, assembly GCA_964565045.1. Classification (GTDB taxonomy): domain Bacteria; phylum Acidobacteriota; class Thermoanaerobaculia; order Thermoanaerobaculales; family Sulfomarinibacteraceae; genus Sulfomarinibacter. Next base: position 10,319 of record CAZMED010000018.1, read on the forward strand.
CGGCACGATGCGGATGGGCGGCAGTGCGGCCGGCGCCGTCGAGGCCCCGTTCACCATCGAGTTCAAGCGCCCGGACAAGGTCCGGGTCGAGTTCACCATGCAGGGCATGACCGCCGTGCAGGCATTCGACGGCAGCGTGGGCTGGTCCGTGATGCCGTTCCTGGGCAAGACCGAGCCGGAGGAGATGGCCGAGGACCAGCTCAAGCAGATCAAGGACCAGGCCGAGCTCGAGGGCCCGCTCGTCAACTACAAGGCGAAGGGGCACGAGGTGGAGCTGCTCGGAGAGGAGGACGTTGACGGGACGCCGGCCTACAAGCTGAAGGTGACGAAGGCCAACGGCGACGTCGACTACCTGTTCCTCGACGCGGAGTACTTCGTGGAGTTCAAAACCGAGGCCGTCCGGGAGCTGCAGGGCAACGAGGTGGAGATCTCGACGGTGATCGGCGACTACAAGGAGGTCGACGGCCTGCTCTTCCCGCACTCCATGGAGATCGCCTACGGCGGCGGTCCGGCGAACCAGGTCCTCACCATCACCGATGTGGAGCTGGGCGTCGACATCCCCGAGTCCCGGTTCGCAATGCCCGAGGTCGTGGCCGGGGACGAGTCCGATCCCGAGTAGCGGCTGTGCCCATCGCCGCCGTCGGCCGTCGACGGCGGCCGACAAAAGACGTGGAGACACAGCTCCCGGGCAGGCCCCGGGGCTTTGAGGAGGTCGTGCAATGAGACACCCCAAGTGCGCGTGCGTCGCCTTGCTTTTGGCGCTTCCCGCGGCGGCGTTCGCCGCCGAGACCCCGAGCATCCCCATCGACTCCGCAACCTTCGGCGGGCTGCGGGCCCGCGCCATCGGCCCGGCGGTCATGAGCGGACGGATCTCGGCCATCGACGGGGTGGCCGACGACCCGGTCACCGTGTGGGTCGGGTCCGCCAGCGGCGGCGTCTGGAAGTCGGAGAACGCCGGCACCACCTTCGAGCCGGTCTTCGACGACCACACTCAGTCCGTCGGCGCGATCCGGATCGACCCCTCCGACCCCGACACGGTCTGGGTCGGGACCGGCGAGACCTGGGTGCGCAACAGCGTGTCGGTCGGCGACGGCGTCTACCGCACCCGGGACGGGGGCGCGACGTGGCAGCACCTCGGGCTCGAGGCCACCGAGCGCATCGCCAAGATCGAGGTCGACCCCGATGACGGCGACACCGCGTACGTCTGCGCCACCGGCCACCTGTGGAACGCGAACCCGGAGCGTGGGGTGTACAAGACGACCGACGGCGGCGAGAGCTGGGACCTGATTCTGTCGGTCGACGAGAACACCGGCTGCGCGGACCTCGACATGGACCCGCAGGAGCCGCGCATCCTCTACGCCGCGATGTGGGAGTTCAGGCGCTCGCCGCACTTCTTCACGTCGGGCGGCCCGGGCAGCGGGCTGTACCGCAGCACCGACGGCGGGGCCACCTGGAAGAAGCTCGGCGACGGGCTGCCGGACGGCGAGCTGGGCCGGATCGCGGTCGCGATCGCGCCGTCGCGGCCGTCGGTGGTCTACGCCACGGTCGAGGCAGAGCGGACCGCGCTCTACCGCTCCGAGGACCTGGGCGAGAGCTGGGTGGAGACCGACGACTCCATGAACGTCCAGATCCGGCCATTCTACTTTTCGGAGCTGGTGGTCGATCCGAGCGACCACCGGCGGGTCTACAAGCCGGGCTTGACGCTGACCGTGTCGACCGACGGCGGCGAGTCGTTCTCGGGGCTCCTCGGCGCCGGATTCAGCTTCGGCGCCGTGCACCCCGACCACCACGCGCTGTGGATCAATCCCCGCGACCCGCACCACCTGGTGCTCGGCACCGACGGCGGAGCCTACGTGTCCTACGACCGCGCGCAGCAGTGGCGGCACGTGCGCTCCCTGCCGGTGTCGCAGTTCTACCACGTCAGCCACGACAACCAGTGGCCCTACAACGTGTATGGCGGCCTCCAGGACAACGGCACCTGGAAGGGACCGTCGCGCAGCCCGGGCGGGATCTCGGGCGGCGACTGGCAGGTGGTCGGAGACGGCGACGGCTTCTGGGCATTCGCCGACCCCGAGGATCCGCACATCCTGTACGTCGAGTACCAGGGCGGCAATCTCTCCCGGGTGCACCTCGCAACCGGCGAGTCCAAGAGCATCCGGCCGTACGCGGCGGAGGACGAGGAGAAGCTGCGCTTCAACTGGAACACGCCGATCCACCTCAGCCCGTCGCGCCCGGGGGTGCTTTACTACGGCTCGCAGTACCTCCACCGCTCGTCAGACCGCGGCGACTCGTGGCAGACGATCTCGCCCGACCTCACCACCGACGATCCCGCCAAGCAGCGCCAGGAGGAGTCCGGCGGTCTCTCGATCGACAACTCGACCGCCGAGAACCACTGCACGATCTACGCGATCAGCGAGTCGCCGCTCGACCCGCAGGTGGTGTGGGTCGGCAGCGACGACGGCCTGCTCCACGTCACCCGCGACGGCGGCGGCAGCTGGACCGAGGTCGCCGGGACTGTTCCGGGGCTGCCGTCCGGCACCTGGGTTTCGTCGCTGCGGGCGAGCCCCTTCGACGAAGGCACCGTCTTTGCAAGCTTCGACGGGCACCGCACCGGCGACATGGCGACCTACCTCTACCGCAGCTCCGATTTCGGCGCCACATGGCAGAAGCTTGGCGGCGAGGGTGTGGAGGGCTACGCCCACGTCCTGGCGCAGGACCCGGTCAACCCCGAGCTTCTCTACGCGGGCACCGAGCTCGGTCTGTTCATCAGCCTCGACGGCGGCGGGCAATGGGCCCGATTCACCGAGAACCTGCCGCAGGTCGCGGTGCGCGATCTCGTGGTGCACCCCACCGAGCACGACCTCATCCTCGCCACGCACGGACGCGGGGTCTTCATCATCGACGATCTCAGCGCCCTGCGCGGCCTGACCGCGGAGATCCTCGCCTCCGAGGTCGCGCTGCTGCCGTCGCGGCCGTCGCCGATGGTGCTGTCGGGAGGTTCCTCCTGGTTCGGGTCGGACGACGAGTTCGTCGGCGAGAACCCGAGCGAGGCCGCGACCATCGACTACTGGCTCAAGAAGCGCCACCTCTTCGGCGACCTCAAGATCGAGGTCCTCGACAGCGACGGCACCCTGATCACGACTCTGCCCGGCCGCAAGCGGCGCGGCCTCAACCGGGTCGGGTGGCCGATGCGGCTGCCGGCGCCCAAGGTGCCGCCGGCCACCGCCCTGGTGCCGGCCTTCCAGGGACCGCGGGTGCCCGAGGGCACCTACACGGTGCGGCTCATCAAGGGCAAGGAGGTCCTCGAGGGCCAGGTGACCCTGGTCCCCGATCCCCGCAATCCGCACCCCAGGGAGGACCGCCTGCTGCAGCAGCGGACCGCCCTCGAGATCTACCGGATGCTGGAGGACCTCACCTTCCTCGCCGACGGCGTTACCGACCTCCGCGACCAGGCGCGGAGCCGGGCCGCCGGGCTCCAGGGGAAGAACCGCGCCGAGATCGAGGCATTCGCCGACTCGTTGGAGACCCTGCACAAGCGGTTGGTGGTGACCGAGGGGGGCTGGATCTCCGGCAAGGAGGAGCTGCGCGAGCGCCTCGGCGGCCTCTACGGCGCGGTCATCGGCTACGAAGGACGTCCTTCGGAGTCGCAGCTGCAGCGCATGCGGCAGCTCGGGGCCGAGCTCGAGTCCGCCCGGACGAGCTTCGAGAAGCAGTCAGGGAGCCTCACGGAACTCAATCGCAGCCTGGAAAAGAGGGGTCTCGAGCCGATGCAGCGCCTGAGCCGCGAGGCGTGGGAGGCGCGGCAGGAGGGTGCCGCGGGCTCGGCCGCGGCGGCAGTGATGGGGCTGAGGACGCTGCTCGCGCTGTGACGCCGGCGACAAAGGTCGCGGGCATCCGGAGCGGAGAGGAGGGACGACGGTGATGGAACGCGTGATCTTCGCCTGCGGTGCGCTGCTGGCGGGCCTCGGCGTCGCTTTCGGGGCGTTCGGCGCGCACGCGCTCAAGGCGCGCCTCGGCCCCGAGCTGCTGGCGGTCTTCGAGACCGGCGTCCGCTACCAGCTGTACCACGGGCTCGGGCTGCTCGCCCTGGCCTGGGCGGTCTCACGCTGGCCCGGCCGCCGGCTCGGGCCGGCTGCCTGGCTGCTGGGGCTGGGCACGGTGGTGTTCTCGGGCAGCCTCTATGTACTGGCCCTCACGGGAGTCCGGGCGTTCGGCGCGGTCACCCCGGTGGGCGGCGTCGCCCTGATCGCCGGCTGGGGCTTCATCGCCTGGCGCCTGTCGGTTCGCGACACTCTGGGGAGCCGGTGACCCCCGTCGTGGGCGAAGGCCGCTTCATCGGAATTTGACATCGGCCGCGCGACACATTGCAGCAGGGTCGAGATAGAGTGGGCTGACGCGAGTACCCGATCATGACAGCCGAACGTCTCTCAGCCCGCATCCGCCGCGACGAGTGGCCGCTCGTCGTGCTGATGTTCCTCTACTTCTTCGGTGTCATCACGACCTTCTGGATCCTCAAACCGATCAAGAAGGGTCTGTTCGTCGGCTTCTACTCGCAGCACGGCGAGAGCTTCGAGCTGTTCGGTTGGGAGATGTCCGGACCGCAGGCCGAGCTGATCGCCAAAATCGGCAACCTGGTGGTGGTGTTCGTGGCGGTCGTCGTCTTCACGTGGTTGGCCCGGAGCCTGCGGCGCCACCAGCTGACCTACGTGTTCGGCGGTTTCACCTTGGTGGTCCTGGCGCTGTACAGCCTCGCGCTGCCGGGCGCAGGCGAGGCCACCATCTGGTCGTTTTACATCTTCGGCGATCTCTACAACTCGCTGATGGTCGCCACCTTCTTCGCATTCCTCAACGACAGTGTGCGGCCCGCCGATGCGCGGCGCCTGTACGGGCCGATCATCCTCGGTGGGGTGGTCGGCGGGGCCTTCGGCTCGATCTTCGTGCGCGCCGAGCTCGACCATTTCACGCCCGAGACATGGGTCCTGATCTGCGGGGGCATCACGGTCGGGGTGGTTGTGGTGGCCGCCGCGGCGGGTCGTCTGCTGACCCGCAGAGGCGGGCCGGCGGCCGAGGCGCCCTTGCAGACGCAGCCTCTCTCCGACGTGAGCCCGGCCCTCGAGGGCGCCCGCCTGGTGTTCCGCTCCCGCTATCTCCTGGCGATCTTCGCCCTCGTCGGCCTGTACGAGATCGTCTCGACCCTGCTCGACTACCAGTTCACGGCGACGGTCGTCCACTACGTGGTGGGCGACCCCACCAAGCACTTCTCGACCGTGTTCGCGATCACGAACGTGGTCGCCCTGGTGGTTCAGCTCTTCCTCACCGCCAACATCATGAGCCGCTTCGGCGTCAAGGCGGCACTTTTCGTGATGCCGTCGCTCATTCTCGGTGCCTCCGGGCTCTTCCTGCTGCTGCCGGTCCTGTGGATCGGGAGCTCGCTGAACACCGTCGACAACGCCTTCAACTACTCGATCAACCAGAGCGCGCGGGAGGCCCTGTACACGCCGCTGAGCCGGGACGAGAAGTACAAGGCCAAGGCCTTCATCGACATGTTCCTCTACCGCACGGCGAAGGTGGTGGCGGTGGGAGTCGCGCTCGCGGCCGGAGCCGCCTTCGAGGAGTTCGCCGCGGTGCGCTGGCTGTCGCTGGTGGTCCTCGCGCTCGGCGCCCTGTGGATCGCCATCGCGCGCTATGCCGGCAACGAGTTCCGGAGGATGACCGAGGGCGCGTAGGCAATGCCCTCCATCGAGCGATCTTCAGTTTTTCGCGCGCCGTACCCGCGGATCAGACAGCGGCCGGCTGCGGCGCGGAAGAGGCGGCTACTCCGCGCCCCCGGCCTGCTTCTTCTGCTCCTTGGCGAGCTTCTTCTGCTCCTTCTGGTACGCCTTGACCTTGGCCTTGACGGCCTTGAGCTCGTCCTTGGTCATGATGGTCATCGGGGCGGCGATCTCGCCGTCGGGGAGGTCGACGTGGAGGAAGTAGCGCCCGTATTGGATGCCGCCGGGGACCTCGAAGTAGAGCCGGCCGACGCAGCCCGTCACGGGATTCACGTCGAACTGGTCCCAGGACATCCCGCGCTCTGGTGTCGCGAGGTCGGAGAAGAAGCCGATCCGGCACGGGCGGTTGGCCCGGGTCGGGAGGTAGTTGAGCGAGTCGCGCTGGATGGAGGCCCTCTGGTCGAGGGCGCGCAGGGTGCCCGAGTTGGCGTTGAAGTCCTGTTGGCTGGCGAGCTGGACGATCGTGCCGTCCGGCGTCTCGAGGGTGAAAGCGTCCCGGGTCAAGGTCATGTCGTGCCCCGGCTGCGCGGTTAGGGCGATCTCGAGCAGCATCCATGATTCGCCGACCGACAGGTTCGCGGTGCGGTATCCGAGCACGAGCACGGCCTGGTCGTTTTCCACCCGCCGCACGTAATCGCCGGGAAACGAGAGGTTCATCTTCGGTGCCGCATCGTCCTCCGTCGCCGCATTCGCCGCCGGGAGGCTCACGGCGAGTGCAAGCGCGAGGACCAGGATCGTCACGGGGCTATGGAGCGTGGTCGGTGTCCGCATGGTGGCGGTCTCCTTTCGTGAGAAACGACCAAAGGATAGCAAATCTCGATCGCAGGAAGGGCCTGTCCCGGGGCGGTCGTGCGGTTGGTGAACCCCCCGGGATGCGGTAGGATGCCCGAGCTTCATCGTGCCGCTGCGGCGAGGCGAGATCGGCACCCGGGAGACACACATGGCGCTTGGACACCCCAAGGGACTGTTCCCGCTGTTCTTCACCGAAATGTGGGAGCGGCTCGCGTTCTACACAATGCTCGGCGTCCTGCTGCTCTACACCACGGACATCGAGCGCGGCGGCCTCGGCCTGCCGGCGGCCGAGGGCAACGAGATCTACGGTCTCTACCTGGCCTTCGTCTACTTCACGCCGTTCATCGGCGGCATGGTGGCGGATCGTTTCCTGGGCTACCGGCGGGCGGTGCTCCTGGGAGGCGTCCTGATGGCCGCCGGGCTCTTTCTGATGAGCACCCGGGGCTTCGGGTTCTTCACGGCCGGCCTCGGCCTGGTGGTCATCGGCAACGGGTTCTTCAAGCCCAACATCTCGGTCATGGTGGGCAACATCTACGAGCCCGGCGATCCCAAGCGCGACGCCGGTTTCAACATCTTCTACATGGGGATCAACATCGGTGCCTTCGTCGCCAATCTTCTGGCGGCGTCGGTGCGCAACGAGCTCGGCTGGCTGTGGACCTTCCGGGTCGCCGGCATCGGCATCTGCGTCGGCCTGGTCATCCTGCTCCTCAACTGGAAGGGGCTCGAAAAGGCCGACCGCAAGCCCGAGCGCAACCCCGACGACGCCAGCTTCGGCATGATCGTGCGCAACATCCTGCTGCCCGCCTTCGGGGTCGGGATCCTCGGCTACTTCCTGGCCAAGGCCTACCTGCCGGCCTCGATCCCGGTGCGGCCGGCGGTCGCCGGCTTCCTCGCCGGCATGATCCCGGTGATCGTCTTCTTCGTCCGCCTCGGCCTGACCGCCAAAGAGGACGAAAAGCCCGGCCTGCTGGCCCTGCTCCCGATCTACGTCGCCGGCGGCACCTTCTTCATGGTCCTGCACCTCAACGGCAGCGCCATGACCCAGTGGGCCCGCGACTACACGGATCGCCAGGCCGAGCTGGCGCCCGCGGCCATCAAGCAGGAGGCATTCCCGCAGTACTACCTCAACGCCGACGAGAGCACGCCCAGGCCGGACCCGCGGAGTCTGCTCGTGGTCGATGACCCGAAGGTCGCGCGCATGTTCGGCGTGCAGCGAATGGACGAGACGGCGGTGGAGACCGCGGTTCAGTCGGACCCGACGGCGCGGCTCGTGGAGATCGGGCCCGAGACGCAGGGCCTGCCGCCGGCGGTTAGCGACCGCGCGGCAGCGGTGTACCGGGACGGTGTGGTCACGGTCGCGGAGGGAACTGATTCCCACGGTTCGCCGCAGATCACGATCGAGGTCCCCGACAGCGCCCGTCCGATCCGGCAGGTGGCCTTCGTGCGCACCGTGGACGGCGCCGAGATCGGGCTCTTCGTGGTTGACCGCCAGACCTTCGACGAGATCTATGATGGCTACTTCCAGCGCTACGGCAAGGAGCCGGAGACGCTGCCGCCAGGCAGGTTCCTGCGGGTCGCGAACCCCGAGCTCTACCAGAGCTTCAACCCGTTCTTCGTGATCGCCTTCACGCCGCTGGTGGTGGCCTTCTTCCAGTTCCTCGTCTCGCGGGGCCGCGGCGTGAGCACCGCGCGCAAGGTCTTCTACGGTCTCGTCCTGACCACGCTCTCGCTGCTCCTCATGGTTGTGGCCGGCCTCTTCTCGGACGGCGGCCTGGTCAAGGTCTCGGCGCTGTGGCTGATCGGCTTCTACGCGATCGTCACCCTGGGTGAGCTGTGCCTGTCGCCGATGGGCCTGTCCCTGGTCACCAAGCTCTCGCCCAAGCGGCTGGTCGGTCTGACCATGGGCGGCTGGTTTCTGGCGACCGCCTTCGGCAACAACTTCTCCGGCTTCTTCGGCGGCATCCAGCACCTCATGAGCCCGGTGGCGTTCTTCGCGGTCCTGGCCGGCCTGGCGGCGGCCGCGGCCCTCTTCATCTACCTGCTGCTGCCGAAGCTCGACGCGGCGCTCGAGAAGTACGGAGC
>CAZMED010000018.1:19063-25861 GCA_964565045.1 uncultured Thermoanaerobaculia bacterium
CCGGCCGCGGAGGCGCTCGACGGCGCGGTGCAGCCGCCACGCCTTGGTGCCCTCCATCGCCTTGATGAGCGTGTCGAGCCGCTCGATCTCGGCGTGGAGCGAGTGCAGCGCCTGCTCGCGCTCGGCGGCGGCCCGGCGGTGGCGCTCGATCTCGGCCCACAGTTCGCCGCGCTCGCCCGCCGACCGGCGACGTTCCGACTCGAGCTCTTCGGAGCGCGCCCTGAGCGCTTCCGCCGCAGCGACCGTCTCGGCGCGCAGCATGTCGACGACGCGGGCGACGGCCTCGGGAGATTGGCGCTGACGGTGCTTCGCGATCACCCTCGCCTTGACCTCGAGGAAGTCGGCCCTCCCGTCGGGGCGCTCGCCGAAGACCTGGCCGCCGCTGCGGAAGTGGCGGTACTCGGCGGTCACCTGCGGAAGGTGGAGAAACGCGGTCTCGGCCGAGAGCCGGATCAGGAGCTCCCAGTCCTCGAAGAACGGCAGCCCGGTGTCGAGGGGGCCGACCTCGTCGAGCAGCGACCTTTCGATGAGCAGGGTGTTGAACGGAATGTAGTTGTCGAACAGCAGCAGGCCGGCGTCGAAGTCGCGGCTGTAGGGGAGGCGGCTTGCCACGCGGCGCCAGCCCGAGGCTGCGTCGAGCTCGTAGATCCCGATCGCGGCGTCGGTGTAGACGACCCGGGCGCCGGCGGCCCGGCTGAGACCGGCGAGGGTGGCGAGGTGCTCGGGCATCGCGAGGTCGTCGTCGTCGAGGAAGGCGACCCAGTCGCCGGAGGCCGCCTCGATACCGGCGTTGGCCGCCGCCGCGCGGCCGCGGTTTTCGGGCAGGTTGATGGTGACGAGGGGAAAGGGGAAGCCGTCGGCGGGCTTCGGCGCCGCGCCGCCGTCGTTGACCAGCACCACCTCGACCTGCCGGTAGCTTCCGCCGGCGAGGCTGTCGAGGGCCTCCTGCAGCAGCTGCGGCCGGTCCACCGTGCGGACCACGACGCTGATCTTCGGTCCCTCGACGACGTCGTGGAGCTCGGGGACGCCGCCGAGGCGGCGGATCATCGCCGCCCGGCTGGAGGTCCTGAAGTCGTCGACGCTCAGGGACCGGTAGCCCTCGGCGCCCAGCACCTCCGGGGACAGCGAGGCGGTGCGCAGGCTGCGCAGGCCGAGGGTCATCTCGCGGTAGTTGTGGAGCTCGAGCTGGCTGGCGTGGGCCTCGATGGCGCGGCGGATGAGCTCGAGCTGCCCGGTGACGTCCACCAGCAGGTCCGGAAAGGCCGGGTGGTTCGCCTCGTAGAGCAGGACTCTGAGGTCCGAGACCGCGGCGTCGAGTTCGGTGCCGCCGCGCAACGGCGACAGGACGGCGTGCAGGGCGGCGAAGGCCGCGCGGTGGTCGGTGCTGATCTCCAGCGGCGAGATCGCGAGCACGAGGTCCGGAGCGCGCTCGAGGAGCGCCTCGCGAATGGCCGCCGCGGCGAGGTCGAGGTGCGCGGCGAGGGCGCCGTCCGGGAGGTCCGCGAACACCAGGTCGGTGGTGCCCAGGATCTCGAGCGCCCGCGCCGCCTCGCGGTGCCGCCGCGCGGCGTAGGCGGGACGGTCGGCGACCTCCTCTTCGCCGCCCGAGCCGTCGGTCAGGAAGAGCACGCCGACCTCGGCCCCGTCGGCCGCGAGCTGGGCGATGAGCCCGCCGCAGCCGAGCACCTCGTCGTCGAAGTGCGGCGCGATCACCAGGACCCGCCGGGCGGTGACCCGGGTCGTGACACCTGGCGGGCTGAGCTCGTTGCGCACCACGATGGTTCCTTCCCGGCCGATAGTACCACCGTGCTGCTACCATGCCCGCCATGGACAGAATCGTCGGGGCAGGCCGCTGCAATCGGGAGGGCCCTCGGTGAGCCGTGCCTTCCTGATCTGTCCGGAGCCGGTGCGCGAGCTCACCGCAGGGGTCGGCACGCGCTTCCTGGCCCTCGCGAGAGTCCTCGCCGATGCCGGGCACGAGGTGACGCTGGCGGTGCCCAACGATCCCGCCGAATGCGGGTCGCGGCGCGGGTCGCTGGAGATCGTGCAGGCGGACCCCGCGAAGCTCGGCGGCCAGGCCGCCGGCCACGACTGGGTGCTGCTCCACGCCCACCTCGGCAACCACTACCTGGCGCAGCGCGACGACCTTCCGGTCGTGGTCGACCTCTACGACCCGTTTCTGATCGAGAACCTGCACTACCACCGTGAGCTCGGCCTGCAGCCCTTCCGTACCGACCACGCCACCTGGCGGCTGCAGATGAGCCGCGGCGATCTCTTCCTGTGCTCCTCGGCGGAGCAGCGGCTCTACTACCTGGGCTGGCTGACGGCCCTCGGCAGGGTCAATCCGCTGGTGCTGGAGAATGATCCCGCCCTCGCCCGCCTGATCTGCGAGCTGCCCTTCGGGACCCCCGACGAACCGGCCCCGGTGCCGCCGGCCCGGGCCGAGGTCCTGCCCGGGGTGGACGACGAGGCGCCGGTGCTCTACTTCGGCGGCATCTACGACTGGTACGACCCAGACCTCGTCCTCGAGGCCCTGCCGGCACTGCTCGAGCGCGAGCCGCGCACGGTGGTGGTTTTCGTCGAGCACCCGCACCCCGAGCTGACGCCGATGTCCGCGGCCGCGAGGGTGCGCGCGGCGGCCGAGCGCCGCGGCTGGCTGGGATCCGCGGTGCGTTTCGAGGCCTGGCGCCCCTTCGAGCGCCGGTTCGAGCTGCCCCTGGTCTGCGACCTGGCGGTGCTCAGCCACCGCCCGGGCATCGAGACCGAGCTCAGCCTGCGCACCCGCCTGGTCGACCTGATGTGGCTCGGCCTGCCGGCGGTCGTGACCGCCGGCGGCACCATGGCGCGGGTGATCTCCGAGCAGGGCGCCGGCGCGGTCGTCCCGCCCGGTGATGCCGCGGTGCTCGGCGAGGCCGTCGCCGGCTTGCTCGGAGATGCCGACGCGCGCCGGAAGGCGGCCGCAGCCGCCCGCGCGTGGGCCTCGGAGCGGAGCTGGAAGAAGGTCGCGGCGCCGCTGCTGCGCTTTGCCCAGGCACCCTGGCGCGATGCCGAACGGGGGCCTTTCGAGGACCTCGCACCCGGCGAGGTGACGGCCGAGGAGCCGCTGCTGCGGCGCATCCAGCGCGCCCTGCGGCGGCAGCGGAGCGGAAGATGAAGGCCTCGGTGATCGTGGTCGTGCACGCGGGCGCCCGCCACCTCGAGGACAGCGTCGCGTCCCTTGCCGGCCACGCGGGGAGCCGGGACGTCGAGGTGATCGTGGTCGACAACGGCTCCCGCGACCACTGCGGGGAGCACGCGGCGCGGCACTTTCCGTGGGCCAGGGTCGTGCGCTCCGAGCAGAACCTGGGCTTCGCCGGCGGCGTCCACCTCGGCGCAGAGGCCGCGCGCGGCGAGGTGCTGGTGCTGCTCAACGACGACGCGGCCGCTTCCGCCGCCTTCGTGGAGGCCCACCTCGAGACGCTGGCGGCGCACCCCCGCGCTGCGGTGTCGGCGGGGCGACTGACCAGCTGGGACGGCGCGGTGCACGACTTCGTGCGCGGGGCGGTGACCTTCGACTGCCACGCCTTCCAGGTCGGCCAGGGTTTCACGCCGGCCGAGCACGAGCCGCCGGTGCCCGGCGAGCCCCTGCCCTTCGCGTGCGGCGGCAACATGGCGATCCGGGCCGACGACTGGCGGCGCAGCGGGGGCTTCGACCGCAGGCACTTCGCCTACTTCGAGGACGTCGATCTCGGGTGGCGCCTGGCGGCGGTCGGGCGCGAGGTCGTGGCCTGCCCCGGCGCGACGGCGCGCCACCGCGGCGCCGCGACCTCGAGCCGCCTCGGCGACTTCCGGCGCGGCGTGCTGTACGAGCGCAACGCGCTGCGCACCTTCTTCGCCTGCGCCGACCGCGAGTGCCGTACGGCCTTCGGGAGCGCGGTCCTCGCCACCTTCCTCCACCGCCTGACGGCGTTTTCGAAGCAGCACCCCGATCTCGAACGGGCCGTCGCCGACCCCTTCGAGAACGGCGAGGACGCGCTGCCCTTCGGCCGCAGGTGGCGGCGCCGCCTCGAGGAGCGTGGGATCGGCGGCAGCCTCCGCCACCTCGCGGCGCGCCTCGTCCTCGGCCCGCGCGCCGGCAGCCCGGTGCTCGAGGACGGGTTCCTGCTCATGCAGCTGCGCGCGGCGCAGGGCTTCTTTGCCGGGCTCGAGGACGCCGAGCGTCGGCGGGCCGAGCTCGACGCCGTGCGGACGGTGCCCGACCGGGTGATCTTCGAGCGCTTCCCGCGCCTCGTGGTGCCCACCTACGCCGGCGACGAGGCGTGGTTCGGCTCTGAAGCGTTCGCCGCCCTGCTGCCCGAAGGCTGGCCGATCGAGCGCCGCCGCCTCGACGATCTCACCAGGCGCTGACCCGCCCCCGTCCCCCTGCCCGGGAGCAGGGAGCCCCCGCCCGTCCGGCAGCCCGGGTAACAGGGAGCAAGGAGCAGGGAGCAGGACCGCCCGCACCCGCCCAGGTTCAAGGTGCAGGGGGCCGGAAGCACCGGGGGTGCGGGCGGAAATCCGCAATCCGAAATCCCAAATCCGAAATGGGCGGGCGGGCGGCCGCAACTGTCACCTGAGCGTAAAAGTTCGAGCCGCGGGCGTTGTGGCGGTTTTGGCGTGTCTACAATCCGAGGGTGCACCTTCCCGTTCGAAATCAGGTGAAGGGACCCGGAGGGAGAGGATCATGACCCACGCACGTTCACTCTGGATGGCGGCAGCATTTGTTCTCGCAGTGTCGGTGCCTGCCTTCGCGCAGGAAGCGGAGCCCGGAGGCGCGGAGCCCGGAGCCGTGGAAGAGACCGACGAGCAGCAGGCGGCCGCCGCCGAGAGCCGGGTCTTCAGGGACCAGATCGTGGTCACGCCGGGCCGTCAGGAGCAGGCCTCCGGCGACGCGCCGGCCCCGGTGACGGTCTTCGACCGCGACAGCATCGAGAAGATCCAGCCCGAGAAGATGGCGGATCTGTTCAAGACCATTCCCGGGGTGGAGATCGACGGCGAGGGGCCGTTTCGCGGCCTGCCCGTGATCCGGGGGTTGAGCTCCAATCGCGTCCTCATCCTGGTCGACGGCCAGCGGCTCAACAATGCCCGCGAGTCGACCAGCTTCGCCGGCATCCAGCCGGCGCTGGTCAATCTCGCCGAGGTGGAGCGGATCGAGGTCCTGAGAGGTCCGGCGTCGGTCCAGTACGGCTCGGACGCCATCGGCGGCGTCGTCAACATCATCACCCGAAAGCCCAATCTCGGTGCGCCGGGCTTTGAGGTCAGCGGTGACGCGGCCATCGAGTACGGCACTGCCTCGGAGTCGCAGCTCGGCCGCTTGTCGGTCACGGGCACCGGGAGCGGGTTCTCCTTCTACGCGGGCGGGTCCGTCGAGCAGGTCGACGACTACACCGCAGCCGACGGCGCCGCGGACGATCCGAGGTACGCGCCATACGTACGCGACGACAACACGGTGCCCAACAGCGGCATGGAGCAGACCAACTTCAACGGCGGCCTCAAGTTCCTCACCGGAAGCCAGGGGGTGCTGCGCGTCGATGCCGAGGTCGTGCGGACCGAGGACGTGGGGTTCCCGGGCTTCTCGCTCGAGACCGCTGGGATCGAGTTCAGCTTCCCCAACTTCGACCGCGACAAGATCGGGGTCTCCTGGAGCTCGGGCCCGGTATGGGGGCTCGACGACATCTCCCTCAGCACCTACTACCAGTCCGTCGCCAAGGAGAGCTCGAGCGTGTTCGATTTCCCGGGCTTTTCCTCGGACAGCTTCACCCGGTCCGAGATCGACTCGATCGGTTTCAACGCCCAGTCGCTCGCCGTCGTCGGCTCCCACAGCCTCACCTTCGGCCTGGACTTCTACAACGACAACGTCGAGGACACCGCACGGTCCCAGAACTGCTTCGGCGGCTTCTGCCTGCCGCCGAGCACCGAGGTGGCGGTGCCCGAGAGCGAGCAGAGGGGCCTCGGAGCCTACGTCCAGGACGGGTGGGCCGTCAGCGAGGCGGTGACCCTCCAGGTGGGCCTGCGCGGCGACACCTTCGACTTCGTCAGCCAGGACGATCCCGACTACCCCGGCGAGCCCTTCGACGTGACGGACTCGGCGGTGTCGGGCAACCTGGGGGTCATCTGGAGCGTGACCGATCACGTGAACATGAGCGCGCTCGTCGCCCGCGGCTTCCGCACTCCGAACCTGCAGGAGCGCTCGTTCACCGGGCTCGCCACCAACGGCGAGGCCTTCATCCTCCAGAACCCCGACCTCGACTCCGAGAGCTCGTGGAACTACGAGGTCGGGACCAAGGTGCGGTATGACCGATACAGCGGAGGGCTGCACCTGTTCTACAACGATCTCACCGATTTCATCACCCTCGAGTTCCTCGGCGAGCTCGACCCGAACGTCGGCGTCGAGCTCGCGCAGTTCGCGAACATCGACAAGGCCACGATCTGGGGGGTCGAGTTCGACCTCGAGGCCCTCTTCGCCGATTGGTGGACGGCCTTCGGTTCGATCGCCTACATCGAGGGCGACAACAACGTCACCAACCAGCCGCTGCCGACGATCCCGCCGCTCAAGATGATCCTGGGCGTGCGCTACCAGCGCACCAACTGGTGGGCCGAGGCCGATCTGCGCTTCCTCGACCGCCAGACCCGGCTCCCCGAGGACGACCCCTTCTTCGAGACCGGGACCACCGGTTTCACGGTCTACGACCTGCGCGGCGGCTACGACTTTCCCTGCGGCCTCGGCGTGCTGGTGTCGCTGGAGAATCTCAGCGACAAGCTCTACAACGAGCCCTACAA
>CAZMED010000019.1:0-25852 GCA_964565045.1 uncultured Thermoanaerobaculia bacterium
CCCCGGGCTGACAGCCGACCACGTCTTCGCGGACGGCTTCGAGTCCGGCGACACCCGCGAGTGGTCACTGGCCGTCGCCGGGAGCTGAACCTCGCCCGGGAGGCCCTTCTGGAACGCGAGTAAGGTGAGCGGCGCGCCGCTCTCGGCGGCGAGGCCGTAAAGGGAGCTCAGGGTCGCGCCGTCGGCGCCGACCGCGAGCTTGCGATCGGCGTGCACGACGCCGGAGAAGGGCCGCGTCAGCCCCGCGTCCACGAAAAGCTCCTCGACCGGCGCCTCGTGCCACGCGATGCGCAGCGCGTCCGGTCCGCTTTCGAGGTAGCGCCCGGCCTCGTTGGAGAAGAGGCCGCGCTTGACACCCCACATGGCGGTCAAGAGGAAGATTCCGGTGCCGGCGCCGGCGATGGAGGCGGTGGGGTTGAACGCCTCGCGGAAGATGATCCGCGAAGGCGGGCTGGATCCGGTCGTAGTGGGCAGCGAGGATGGCCCGCGCGCCCACCACGTACACCCCCGCCATCAGCGGCGCCAGGATGCCAGTGACGCGCCCGATGCGGCTGATGCCGCCGACGATCACCGCCGCCACCAGGCTGGTGGTGATGAGCCCGGGGGTCCACGGCGGGATCACGAACTCGGAGGCGAAGGTGTCGGCGACGGTGTTGGCCTGGATGGCGGTGGCCGCTTCCGGGCCCGCCGGCTGAGCGGCCCGCAACCCGCGGCCACGCCGGCGCAACCACCTCCCGACGGAGCCGTATCACCGGCCATGCGAACCTGGACGACGATCGCCGTGCTCCTGCTCGCCGGCACCGCGGGCGGGGCGGAGCCGGCGACCCTCCGGGTCGAGAGGGGCGTGCTCGTCGAGGGCATGCAGTGCCTCGTCGACCCGTCGCAGACCTACACGTTGTACCTCCCCCGCGGTTACACGGCGGACCGCAGGTGGCCGGCGCTGCTGGTCTTCGACCCGCGCGGCCGCTCGATGCACGCCGCCGAGCGGTTCCTCCCGGCGGCCGAGCGCTGGGGCTGGGTGGTGCTGAGCTCCAACGACACGCGATCCGACGGACCGTGGGAGCCCAACCTCAAGGCCATCCAGGCGCTGTGGCCGGAGGTGCACGAGCGCTACGCGGTCGACGAGCGGCGGGTCTACGCGGCCGGGATGTCGGGCGGCGGGCACGTCGCCTACCTGCTCGGCAAGACCACCGGCGAGCTCGCGGGCGTCATCGCCAGCGGCAGCCGCCTCATCGAGGATCACCTGCAGGGGACCACCTTCGCCATGTTCGCCGCCGCCGGCGACCGCGACTTCAACTATCAGGAGATGCGCGCGGTGGACCAGTTCGTGGCCGAGCTCGGCAACCCGCACCGCTTCGAGTCGTTCTCAGGCCGGCACGAGTGGCTGCCGGCCGAGCTCGCATCCGAGGCGGTGGCGTGGATGGAGCTGGCGGCGATGCAGCGCGGGCTTCGGTCCCGGGACGAGGCCGTCATCGGAGAGCTCTCCGCGCGCGACCTCGCGGCCGCCCGCACGCTCGAGGCGGAGGGCGATCCTCTATCCGCCCTGCGCCGCTACGAGACGATCGTCCGCAGCTTCCGCGGCCTCACCGACGTGGCGGCGCCCGAGCGGGACGCGGCGCGCCTCGAGCACAGCCGCGAGGTCAAACGGGCGCTCAAGGAGGAGCGCAGGTGGCTCGAGTACGAGGACTCGGCCCGGCAACGCTTCGCCGACGCCTACGCCTGGCTCCGGCACGGCGAGCAGATGCCGACCACCGCCGAGCTGCGGATCGCCCTCGGCCTGCGCTCGCTCGAGAAGCACGCCGCGGCCGCCGGGATCGAGGGCGTCACGGCGCGGCGCCTGCTCTCCGCCCTCTACGCCGAAACCTCGTACTACGTCGGCCCGCCGCTCCTCCAGGCGGGGCGCTTCAAGGCGGCGGCCTCCGCGCTCACCGTGGCCACGGAGGTCTACGACGGCTGGGGCTCCGCGGCCCCGACCTTCTACAACCTCGCGTGCGCGCTCGCCCGCAGCGGCGACCGGCGCGGGGCGCTCGAGGCACTCGAAAGGGCGGTGGCGGAGGGCTACCGCAACGCCGCCCACCTGAGGCGCGACCCCGATCTCGAGTCGCTGCGCGGGCTCGACGGCTTCGCCGCAATCGCCGACGCGCTCGACGCCGGGGCCGACCCGTCGCCCGACTCCCCGGAAGGCTGAGGACTCGAACCTCAGCCTCGGCGCTCGCGGCGGCTGCTCTCCTTGGAGCGGCGGTGGTCCTCGCGGTTCTGGAGCCAGGGCTTGCGCTGGAAGTAGCTCCTGGTCAGCTCGGCAACCTTGGGCGACAGCAGCAGCAGCGCCAGCAGGTTCGGCAGGATGACGATGCCCAGGAAGACGTCGCCCAGCGTCCAGGCCACCGACAGCGACAGCACCGCGCCGACGAAGTGCATGGTCAGAAAGGCGAGCTTGTAGGGCAGGATCATCCTGGCGCCGAAGAGGTAGTTGGCGCAGCGGTCGCCGTAGTAGCTCCAGGCGATGGCGGTCGAGACCGCGAACAGGAAGACGCTGACGAGCACGATGAGGTGGCCGAACTCGCCGGGCAGACCGCGCTGAAAGGCGAGCATGGTGAGCGGCGCGCCGCTCTCGACGGCGAGGCCGTAGAGCGACGTCAGGGTCGCGCCTTCGGCGCTGACGGCGAGCCTGCGGTCGGCGTGCACGATGCCGGTGAACGGCCGCGTCAGCTCGGCGTCGACGAACAGCTCGTCGACCGGCGCCTCGTGCCAGGCGATGCGCGCCGACGCGGGGCCGGTTGCGAGGTAGCGGCCCTCGCCGACCGGGATCTCCGCGGCCCCGTCGGCGCCCTCGTACCGGCCCGGCTCGACCTCGGCGATGAAGGAGATGTCGCCGCCCCCGAGGGTGATCTCGGTCGGCACCCGCTCCTGCCAGACGCCGGTCACGACGATCACGAGACCCGTCATGGTGCAGATGAGGATCGTGTCGATAAAGGGCTCGACCAGCGCGACCACGCCTTCCGAGACGGGCTCGTCCGTCTTGGCGGCGGCATGGGCGATGGGCGCCGAGCCCTGGCCCGCCTCGTTGGAGAACAGGCCGCGTTTGATGCCCCAGATCGCGGTCAGGAGGAAAACCCCGGTGCCGGTGCCGGCGACGGACGCGGTGGGGTTGAATGCCTCGCGGAAGATGATTCCGAAGGCGGGGAGGATCTGGTCGTAGTGGGCGGAGAGAATGACCAGCGCGCCGACCACGTAGACGACCGCCATCATCGGCGCCAGGATGCCGGTGACGCGCCCGATGCGGCTGATGCCTCCGATGATCACCATCGCCACCAGGCTGGTGGTGACGAGACCGGTCGTCCAGGGCGGGATGGAAAACTCGGTGGCGAGGGTGTCGGCGACGGTGTTGGCCTGGATGGCGTTGCCGGTGAGGAAGGCGGTCAGGCCGAGCATGACGGCGAAGAACACGGCCAGGGGCTTGAAGCGGGGGCCGAGCCCGCGCTCGATGTAGTACATGGGCCCGCCGGAGACGGTCCCCTCCCAGCGGTGGGGGTCACGGTCGGTGTCCTCGATCTGGCGGTAGTGCTGCGCGAGCGTCACCTCGGAGTACTTGGTGGCCATGCCGACGAAAGCCGTCATCCACATCCAGAACAGGGCCCCGGGCCCTCCCCAGTGGATCGCCAGGGCGACGCCGGCGATGTTGCCGATGCCGACGGTCGCCGACAGCGCCGTGGTCAGGGCCTGGAAGTGGGAGACGTCGCCCGGCTCGGCGGGATCGTCGTAGATGCCGCTGGTCACCGCGAAGCCGTGGGGCAGCTTGCGCAGCTGCAGGAAGCCGAGCCGCAGCGTCAAGAAGAGGCCGGTGCCGAGGAGGGCGATCACGACCCATGGGATCTCCTGACCGTCGAAAGGGATGCCACGATCCCAGAGGTAGGAGGCCAACGTGTTGACGACGCTCTCGAAAACTTCCATCAGCGCTCGCTTTCCGGCGACCACCCCGCAGAGATAGGGCACCTTAAGGAGCCGCCGCTGCGATGTCAAGCTGGCCCGATCCCGCCGGGCCACGCTGCGATCGGGTCCTCCGGCGTGCGCCACCGCGACACCGGCTTGCCGTGCGACGGGCCTCGAAACCCGGGGAACATGGACTGCGAAACGCCGGTTGTGAGAAAATGTCGCATCGTTCGCGGCCCGGCGCCGCGGACTCCACCTGAAGCATGAGCCACGTCGCACCCGCCCCGCGCCCCGCCCGCTCGCGCCTGCAGCGCTGGCTGCTCGTCGCCGTGGGCGTGGTGTCGGTGGGCGTCGGAGGGATCGGCGTGTTCGTGCCCGGCCTTCCCACCACCGTCTTCCTGCTCGCCGCCTCGTGGTGCTTCGCCCGCAGCTGCCCGTGGCTCGAGGAACGCCTCATCCGGGTGCCGCTGTTCCGGCCGTTCCTCGGCTCGCTGGAGCCGGGCGTGCGGATGCCCCGAGGCGTGCTGCTGAAGACGCTGGCGGTCATGTGGCTCGCCATCGGCGCGAGTGCCGCGCTGGTGGGATTCGGCGAACCCTCGCGGCCGACCCTGGCAGCGATGATCGTGGTGCTCGGCCTCATCGGCACCCTCTTCGTGCTGCGCCTGCGCGAGCGAGCATCTGACGGCGTGCCGCAGCCGCTCGAAAGCCACGAAACGGGGTCGCCCGCGCCCGCCGATTGACGCGGACGGGAAATGAGGCACACTGCTCGGCCGAGGCGTGCCGCAGGCCTGCCTCGAGCGACGCTTCTGGAGCAGACGATGAGCGGTTACGGCTCGGTGGCGAAGTACTTCGACGGCGAGTACGACGGCTTCCGTCAGGACATCGACTTCTATCTCGACCGCCTGCAGGCGGACCGGGTGCGCGGCCCGGTGCTGGAGCCCGGCTGCGGCACCGGCCGGGTGGTGGCGCCGCTGGCCGTCGCGGGCTTCAGAGTGTCCGGCTTCGACACCTCGGACGCCATGCTGCGGCGGGCGCGGCGCCGGCGCGTGGCGCTGGCGCCCGACGCCAGGCTGCGGCTCAGGTTCTCCCGCCAGGACATGGTGGACTTCACCTACCGCCACCGCTTCCGGGCGGTGATCCTCGCCTTCAGCACCTTCAACCTGCTCGCCGACGACCCTTCAAGGCGCCGATGCCTCGGGCGGATCGCCGACCACCTCGAGCCGGGGGGCCTGCTGCTGGCCGACCTCTTCAACCCCGGCGCCGCGGCCGCCTCAGCCCCGCGCCGCCGCTCCACGGAGTTCCGCCTGCCCCCGCACGGGCACATCGTCGAGAAGCTCGTTGAAGAGGCGGACGACGAGAACGGCGGCGCCACGACGGTCCGCTACACCTACCAGGAGCGGCGTTGGATCGACGACGCCCCGCTCGACCTTCTGCAGGTCGAGTTCCGCCTCGCCCGGGTCGGGCGCCGCGAGCTCGAGTCCGCCCTCTACGCCGCCGGCTTCGACGTCGAGTCCGTGGTGGGCGACTACTCGGGACGGCCGTTCGGCGAGCGCAGCCCGCGGATGATCGTCCAGGCGCGCCGCCTCGGGTGAGCGGCTCGGGTGGACGGCGCGGCCGGGGTCTTCCTCGCCCGCCGCCGCCATCGGGAACGCCCGGGGCCGGCTCCGCGTTGACCCCGGTGGAGGCTTTGATGAGCTACGAGTTCTACCGCGTGCTGCACGTCTTCTCGATCATCTTGTTGTTCACGTCCCTCGGCACCCTCGCCGCCACCGCCGGCGCCGAAGGCGTCCGGCTGCGCCGTCTCGCCGCCGCCGCCCACGGCGTCGCCCTGGCCATCATCCTGGTCGCCGGGTTCGGGCTGCTCGCGAGGCTCGGCATGTTCGGCGCCATTCCCCTGTGGGCCTGGCTCAAGCTCGGCATCTGGCTGCTGCTCGCGATGGCCGTGCTGCCCCTGCGCCGCCGGCCCGAGTGGGCGGCGGGGCTGTGGCTGCTGCTGCCGGTTCTCGGCGGGACGGCGGCCTGGCTGGCGATCGCCAAGCCCTTCTGAGCGGGCGCCCCCGCTCACAGCAGGGGCGAGACGAAGATCCCGAGGGTGGCGAGGAAGCCCACCGACCACACCGCCGAGCGCAGCGTCGCCAGGTCGGCCAGGTAGCAGCTCACGTAGGCGAGTCGGGCGAGGACGAACACGACCGCCAGGGTGTCGACGATCGAGGCCGGCGCAGCCGACACGTGCGCCACCAGCACCGCGGCGGCGAAGGGCGCAAAGCTCTCGAACCCGTTCAGGTGCGCCGCCAACGCCCGCGCCCCGAAACCCTCGAGCGCGGCCTGCTGCGCCCGCGGGTGGTGGTTGTCGTAGCCGCCCGCGCGCTGCATGGCGACCGCCACCGGCAGCTTGCTGAGGTACACCACCACCCACGCCGCGACCAGGCACCAGAAGTGTATCGCCATCGTCAGGACCTCCCTCGCCCGCATCAGATACCGGGACGGCGTGCGCTCCTTCACCGGGGCGTCGAACCGCCGGAGCCTGCGGACCGGGGGAGTATACTCGCCGGGATGCGGGGGCATGTCTCATGAGACTGGCACGCAAGATATTTCCTTTTCTCGATTGGCTTCCCGAGCTGACACCCGAGACCCTGCGGGTCGACTTCATCTCCGGCCTCACCGTCGCGCTGGTGCTGGTGCCGCAGTCGATGGCCTATGCGCAGCTCGCCGGCCTGCCCGCCTACTACGGCCTCTACGCCGCCTTCCTGCCGCCGATGGTGGCCAACCTCTTCGGCTCGAGCCGGCAGCTCGCGACCGGCCCGGTGGCGGTCGTGTCCCTGATGACGGCGGCCTCGCTCGAGCCCCTGGCGACCGCCGGCAGCGAGCAGTTCATCGCCTACGCGATCCTGCTCGCGCTGATGGTCGGGATCTTCCAGTTCATGCTCGGCGTCGCCCGCCTCGGGCTGGTGGTGAACTTCCTCTCGCACCCGGTGGTCAACGGCTTCACCAACGCGGCGGCGCTGATCATCGCCACCTCGCAGCTCGACAAGATCTTCGGCGTCTCGGTGGAAAAGGCCGAGCACCACTACGAGACCGTGCTCAGGGTGGTCGAGTCCGCCGTCCACTGGACCCACCTCCCGACCCTCGGCATGGCGGCGGTGGCGTTCGCGATCATGGTCGGGGTGCGCCGATTCAACCCGCGGCTGCCCAACGTCCTGATCGCGGTGGTGGTGACCAGCCTCATCGCCTGGGGTTTCGGCTTCGAGCACAACGCATCCGCGCCCGCGCGCGACGTGCGGGCGCCGCAGCTCGCCGCCCTGGTCGAGGACTTCAACGCCGCGATCACCAGCCAGCGGCGCATGGAGGAGCTGCGCTCCGAGGGCACACAGGCCGGCATGGCGGTGGCGGAGAGCGCGGACGAGTTCTGCCAACGGTGCCACTCCGAGCGCGACGTGAATGCCTTCGAGCTCGGAACGGAGGTGCCGGAGGATGGCGGCCTCAGCGAGCGCGCCCTGGTGCTGCACCAGATGGCCGGGCTGCTCGACACCCACCTCGAGGAGCTCAAGGAGGAGGTCGCCGCCTCCCGCACGGCGCTCCGCTCGATCGTCTTCGTCCGGGTCCCGGAGCCGAGCCCCCAGGCCGGCCTCTACCAACGGGAGCAGCTGCCCGAGGGCGCTTCCGCCGACGGCCGCCGCTGGCGGCTGAAGGTCGGCGGCAGGCCGCTCGATCCCGAGGCGCTGGTGTTCGTCGGCGGCGGCACGGTCGTCGGCGAGATTCCCCGGGGGCTGCCGTCTCCGAAGCTGCCGCGGCTCGAGGCGAGCGTGATCCCGAAGCTGATCGCGCCGGCGATCATCATCTCCCTGCTCGGCTTCATGGAGGCCATCTCGATCGCCAAGGCGATGGCCGCCAAGACCCGCCAGCGGCTCGACCCCAACCAGGAGCTGATCGGCCAGGGCCTCGCCAACATGGTCGGCTGCGTGTTCCAGAGCTACGCCGTGTCGGGGTCGTTCTCCCGATCGGCGGTGAACCTCCAGGCCGGCGCCCGGACCGGGATCGCCAACGTGTTCTCGAGCGGCGTGGTGATGATCGTGCTGCTGTTCCTGTCGCCGCTTCTCTACTACCTGCCGCAGGCGGTGCTCGCGGCGATCATCATGATGGCGGTGATCGGCCTCCTCAACGTCGGCGGCTTCGTCCACGCCTGGCGGACCAGCCCCTTCGACGGCGTGGTCTCGGTCATCACCTTCGTCGGCACGCTGGCGCTCGCGCCGCACCTCGAGTGGGGCATCTTCATGGGCGTGGCGCTGTCGCTCGCCGGCTACCTCTACCGCTCCATGCGGCCGCGCGTGGCGCGCCTGGTGCCGGCCGCCGACGGCACGGTGCGGGACGCCGACCGCCACGCGATCGGCACCTGCCGCTACGTGGCGGTGGTCGGCTTCGAGGGCCCCCTCAACTTCGCCAGCACCTCCTATCTCGAGGACGAGATCCTGCGCCAGGTCGCCGAGCACCGTCACCTCCGCTACCTGCTGCTGTCGGGCCGCGGGATCTCGGAGATCGACGCTTCGGGCGAAGAGACGCTGCGCCACCTGGTGGACCGCCTGCGCGCGTCCAACATCCAGGTGGCGATCACCGGGCTGTCCGGCAAGGTCGAGGACGTCCTCCGCCGCTCCCACCTCTACAACCGCATCGGCGAGGAGAACATCTTCGCCACCGACGCCCGCGCCATCGCGGCCATCTACGCGCCGGCGCACCGCGACACCGACGAGCTCGACTGCCCCTTCCTCGGCGTCGTGCCCCGCCTGGCCGAGCTCTCGCTGCACCCCGACGGGACGCTGCGCGACGCCGCGCGCCACCGCCTGCCGCTGTGCCGCCACATCGCCGCGCTGCGCATCGAAAGCCCGGTCAACCGCGCCAACGTGCGCTACGTGGAGGAGTGGATCTTCGCGCTGGTGGCGAACCGACCCGACCTGCGCCATGTCCTGGTCGTTGCCCACGACATGAGCTCGATCGACACCGAAGGCGCGCAGCGCCTCGGCCGGATGGTCGAGGAGCTCCGCAAGCACCAGCTCGCGGTCTCGTTCAGCGACATGTCCGACAAGGTCGTCCAGACCTTCATCGAGGCGGGTGAGGGAGAGCTGGTGGACGGCTCCCACCTGTATCCGACCGAGGCCGTCGCCGTGGCGTCGATCTGGGCCGAGAGCCATGCCGGCTCGGACGAACGCGCGTGCCCGCTGCACCCGCTCGCGCCGCAGCTGACCGAGCTCGGGGTGCACCCCTCGGGAGGCCTGCGCGACGCCAGCCGTTTCGGACTCCGCCTGTGCCCGTCGGTCGCCCTGCTGCGCTTCGACAGTGCCGCCGGCTTCGCCGGGGACGACGTCATGATCGCGGAGTTCGAGCGCTGGCGGAGCGGAAGGCCCGACATCGAGACCGTGATCTTCGTGTGCAGCGCCATCACCCGCCTCGAGCCCTCGCAGGCCGAGAATTTGCTCGCCCTGGTGCGGCACGCGAGGGGTTCCGCCCTCCGGGTCGCGCTGTGCCGGGTCCCCGACCCAGCCTTCGAGACCCTCGCCCGAAGCGGGGTCGTCGACGCCATCGGGGTCGACGACATCTACCCCTCGGTGAGCGGGGCCCTGGCGGAGCTGTGGGGCGAGACCCACCCGACCCGGGCCGCCGAAGCCTGCCCGCTCGAGGGCCTGCTCCCGCACGTCACCGAGCTCTCGCTCCATCCCGACGGTTCGCTGCGCAGCGCACGCCGGCACGGTCTGGCGCGCTGCCGGCACCTCGCGATGGTGCGCTTCGACGGACGCCTCGACTACTCGACCCTCAAGCACTTCACCCGCGGCGTCGAGAGCGTGATCGCGGACCTGCCCGACCTGCGCGGCCTCATCGTGGCCGGCCACACGATCGAACGCCTCGACGAGACCGCCGCCGAGGGCCTGCTCGAGCTGCTCGAGCAGCTGCGGCATCGCGGGCTCCGGGTGTGCGTCAGCGGACTTCGCGACGAGGTCCTGGACGTGCTGCGGCGGACCGGGATCGACGAGGCCATCGGCGCCGAGTGCCTCTTCCCCACCCAGGCGGCAGCCCTCGAGGCCGTGCACGCCGAGGCCCACCGCGACTCCTCCGAGGAGCGCTGCCCATTGCGCGAGGTCGTCGAGGCTTCGTGACCGGGACCTGATCCCGAGGCGCTACCAGCCCTTGGTGCGCATGATCTCGTCGATGTGCTCCTGCGAGACCTCGTCGTCGTGGGCGAGGCGCGCGGCCCGCGCCGAGCGGATGCGCTGCACCAGGGTGTCCACTTCGGTGGGCTTCTCGAAGATGTCGGTGGCGCCGAGCCGGGTCGCCTCGACCGCGGTCTGCACGGTGGCGCGGCCGGACAGGATCATCACCTGCAGCTCGGGCTGCATCTGACGCAGCCGGCGCAGGGTCTCGAGGCCGTCCAGGCCCGGCATCGCGAGGTCGAGTACCACCGCGTCGAAGGTCGCCCCCTCGACGGCGGTCAGGGCCTCCCGCCCGGACCTCGCGCACGTCACCTCGAGGCCCCGCATCCGCATGCGCTCGGCGAGCGCTTCGAGGAAGTTCACCTCGTCGTCCACCAGAAGAACCCGATCCTTGGCCATTCAAACCTCCACCGCGCCGTCGTCCGGCTCGACGCCGTCCCCCGCCGCCCCGTTCGCGAGCTCGAGCACGATGCGCTGCCCCGCGTCCGCCCCCGGCTCGAGCCTCGGCAACGTGCCCAGGACCGCCACGCCGAGCTCGAGGGCCGCGGCGATCGACGCATCGCTCTCGAGCCCGGGCACCGGGTCGGAGCTGCTCATGATCACACGTGCCGCGTCGCCGCCGCCCTCGGCCCAGACCTCGATCCGGCGCCTGGAAGCGGCCCCCGCCAGCGCCGCCCGCAGGCAGGCGTGGAGCACCATCTGCAGCGCGAACGGATCGCCCCGATGCGCCAGTGGTCCTGCCGGCGGGCGCACCTCGAGCTCGACCTCCGCCAGCCGCGCCGCCCGCGCCGCGAGCGACTCGAAGAGGGCGAGCGCGTCACCGAGGTCGAAGCTGACGTCGGGGTCGTCGACGGTGTGGGACAGGCGGTGCAGGCTGCGGTTGATCTCCTCGCCGCGGATCGCCTGCGACTTCACCCGAGCCGCGAGATCGGCCACCCGCGCGAGGCCGGCGGAGCCGCCGTCGCCTGCCGCCGCGACAATGTCCTGCTGCAGGCCCGAAAGCTCGTTGATGATGTTGAGCACGTTGCTGAGCTCGTGCGACAGGCCCGCGCCGACGGCGCCGAAGAAGCTCACGCCCTCCCGCTGCAGCGACCGCCGGGTCTCATCCTTCATCGGGCTTCTCCCCGCCGGGAGCGCCCTCCGCCTGCTCGATCGTCGCCAGCAGGTCCTCGAGGTCGACCGGCTTCTGGAGATAGGCGACCGCCCCCAGGCGGCGGCCGACCTCGCTGTCCTCCGCGGAACCGTGGCCGGTCATGAGGATGACCTTGACCCCGGGGTGGCGGCGGTTGATCGTGCGCAGCACCTCCAGTCCTCCGATCCCGGGCATTCTGACATCGATCACGACGACGTCGAACGGCCTTTCGCGAAGGAGATGGAGGGCCTCGTCGCCCGAGGTGACGCCGACCGCGTCGATGCCGCGCAGCTCGAGGCGCTCGACGACCGCCGACACCAGCTCCTCCTCGTCGTCGACGAACAGCACGCTCAGGTGTTCCATGCTCCTCAGCCTTTCTGCGACACCGGCAGGCTGACGGTGAAGCGGGTCCCCTCACCGGCCGAGCTGTCGACCCGGATCTCGCCGTCGAGCTTCTTGACGATGCCGTAGGTGATGGACAGCCCGAGCCCGGTTCCGGAGCCCTGCTTGGTGGTGAAGAAGGGCTCGAAGATCCGCTCCAGGTGCTCCTGCGGGATGCCGACCCCGTTGTCGGCGACGGTGACCGCGACCCGGTCGGCGCCCTCGCGGGCGATCTCGATGCCGATCTCTCCCCCCTCGGAGACCGCCGCGAAGGCGTTGTTGAGGATGTTGAGGAAGACCTGCTGCAGCTGGCCGCGGTCGCTGGTGACCATCGGCAGGCCCTCCTCGACCTCGAAGCTGACGATCAGGTTGCGGTACTCGGCCTCCTTCTCGAGGAAGCCGAGCACCTCCTTGAGCAGGGTCTCGAGATCGATGGGCTCGTTGTGGACGTCCATGTGGCGGGCGAAGCCGAGCAGGCGGTGGGTGACCGCCTTGCAGCGCCCCACCGAGCGCAGGATCGAGTCGACCGCCGCCACCAGCCGCTGCTGGTGCTGGGATTCGGGGCCCACCGCGACCAGGTCGAGGACGAGGCCGGCCTTCTCGTTGATGATCGCGAGCGGGTTGTTGATCTCGTGGGCGACGCCCGCGGCCAACCTTCCGATCGAGGCCAGCTTGTTGCTGTACTCCATGTGGTGGTAGAGGGCCGCCCGGCGTTCGTCGGCCTCGCGCATGCGCCGGATCAGCTGCCCCGAGCCCCACAGGATCACGCCGATGATCAGGGCGGTGCTGACGACGAGGAAGCCGAGGAGCTCGCTGCGCAGTGAGAACCAGCGCCCCATCGCCTCCCTGGCCGGCTTGACGTGAATCAGGATGAAGGGCGAGTTCTCGATGTAGGCGGAGGACATGAAGACCCTCTCGCCGTGGGAGTCCACGATTTCGACGTCCTCGACGCTCGGCGAGTAGTGGGGCACCGGCATCGGAAAGGGCTGCAGGATGTCGCCGTAGCGCCGCGAGGGAGACTGCAGGACGCCGTCGCGGCTGATGAGGAAGACGTCGTCGGTGGGGTTGAGGCCGGCGGTGAGGATCTGCTCGCTCAGCATGTCCGCGTCGATGGTCGCGCGCAGCATGTAGAAGCCGCCGTCGTCGCGGTCGTGCTTGGTGGCGATGGCGAAGTGCGGCGAGTTGCGGTAACCGAGGAAGACGTCGCTGGTGTAGGCGCCGAGCCGGGCGACCTCGTGAAACCAGTCCTGGTCGAGGTAGTTCCGGCCCGCGAGCTCGTAGGGCCCCGAGTAGCAGGGCTGGTTGCCGGCATCGTCGATCACCCCGAGATCGACGAAGGCGCCGACCTCGAGGGAGCGGTTGAGGTTGGAGATCATGCGCGTCAGCGCCTGCTCGTCGCAGAGGTCGGCGAACGACCGCTCGTGGACCAGAAAGGTCAGGACCGACCGCCGCTCGGAGAGGAAGAGCTCGAGGGAGCGCTTGGTGTTGAGGGTCAGCCGCGCCATCGGCTGGACCGCCTCGGCCTGCAGCGCCTCGCGGTACTGCACGTAGTTCATGATCGTGGTGATGAACAGCGGTACCAGCGCGACGGTTGCCGTCGCCAGAACCACCGTTCGGCGCAGGGTCCGGTAGGCCCGCTCCGGGACCTTGGCCCCGCCCTCGACCGGGGCCGGCACCGTGATCTCGGGCAGCAGGCCGCGGGAAGGTGACATCACCGGGCGCCCTCAGTCGTCGGCCCGCTCGCGGCGCGCCTCTTCGACCCTCTGATAGGCCGCCTTCATGGTCTCGGTGAGGACCTCGATGTCCACCGGCTTGCGCAGGTAGGCGAAGGCCCCGAGCTCGGCGGCCAGGACCTCCTCGCGGTCGGAGCCGTGCCCGGTGAGGATGATGACCTCGGTGCCCGGGTTGGTCCGCTTGACCCGCCGCAGCACCTCCATGCCGTCGATGCCGGGCATCTTGAGGTCGAGGACCATGACCTCCGGCTCGTCGTCGGCGATCATGGCCAGCGCCTGCTCGCCGTCGTAGGCGATGGCGGGCTGCATGCGCCGCGTCTGCAGCCGCTCCGAGAGCGCGTGCACGAACTCCTGCTCGTCGTCGACCAGCAGGACCTTCGACGGGACCCGCAGGTCCATGTCGAAGGAGATGTTGGCCTCGCGGTAGCGGGGGCCGGGCCGCGCAGCCGCCTGCCGCACGCCGTCGACCGAGCGCGCGATGTCCTCGAGCTCGCGCTGGTGGCGCTCGAGAAACATGGTGTGCTCCTTGATGAGGATGGTGACCGAGCCGTCGCGGCAGACGACGTCCGCGTCGTGGCCGTCCTCCGCCAGGGCCACTCCGACCGCCGCGGCGGTCCGGAAATCGGCGATCGCCTGCTCCACCGAGGCCGTGACCGAGACCGCCGGTTGCTGCGCGTGGCTCGAGATGGTCTCCACCGCGTCCTCGACCGAGGTGTCCTGCATGGCGAGGAAGATGTCGTAGAGCGCCTTGTCCCAGGGGCCGCTGTCGTGCAGGGCCCCGATCCACTCGGCGCGCAGCTCGTCCGCCTTGGCGATCCGGCGCTGCGCCTCCCGGTTCGAAAGTCCCTCGGCCGCGCCCTGCTCGGTCCGGTACTCAAGAGTGCCGCCGAGGCAGACCTTGAGCACGTGGGTCAGCGAGGGCGGCACCAGGTGCCCGAGCCCGCCCAGATAGACAGCAGGCTCGCGGCCGATGGCCGCCGCCATCGCCTGCCTGAGGTGGGCGACGAGGCGGGGCTGGTCGCGGCGCAGGTTGTCGAGCAGCGAGCGGGGGCCGTAGACCAGCCGTCCGAGGCGCTCCGCCGAGATGCCGGAACGCCCGGCGGCCGCTTTGAAGAGCTCGGCGTCACGAAGCTCCGCTGCGCCGAGCCGATCCCGAACCCCGCCGGTCACCTCTGGTCCCCGGCAGAAGACACCGGCGTCAATCATCACGACTGCCATGCCTTCAGTCCTCCCCGGCCCGGTTGCACGCGCTTTGCGCGGGCCCTGGCTGCTCCAGAGTCTACCACCGCAGGACCGGCGCCTCCTGCGCTGAGAAGCCTGCAGATTGAGCCGGTATCGAGACCGGGGGCCCTCCCGTCTCAGCCGAGCCGTTGCCGGAAGCGGAGCCGGGCGACGGCCAGGATGGCGGCGCCGATGACCAGCATGGCCAGGCCCTGCGGCCACAGGACGTCGAGACCGACGCCCTTGAGGAAGACGCCGCGCAGCACGGTGAGGTAGTAGCGCAGCGGGATGGCGTAGGTGAGCCACTGGAAGAGAAGGGGCATGTTCTGGATCGGGAACACCAGCCCCGACAGCAGGACCTGCGGCAGCATGAAGAGGAAGGTGGCCAGCATCATGGCCTGCTGCTGGGTCGCCGACAGGGTGGAGACCAGGAGGCCGAGGCCGAGGGTGCAGAGCATGAATGGCGCGGTGAGCAGTACCAGCAGCGGAAGCGAGCCCTCGAGGGGAACCTTGAACCAGAACAGCACCACCGGCAGGGCGGTTGAGATCTCCACCGCCCCCACCAGGGCGTAGGGGACCAGCTTGCCGACGATGATGGCGGAGGGTGAAAGCGGCGTCACCAGCAGCTGCTCCATGGTGCCGACCTCGGTCTCGCGCACCAGCGCCATCGAGGTGAGCATCATGGTCATGATCATCAGAATCATGGCCAGGACACCCGGCACCATGAAGTTGCGGCTCACCAGGTCGGGGTTGTAGAGCACCTTCGGCAGCAGCTCCACGGGAAGACGGTACCCCTCCTGCTCGACAATGCCTTGGATGACACCTTCCGCATAGGACAGCCCGAGGGTGCCCACCATGGAGTTGGAGCCGTCGGCGACGAGCCCGAGCGCGACCGTTCGGCCGGCGGCGCGGTCGGCGGCGTAACCTGCGGGGACGGTCAGGGCGATCCGCGCGCGGCCGCTGTCCAGCCAGCGATCGATCCCGTCCTGGCTCGGCAGCGCGGCGACCCGGCGGAAGTAGGTGGAGGACGTGAAGGCGTCCACCAGCTCGCGGCTCGCGGGGGTGCGGTCGAGGTCCACCACTGCCAGCTCCACCCGGCGCACGTCGGTGGTGGCGGCGTAGCCGAGGATCGTCAGCTGAACCACGGGCGCGATGAAGAGGATCGGCAGGATCTTCGGGTCCCGCGCCAGCTGCAGCAGCTCCTTGACCAGGATGTTGGCGAGCGTCCTCATCTCGAGCTCCGGGGCGTCTCGACCTCGCGCGCCATCACAGGCTCCGGACCATGCGCGCGGTGGCGAGCGCGAGCACGATGCCGCCGTAGGCGACCAGCGCGGCGGCCTCGGGCCACCACACCTCCGGGCCGACGCCCTTGAGGACGACGTCGCGCAGCGCGGCGATGAAGTAGCGGGCGGGCACGATGTGCGAGATCCACTGCAGCGCCTGCGGCATCGAGGAGATGGGAAAGACGAAACCTGACAGGAGCAGGGTCGGCAACATGGAGGACAGCAGGCTGAGCTGGAAGGCCACCTGCTGCGAGTCGGCGAGGGTGGAGAGGAGCACGCCCCAGCCGAGGCCGCCGGCCAGGAACAGCACGGTGAGCACCGCCAGCCAGCCGAGGGAACCGCGAACCGGAAGCTCGAAGAGCAGCCACCCCAGCGCCAGCGAGCCGGCCGCTGCCAGCGACGCCACCAGGAGGTACGGGAGGGTCTTGCCGAGAAACAGCTCGAGGGCCACCAGCGGCGTCGCCCGCAGCGACTCCAGGGTGCCGCGCTCCTTCTCGCGCACCACGGCGAGGGCGGTGGCGATGACCGAGGTGAGCATCAGAATGAAGGCCAGCAGGCCCGGGATGAGGAAGATGGACGATTCCAGGTCCGGGTTGTACCAGACCACCGGCCGCGCCGTCAGCGGCGACTCGAGATCGATCCCCACCAGCTCGAGGGAGGCGGCGGCGACGGTCTGGCGGGCGTAGCCCAGGATGGTGCTGGCGGTCTGGGAGTCGGAGCCGTCGAGGACGAACTGGACGGCGGTGCGCCGGCGGGCGGCGAGGTCGGCGGCGAACTCCGCCGGGACCACCAGCGCCGCCTGCGCGCGGCCCGAGTCGAAGAGGGCGTCGAGGGGGCGGGTCTCGTCGAGGGTCGCCACGCGCACGAAGTAGCCCGAGCGAAGGAACGACTGCACCAGCTGCCGCGAGTCGGCCGAGCGCGAGCGGTCGACCACCGCCAGGCGGATGTCCTGGACGTCGAAGCTCAGGGCATAGCCGTAGATCAGCAGCAGCACCACCGGCATGCCCAGCAGGGCCAGCGCCGTGCGCCAGTCGCGCCGCAGCTGCAGCAGCTCCTTGACGGTGACGGCGAGGATCCTTCGGATCACGGGCCGGACCGCCGATCCGCGTCGCGGATGACCTTGATGAACACGTCCTCCAGCGACGGCGTCACCGCCTCCAGATCCAGAGGCGAAAACCCACCGGCGTCGAGGGCCGCCCTCACCTCCTCGGAGCGCTGTGGTCGATCCACCACCACGTGCAGCCGGTCACCGAACAGCGACACGTCCTCGACTCCGGGCGCGTCCTCAAGGCGTTCCAATGCCTCGGCCGGCCGCGGGCAGCTGACCTCGAGCACGCTGTCCGGCGGGAAAACGGACTTGAGCTCGGCGACGGTGTCGAGGGCGAGCAGCCGCCCGGCGTGCATCAGGGCGACCCGGTGGCAGCGTTCGGCCTCGTCCATGGAGTGGGTGGTGACGAAGATGGTGGTGCCGCCGGCCGAAAGGCTGTCGATGAGATCCCAGAAGCGCCGCCGGGCCTCGGGGTCGACGCCTCCGGTGGGCTCGTCGAGAAACACCACCGGCGGCTCGTGCAGCAGCGCGCAGCCCAGGGCCAGCCGCTGCCTGAAACCGCCGGGCAGGTCGCGCACCAGAGCGCCGCGACTCGCCTCGAGGCCCGAGGCCTCCACCGCCCACTGACGCCGCGCCTCGAGCCCGCGGCCCCACAAGCGGTAGGCGCCGCCCCAGAAGCGCAGGTTCTCGTCCACGGTGAGGTCGCCGTACAGGGAGAAGCGCTGCGACATGTACCCGATCCGGGTCTTGATCGCGGACCGCTGGGTGGCCACGTCGAACCCGGCCACTGTGGCCCTGCCCCCGGAGGGCTCGAGCAGGCCGCAGAGCATGCGGATGGTGGTGGTCTTGCCGGCGCCGTTGGAGCCGAGGAAGCCGAAGATCTCGCCCCGCGCCACCTCGAACGACACCCGGTCGACGGCCACGAAGTCGCCGAATGTACGGGTCAGCTCGCGGGCGCTGACCACCGGCTCGCCCGCGTCATGGGGGGCCGGGGCGTTCACCGGCCCACCGCACGGCGCAGGCCGGCTTCGGCGACCCAGGCCGAGCTGCGCGCGCGCACCAGCGCCAGCTCGGCGTCGGCGAGCTCGGCCTGGGCGTCCAGCACCTCCGACACGGTGGCGACACCCGAGGTGTAGCGGTCGCGGCTGTCCGATTCCCGCGCCGCGGCAGCGGCAACCGCGGCGGCCGCCGCACGCTCGGCGGCGAGGGCCGCCTCGAGGGCGCGACGCGTCGTTTCGGCCTCGAGCGTGATGCGCCGCTCCAGCTCGCCGAGATCAGCCTGCAGCGCGGTGCGTTCGGCGTCCACCGCCGCCGCCTCGGCGCCGATACGGCCGCCGTCGAACACCCGCCAGCCTGCGACGACGCCCACACTCCAGCTCGAGTTCCACTGGTCCTCGAGCGGCAGGTAGCGCTCGTTGGGCCGCGCCACGTCCCAGCGGGCCGCCAGCGACACCTGGGGGCGTCCCGGGGCGGCGACGGCCGCGCTGCGGCTCGCGAGGGCGTCGCGGCGAGCTGTCAGGGCCGCAAGCTCCGGCCGGTTCGAAGTCGCGTCTGCGATGAGCGTCCCGAGTGCGGAAGGTTCGGCAGGAAGGCGCGAAATGCTCTCGGCGAGCTCGATCTCGGATCCGTGCGGCAGGCCGAGGAGGGAGCGCAGGCCGGCCAGGCGGTTGGCGGCCTCGGCCTCGGCCTCGATCACGCGCACTTCGGCCGCTGCGAGGCGTGCTTCCGCACCCAGCTCGTCGGCACGCACCGCCATGCCGGCGGCGCGCAGAGCGCGCGCATCCTCGAGGAGACGGTCGGCGCGTTCTACCTCCGCGCGGGCCGCCTCGAGAGCGGCGGCGGCGGCGACCGAGTTCCAGTACGCCGTGCGGGCCTCGTAGCGGAGGTCGGCCGCCACCGTTGCCGCCTCGGCCCCGGTCGCCGTCTCCTCGTGCCGCGCCGCCGCGCGCGACTGCGAGACGGCGCCGCCGGTCCACAGTCGTTGGTTGACAACCAAACCGGTGCGGTAGGTGTTCTCGATGCTGGGAAAGAGCACGAAGCCCCCGATGTCCGGAATGGACTCCGGGAAGGCGGCCTCGGGCACCGAGCTGCGGCGCGCCACGCTCGCCTCGAGGTCGAGGGTCGGCAGGCGCCGTGCCTCGGCGGCCGCAGTCCGCTCGGCGGCGGCCTCGACCCGGGATTCGGCCGCGGCCCTCCGGTGAGACGCCGCCAGCGCCAGCTCGACCGCCTCTTCCGCATCCAGGGACAGCACCTCGGCGGCGACCGGAAAGCCGAGCAACAGGGTCATCAGGCAGGACACCGCGTACTTCATGTGGCCTCCGCGCGCCTCGTGTCGTGGGTCGTCAGGTAGAGGAAGGCGTCCTCCAGCGTCGCCGGCACGGCGCGGACCTCGGCGTCGACGCCGGCCTCGGCGAGCAACCGCCGCACCCGCTGCTGTGCGGGCTCGGCCGCTTCGTCGACACGCACGTGGAGGGCGACACCGAACACCGCGACGTCGGCGATTTCCGATACGCCCTCGAGGGCCGCTGCCGCCGCGTTGCGATCGGCGGCGGCGACCGCCACCACCGTGCCGGGCATGCGGCCGGGTATGGCGGCGGGTCGGCCGTCGGCGAGCACCTCGCCGCGTTGCATCAGGACCACGCGCGTGCAGCGTTCCGCCTCGTCGAGGTAGGGGGTGGCCACCACCAGGGTGAGACCCTCGCCCACCAGCTCGGCCAACAACCGCCACAGCTCGCGCCGGGTCACCGGGTCGACGCCGGTGGTGGGCTCGTCGAGCAGCAGCACCTCCGGCGAGTGGATCAGGGTGCAGGCCAGGGCGAGCTTCTGCTTCATGCCCCCGGAGAGCTTGTCGGCGAGACGGTTGCGGAAGCGGTCGAGACCGACCAGCTCGAGCAGCCGGGTCCGGCGGTCGCGCCAGGCGGGGACGCCGTACATCAGCGCGAAGAACTGGACGTTCTCGTCCACCGTGAGGTCGCCGTAGAGCGCGAATCGCTGCGCCAGGTAGCCGAGCCGGTGGTGCAGCGCCCGCCGCTGCTCCCAGCACGGCGTGCCCAGCGCCTCCGCGGTCCCCGCCGACGCCCGCAGCAGGCCTCCCAGCACCCGCAGCGTCGAGGTCTTGCCGGCCCCGTCGGGGCCGATCAGGCCGAGGACCTCGCCCCGGGCGACCTCGAAGGACACCCCGCGAACCGCCTCGGTAAGGCCGTAGCGGACCTCGAGCCCGCGGGCGGCGAGCACGGGCGG
This sequence comes from uncultured Thermoanaerobaculia bacterium, assembly GCA_964565045.1. Taxonomy (GTDB): domain Bacteria; phylum Acidobacteriota; class Thermoanaerobaculia; order Thermoanaerobaculales; family Sulfomarinibacteraceae; genus Sulfomarinibacter. The sequence goes on from CAZMED010000019.1 coordinate 20,166, forward strand.
GTCGCTCATCCGCCCGCCCCCGAGGGCTGGCCGCCGAACCAGGCGTCGGCGGGCATGCCGGGCTTGAAGAGCCCGTCCTCGTTGTCGAGCGCCACCTTGAGCCGGAACACCAGCTTGGCGCGCTCCTCCGGGGTCTGCACGTTCTTGGGCGTGAACTCGGCGACATCGGAGATGAAGGCCACGGTCCCCTCGAGGGCGCCGTCGTGGCCGTCCACCCGCACCTCCACCGGGTCGCCGAGCCGGATCGAGGCCAGCGACGGCTCGCCGACCCACACCTCGAGCCAGGGTCGCGCCAGGTCGACCAGGACCGCGATCGTGGCGCCCGGCGGCAGCACCTCGCCGGGTTCGGCGACGCGCTCGATGAGCACGCCGTCGCGCGGCGCGAGGACGGTGGCGTCGGTGATCTGCTGGTCGACGGCCGCCACCTGGGCCTCGGCGGCGGCCCGCCCGGCGCGCGCCGCCTCGATCTCCTGGCTGCGCGGACCGCTGACGAGCTTGTCGACCTCGGCCTGCGCGGCGGCGACCGCCCGGGCGGCGACCTCGCGCCGGGTGGCGGCGTCGTCGCGTGCCTTCTCGGTGGCGGTGCCGCGCCCGGCGAGGCCCTCGAGGCGGGCGAGGTCACGCAGCGCCGCGTCGAGCTCGGCCTGCGCTCTGGCCAGGTTCTCCTCCGCGCGTCTGAGGTCCTCGGCGCGGGTGCCGGCGAGCAGCAGTCGCAGCTGGGCGTCGGCGGCCTCCACCGTCGCCCTCGCCTGCGCGAGGGCGTGCTCGGCCGTCGCGGTGTCGAGCCGCGCCACGAGCGCCCCGGCGGTCACGTGGTCGCCCTCCTCGAAGGGGGCCTCCAGGAGGCGGCCACCGACCGTGGCGGCGAGGCGGACCTCGGTGGCCTCGACGTGCCCCGAGGCATGGATGCGGCCGTTGCCGTCTCCGCCGCCGCAGGCGGCGAGCACCACGACGGTGATCAGAGCGAGGATGGGCGCGGCCGGGTTCATTCGCATCAGTAACCTCCGGGCTCCGTGACGACGGCGATGCCGTCGAGGAGAATCGAGTTGAGGAAGGCGGCTACGTCGGCGTCGGCCTCCGGAAGCTCGAAGCCCGGGCCGAGCTCCGCCGCGCGGTCGCGCACCGGCGCCATGGCGTTGAGGAAGACCACGGCGCCGACGATGGTGAGATGGGTGAGCACCGGGTCGAGGCGCCGGAACTCGCCGCCGGCCATCCCCTCCGCGAGCAGTTCGCGCACCACCTCCACCACCTCCAGCATGCGGGCGAGGACCTCCGGCGGCAGGTTGGCCGCGCCGGAGGCGATCTCGCGCAGCACGATGCGGGGGTGGTCGGGGTACTGCCGGACCATGCCGCTGAGAGCCGCGATGACCGCCTCGAGGCGGCCGCGCGCCGAGCCGGTGGTCTTCAGGGCCCGCCCGATGGCCGCCTGCACGCGGTCGAAGTTGCGCATCAGGACGGCGGTGTAGAGGGCCCGCTTGTCGCCCACGTGGTAGTAGAGCATCGCCTTGTTGACGCCGGCGTGGATCGCGATCTCGTCCACCCGCGCGCCGGCGAAGCCGTGCCTGGCGAACGCCGCCGAGGCGGCATCGAGGATACGCTCGCGGGGGCCGGCGGTCGGTGCTTCAGGCGTCATCCGTCACTCCAAACTAACCGGTTGGTTAAACCGACTATTGAGTTATAGGGCTCGCGTCGCACATTGTCAAGAACCGAACGGAGTCGTCTGGGGCGCTCAGCCGGTCTGGCGGAGCACCGCGAGGGGCCTCACCGCCAGCGCCCGGAGGCTTGCGGCGAGGCCGGCGGCGATACTGAGGATGACGGTCAAGAAGACGGCGGCGGCCGGTGGCCCGGGCGCCCACGCCCACGGCATCTCGAAGCCGAAGCGGGTCACCAGCCAGGCCATGACCACCCCGCCGCCCGCGCCGAGGGCCCCGGCCACCAGGCCCACCAGCGCGTACTCGACCGCGAACACCCCGGCGACCTGCGCCCGCGTCATGCCCAGGGTCTTCAGGAGGGCGACCTCACGGCCGCGGCGCACCGCACCGGCGCTGACCGCGCCGGCGAGGATGGCGATCCCGGCGAGCACGGTGAAGGCGCCGAGCAGCCGCACCGCGAAGCCCACCCGCTCGAGAACGGCGACGATCTTCTCGAGCACCTCGCGCAGCCGCAGCATGGTCACGTTCGGGTAGGCCGCCGCGAGGCGGTCCTGCACCGGCAGCTCGGCCGCCGGCGGCAGGCGCGCGGCGGCGATGCGGTGGCGCGGCGCGCCCTCGAGCGCGCCGGGCTCCACCACGAGGAAGAAGTTGATCGAGAAGCGCTCCCACTCGACGGTGCGCAGACTGGTCACGGCGAGCTCGAGGGGCACGCCCTGAACGTCGAAGGTGACGGTGTCGCCCACCGCAACGCCGAGGTCACGGGCGAACTCCACCTCGATGCTGACCTCGGGCCGTGACGGGTCGGACCACAGGGCGCCGTCGACGACTCGATTGTCCTCGGGCAGGGTCTCGAGCGAGGTCAGGCGCTGCTCGCGGGTCAAGACCCAGCGCCGGCCCCGCCCCTCCTCGCCCTGTACGGCCACCAGCTCGGCCACCGGTCGGTCGTTGATCGCGGCGAGCCGCGCACCCACCACCTCCACCGACTCCAGGTCCTCGGCGCCCGCCTCCTCGAGCACGGCGCGCACCCCGGGCCACTGCCCGGGCTGGATGTCGACCAGGAAGGCGGTCGGCGCGGCCGCGGGCAGCTCGGCGTCGAGCTGCGCCGAAAGCCGCTGCTGCACCAGCAGCATGCCGAGCACGGTCAGCACCCCGAGGCCGAGCGCGACCACCGCACCCAGGGTGCCCGACCCGGGCCGAGCGAGGGCGGCGAGCCCGTGCCGCAGCGCCACCACTCCGAGATCGCGCGGCAGGAGGCCCACCCCGCGCACCACCAGCCACGCCCCCGCCGACAGCACCGCCGCCGACACCACCAGCCCGAGCGCGAACTGCACCCCGCGCAGGACCGAGCCGGACTGGACGGCCGCGGTGGCCGCGACGCCTCCCGCCAGAACGGCGCCGAGAATCGCCGCGACGGCGCGGTTGGCGGGCAGCGGCTCGGCATCCCGGCGCAGCACGCGCACCGGCGGCACCCGCAGCACCTCGGCCAGCGGCCGCAACGCGAACAGGACCGCGACCCCGAGGCCGAGGGCGAGGCCGCGCAGCATGGCCGCCGGCTGCCAGCCGACCGCGACCTCGACCGGCAGCAGCCCGGCGAGCAGCCGCGGCACCGCCTGCGCCGCCAGCGACCCGGCGACGGCGCCGAGCGCCGAGCCGGCCAACGCCAGCAGCGCGGTCTGGCCGAGGTAGAGGGCGAAGACCTCGCGCGGCCGCACGCCGATGGCGCGCAGCACCGCGATGGCGTCGAGGCGGCCGGCGAGCCAGGCCCGCACCGCCTGCGCGACGCCGATGCCGCCGATCAGCAGGGAGAGCAGGGCCACCAGGCCGAGGAAGCGGCCCACCCGCTCGAGCCCGCGGCGCAGCGAGGGCTGCGCCTCGACGTAGGTCTCGACGTCGACGAACTCCGGGTCCGGCACCGCGGCGCGGACCACCGCCGCCGCCCGCCCCACGTCCTCGGCCGACGCGCCGTCCGGTAGGCGCACCAGCAGCCGGTGCTCGACCCGGCTGCCGAGGCCGACCAGGCCGCTGCGCTCGAGGGCGGCCAGCGACATCAGGATCCGCGGGCCGAGGGTGAAGCCGACCTCGAGCCGGTCGGGCTCCGAGCCGACCGTGCCGGCGATCCGGTAGTCGGCGCTGCCGATGCGCAGCCCGTCGCCGATCTCGAGGCCGAGCCGCAGCAGCAGCTCCGGGCCCACCAGCACGCGATCGGGTCCGAGCAGCTCCTCGAGCGGCCGGGCCGGAGAGGTCGTCAGCACGCCGTAGAAGGGATAGCCGGGCTCGACCGCCTTGAGCTCGCACAGCAGCGACGGGCCCGGCGCCGCCTCCGGCGCGGTCCCGGACGGGACCGACACGACGCTCGGCAGCTCGCGGACCTCGGCGCGGCGCGCGCCGGGCAGCGCGTCGACCGCGGCCGCGACCTGGGAAGCGATCGGGCGCCGGCTTTCGACCGCCAGGTCCGCCGCCAGCAGCTGCCGCGCCTGCGCCTGGATCCCGTCGTCGAGCGCCGCCGAGAGCCCGGCCACCGCCACCACCGCCGCCACCCCGACCGCCAGGCAGGCGGCGAAGAAGGCGAGCCTTCCCGCCGAGCCGCGCAGCTCGCGCGCCGCGAGGGCGAGCCACGAGGAGAGCGTCACGCCGCCTCCTCGCGCTCGATGCGGCCGTCCGCGAGGTGGATTCGGCGGTCGGCGAGCGCCGCCACCGCCGGGTCGTGGGTCACCAGCACCAGGGTGGCGCCCTCCTCGGCGCGCAGCGCCGCCAGCAGGTCGAGCACCACCCGCCCGGTGGCGCCGTCGAGGTTGCCGGTGGGCTCGTCGGCGAGCAGCAGCATGGGCCGCGGGGCGAAGGCGCGCGCCAGCGCCACCCGCTGCTGCTCGCCGCCGGACAGCTGGGAGGGGTAGTGGTGGCCGCGCTCCGACAGCCCGACCGCCGCGAGCAGCTCGTCGGCCCGGCGCCGGGCGTCGGACCAGCCGAGGAGCTCCATCGGCAGGAGCACGTTCTCGCGCGCGGTCAGGTTCGCAAGCAGCTGGAAGGACTGGAAGACGAAACCGACCTTGTGGCGGCGCAGCAGGGCCAGCCGGTCCTCCGAGAGGCGGTCGATGCGCTCACCGTCGAGCGCCACCTCGCCACCCGATGGCCGGTCGAGGCCTGCCATCAGGGCGAGCAGGGTCGACTTGCCGCTCCCGGAGGGCCCGAGCACGGCGACGAACTCGCCGCGCCGGATCTCGAGGTCGATGCCGTCGAGGATGGTCAGCATGCGGCCTCCGGAGGGCAGCCGCCGCCCGACCCCGCGCAGGGTCAGCGCCGCGTGGTCGTCCGAGCCATGATTCGCCATCGCCTACCTCCCGCCGCTACAATCACGGACATGGCACGCATCATTTCACGAGCCGGAAGATTTCGTTCGCCCGCGGTGCTCTCCGTGGCCCTCGCGCTCTGGGCCACGGCGTGCGCCGGGCCGGAACCCGCTCCAACAGCGGTCGTACCGACGCCTGTCGCAACGGCGTCCCCGGCCGCGGTGCGCATCGTGGTTCTCGGCGACAGCCTCGCCGCCGGCCTCGGCCTGCCGGCAGAGGAGGCTTTTCCCGCCGTCGTCGAATCGCTCCTGCGCGAACGCGGCCACGCCGTCGAGGTGGTCAACGCCGGCGTCAGCGGCGACACCTCGGCCGGCGGCCTCGCGCGCCTCGACTGGGTCCTGCAGCAACCCGCGGACATCCTGGTGGTCGAGCTCGGCGGCAACGACGCCCTGCGCGGCCAGGACCTCTCAGCCACCGAGGCCAACCTGCGCGAGATCGTACGCCGCGGCCGCGCCTCAGGCGCCCGGGTGCTGCTGCTCGGCATGGATGTGCCGTCCAACTACGGCCCCGACTACGGCTCCCGCTTCGCCGCCCTTTATGAACGGCTGGCCGAGGAGGAGAACGTGCAGCTCGTGCCCGGCTTCGTGCGCGAGCTGGGTGCGGATCCGTCGCTGATCCAGCCCGACGGTCTCCACCCCACCGCCGAGGGCCAGCAGCGCCTCGCCGAGACCCTGCTGCCCCACCTCGA
>CAZMED010000020.1:0-10854 GCA_964565045.1 uncultured Thermoanaerobaculia bacterium
GAGCTCTTCGGCTCCCCCGCCGGCGACCCCTCGGGCTTCGGCGAGGGTCAGACCTTCCTCGCCCAGACGGTGCCCGCCTTCAACGGCGCCTTCACCTACGTGGTGCCGGTGCGGCCGGTGGGGTCGGTGATCACAGCCACCTTCACCGACGCCGACGGCAACACCTCCGAGTTCTCCAACGCGGCGGTAGTGCAGACCACTCCGCTCGCGCCTTCAGGCTTGCAGGCGACAGTCGGCGCCGGACCGGCCGTGGACCTCTCGTGGCTCGACAACGCCGCCGACGAGACCGGCTTCCGCATCGAGCGCCGGGCCGCCGGCGATCCCGACTTCGCCGTGCTCGCCAACGTCGCCGCCAACACCACGTCCTACCACGACGCCACCGGCCTCGTGGGCGGCACCACCTACTCCTACCGCGTGCGCGCCGACGGGGCTTGCACGTCGTCATGGTCGAACGTCGCCTCGGCCCTCGTCCCGGGCGCGGCGCCCTCCTTCTGTCGCACCGCCCTCACCACCCACCGTAGCGCGATCCACCCGGCGCTCGAGGCCGGCAACGGCGGCTTCGGCGCGCTGTGGCGCGACTGCGAAGGCGGGCTCTGCACGATCACCTTTGCGAAGCTCGGCTCGACCGGCGCATTGACGGCCGGGCCGAAGACGATCACACCTACCGGGGAGATCTCGCTGCCGAGGATCGTCGCCGGGACGGGCGTCGCCGCCGGCGAGTGGGGCGTCAGCTGGTGGCAGCACCTGGCCGACCATCTCGGCGTCTTCTTCGCGCGGCTCGACGACGACGGGAACTTCCTGAGCGGCCCGATCCGCGTCAACCAGGGCACCGACCTGTACCCGTGGCCCGACGGCCGCGGCCACGGCCTGGTCTGGGACGGCGGGGGCTGGGGCATGGTGTGGGCGGAGGCGACCGGCGGCCTGCGCTCGATCCGGTTCGCGCGGGTCTCGCCGCTGGGCGTCAAGCAGCTCGGCGACGTCATCGTCTCCGACAGCCCCAACACCCTCGTCTACCCGACGCTGGCCTTCGACGGCACCCACTACGGCGTGGTCTGGGTCGACCGCGGCTACAGCCCCACCCAGCTCTACTTCCGCCGCTTCGCGACCAACGGGACCGCCGCCGGGCCCTCGGTGCAGGTGGCGGTGGGGGGCAACCACGACGGCAGCTCGGTCGATCTGGTGTGGAACGGTTCGGAGTATGGCCTCGCCTGGATCGACCGGCGCGACGGCGACCGGGCGGTGTACTTCCAACGCCTCGATGCCGCCGGCGCGGCGCTGTCGGCGCCCGCGCGCCTCAGCGATCCCCGCGTTCCGGGATCGCTCAGCGTCTTCGCGAACGACCCGCTCCTGCGCTGGCTCGGCGACCGCTGGGCGGTGGCCACCACCGGCTCGCGTAGCGGCTGGGAGATCTTCGAGGCGGTGCTGTCGTTCGCGGACGCCTCGGGATTGCGTCTCAGCGACGACGTTTTCGTCAGCACGACCGGTGACGGCGTCACCTCGGAGGCGCCTTCCCTGGCGTGGGGCGGCAGCTCGCTGCTCACGGCCTGGCACGACGCCCTCGGCGGCGCGCGCGAGGTCCATGCCCAGGCCACCGACAAGCTCGGCAGCGCCGGCGCCAACCCACGCCGCGTCCTGACCTCGGGCCACGCCCCGGGCGGCGCCGGCTTCACGAGCCCGTCGGTGGTTGCCACCGGCGACGGCTACGTGGCGGCGTGGCAGGACCTCCGGCGCGGCACCGGCTGGTACGACGTCTACCTGCGGAAGCTCGACGCCGCGGGCTTCGCGACCGGCAGCGAGGTCCTGGTCTCGGGCGCCGCGGTCGCCGAAGCGTACATCTCGTCCGCGCTGCCGCTCGCCTTCAGCGGCGAGGTCGTCGCCGTCATGTGGTACGACGGCCTCACCGGCGTCATGAAGCTGGCCCGTTTCGACTCCGCCCTCACCCGCCTCGGCGCCGACATCATCCTCTCCAGCTCGCCGATCTGGAACGCGTCGATCACCTGGACCGGGGAGGTGTTCCTCGCCGCCTGGGTCGACACGCGCCACGGCAACCAGGAGATCTACGTCGCAGCGATCGCTCCCGACGGAAGCGTGCTGCAGCCGGGCGCCCGCATCAGCGCCGCGCCCGGCGCTTCGCAGCTGCCGGCGATCTCCGGCGACGGCCGCGGCCGGGCCGTCGCCTGGCGGGACCAGCGCGACGGCAACCAGGAGATCTACGCCGCGGCGCTCGACCCCCTCGGCCGCCGCACCGGCCCCGAACGGCGCATCACCAACCACCCCGCGGCGCAGAGCCGGCCCCAGCTCGCCTGGAACGGCTCCCACCACCTCCTGGTCTGGCAGGACACGAGCACGACGCCGAACCAGGGCCACGGCACCCGCCTCGGCCCCGACGCGGCGCCGGTCGGCGGCACCTTCCGGATCGACTCCGACGGCGCCATGGGGCCCAACGTCGCCTGGGGCGGCTCGAGCTGGGCCGCGACCTTCCTCGGCAGGGGCGGCCGCCACCGGGGGGTCGGGCCGGACGGTACCCTGCTCGGCACCGAGCGGCAGGTCTTCGCCACGCCCTGGACCTTCGATGCGTTGACGCTCGCCTGGGACGGCTCACGGTTCGTCTTCGGCGAGACCAACGGCGGCTGGCTCGATCAGGAGCCGTGGATCGGCAGTCTGACCTGCGCCCTCGACGACACCTCTCCGAGCTGCCCCTCGGCCCTCGACCTGAGCCTGGTCGGCGAGGACGCGGTGCTGTCGTGGACGCCGGGCGATGACAGCGACGGCGGCACCCTCTGGCAGGCCGTGTACCGGGACGGTGTGCGCGTGGCCGTGCTCGAGCCGGAGATCGCGCTCTTCGCCGACCTGGTGGGTCCGTTCGAGGAGCACACCTACCGGGTGACGACCCTCAATCACGCCATGATGGAGTCGCCCGGGTGCCCGGAGGTCATCCTCGACGACGCGTTATGGAACGCCCCTCTCTTCGCCGACGACTTCGAGACCGGCACCACGGCGGCCTGGTCGGATACGGTACCGTAGCCGGTCGCCCCGACCGCCGGAGATCCGCTACAATCGGCCGCACGCCGGCGGACAGCTCGCCGAGCGTTGTCCTGCACCATGACTCGACGCGCGGCAACAAACGCCGAGGGACTCTCCGTCACGGCCCGCGGATTGCGCAAGCGATTCGAGGGTGGGCTGGTGCGCGCCCTGGACGGGGTCGACCTCGAGATCGCCGCCGGCGAGCGGGTGGCCATCACCGGGCCCACCGGCTGCGGCAAGTCGACCCTGCTGTCGATGCTGGCGCTGCTCGAGCTTCCGGACGAGGGGGAGCTCGAGCTCGGCGGCCGACCCGCCCATTCCATCGTTCCGGCGGAGCGGTGGCGGGCGGAGAACCTCGGCATCGTCTTTCAGTTCCACCACCTGCTGCCCCACCTCACCGTCGAGGAAAACGTCATGCTGCCGCTGATCGGGCGGGGCATCGCGCAAACCGGAATCCGCCGCCGCGCGCGGGCCATGCTCGAAGAGATCGGGCTCGGCCACCGCGGAGGATTCCTGGCCGGCACGCTCTCGGGCGGCGAGCGCCAGCTCACGGCGGTCGCGAGGGCGATGGTCGGGCACCCCTCGCTCGTGCTGGCGGACGAACCGACCGGCAGCGTCGACTCGCGCACCGGCGAACGGGTGCTCGAGCTGCTCCTCGACAGCGAGCTCGCCCGCGGGAGGACCGTCATCCTCGTGACCCACGATCCACGGGTCGCGGACCGCGCCGACCGCAGGGTGTCCATGTTGGACGGAAGAATCGGCTCTCCCCGGGCCGCGACGGCGCGCCCCAACCACGAGCCCGGAGGCGAGGATGCAGCTGCGCGGCGTTGACATCTTCGCGGCGGCGGCCACCCTCCTGTTCCTGGTGTTCGCGGCCGTGATGCACCACGACATGTGGGTCGACGCAGGAGGCCCAGCGAGCAGGGCCGAGTTCTTCATGTACGCCTGCCTCGCCGCCATCGCCATCTGGCTGGGCTGGCTCTATCTTCGGCAGTACCCTCTGCCGGCGTGGGCGTTGGTGGCCGTCGCCGCCGCTCTCGCTCTCCATTTCGTTGCGGGGTTCGTGAGACTCGACGGGCAGCGGCTCTACGACCTCATCATCTTCGGGATCCGGTTCGACAAGTTCGTGCATTTCGTCAACGCCGCGATCACCGCCCGGGTCGTCGCCGAGCTCGTGCGGCTCGACGGAGGGACCCTGGGGCGCCTGTATCGACCGCTGATCGTGCTGGTCGTCCTCGGTGTCGGCTCCGGCGTGGAGATGATCGAGTACTCGGTCGCACGGCTCATCCCCGACGCCGGCGTCGGCTTCTACCACAACACGATGCAGGACCTGATCGCCAACCTCTGTGGTGCGATCGTGGCCATGTTCTTCCTGCCCATCGGACGGCGGTCACCGGAGAGCCGGGACCTGACCGGTGGAGGCGGCGCGTGAAAGGGGCGGGCCGGGCAGCATGCTGATCACATTCAGGAACCTGATGCGGCGTTCGCGGCGGACCGCCCTCACCATCGGAGGCATCGCCTTCGGCGCCGCCGCCTACATGATGCTCCTCACCGCCGGTCGCGGTCTGCTCGATCTTGTTCGTGAATCCGTCGCCATACTGGGCGCCGACGTCGTGGTCCAGCAGCACGGGACGGTGTCGGCCTGGACCTCGGTGGTCCCGCTCGAAACCGCCGAACGGTTGGGATCAATGCCGGAGGTCGCGGCAGTCTCGCGCGCCGTGATCGGTAACACCAGGTTCCTGGACACAAACTACTTCCTGATGTGGGGCGTGGCGACCGACGACCCGATGCTGTCACGCCTCGAGATCGTCGATGGCCGGCCCCTGACGGCGGACGCCGAAACCGCTCAGATGCTGGTCGGGGTTCTGGCGGCGCGCCAGCTCAGGCTCGCGACGGGCCACATCGTGGAGACTCGCCGCCAGCGCTTCGAGGTGGGCGGTGTGTACCGGACGGGTCGCGCCGTGATCGACAGAGGGGCGTTGATCGAGCTTCCGCTCGCCCAGGAGCTCTTCAACGCCGGAAACGGCAGCAACCTGGTGTTCCTCCACCTCGAGGACCCCGCAGGTGCGCAGGCCTGCGCCGAAAGGGTCAACGGCCTCTTCCCGGATGTCACTGCCCATCCGGCTGCAGAGTGGGCCGACAGCTATGTCCAGATCTCGGAAATCGAGTCCTACACCCGTCTCCTGGCTTTGATCGCGCTGGTGATCGCCATGCTGGGGGTCTCCAACGTCCTCCACATCACGGTCTCGGAGCGCACGACCGAGCTCGCGATCCTGCGGGCCATCGGCTGGTCGCGCCGGCGGGTGGCATCACTCATCCTGCTGGAAGGCACGGCCATGAGCCTCCTCGGCGGCCTGCTCGGCATCCCGCTGGCGATGTCGGTGCTGTTCGCCCTCGGCACCATCGATCTCGGCGGTTACGCGACGGCCGGGCTGATCCCGCTCGCGCTGCCCGGCAGCGCGGCCGTCGAGGGCATCGTCGTGTGCCTGCTCGCCGGCGCCCTGGGCAGCCTGACGCCACTCATCCGCGCCCTCCGCCTGCAGCCCGCACAGGCGCTCCGGGCGCTGTGATCGCGCCGCTCGGACCACTTCCTCGAGCAATCCGGACCACCGCGGACCCACCGTGCTTCTCGGACGCTGCCCCGCCGGCTCGTCGACTCTCGAAACGACCCGGAATGCGTGACGCCCCGCCCGCAGTTGATCGAGCAGGACCCGGAACGAAAATCGGTCAAGACGGGAACGCCCCTGATGACAGACGATCCGACGCGACCGCCCAACCGAGACGAGGACGCGACCATCTCATCCTCAGACCGCCCGTCGGTCGAGGACGCAGAAACCCTGTCCCTCGAGGCGGACGAGCGGCGACGCGCCGCCGCTGCGAGGCCCCCAGGCGAGGTCGCGGGCTACCGCATCATCGGCAGGCTCGGCCAGGGCGGGATGGGCGTCGTGTGGGAGGCGGAGCAGGCCCACCCCAGGCGCCGGGTCGCGCTCAAGGTGCTGCGCGGCGACCACCTCCTCGACGACTATCACGCGCGCATGTTCGAGCGCGAAGCGGAGAGCCTGGCCCGCCTCAAGCACCCCAACATCGCCGCCATCTACGAGTCCGGCCACACCGGCGACGGCCACCCCTTCTTCGCCATGGAGCTCGTCCGGGGCGAGCGGCTCGACCGCTGGCTCGCGAGTCGTCCCGAGACCATCGACGCCGCCGAGCTCGAGCTGCGGCTGCGCCTCTTCAGCACCATGTGCGACGCCGTCCACTACGCCCACCAGCGCGGCGTGATCCACCGCGACCTCAAGCCCGCCAACATCATCGTCAGCGAGGACGCGACCTCAGTGTCGGGCACCGCCTCGGGAACGGCCAGGCCGACCCTGAAGATCCTCGACTTCGGACTCGCCCGCATCACCGACCCCGACGTCGCCGCCACCCTGGTCTCCGAGATCGGAACCATCAAGGGCACGCTGGAGTACATGAGCCCCGAGCAGGCCCGCGGCGACGTGGATTCCGTCGACACCCGCTCGGACGTCTACGCTCTCGGCGTGATCCTCTACGAGATGCTCACCGGGAAGCTCCCGTACGACGTCAACCGCGCGGCCATCGCCGAGGCGGTGCGGGTCATCTGCGAGGACCCGCCGCGTCCGTTGCACGAGAGCTTCGCCGGCACCCGCCGCCTCGACCCCGATCTCGCGACCATCGTCGGCAAGGCTCTGGAGAAGGAGGCCGACCGGCGCTACGGCTCCGCCGCGGCGCTGACCGAGGACGTCGAGCGCTACCTCGGATCGCAGCCCATCCTGGCACGGCCGCCGAGCGCGCTCTATCAGCTGCGCAAGTTCGCGCGGCGCAACCGCGTCCTGGTGGGCGGCGCCGCCGCGGCGCTCGCCATGCTGGTGGCCTTCGCAGCCGCCATGACGGTGCAGGCCGAACGCATCCGGCGCGAAGCCGCGCGCGCCAACCGTGAGGCGGCCACCGCCCGCGAGGTGTCGGAGTTTCTGATCGGGCTCTTCGACCGCTCCGACCCGACCCTGACCCGGGGCGAGGAGCTCACCGCACGGCAGCTGCTCGAAGGCGGCGCGGACCGCATCGAGAAGCTCGCCGACCAGCCGCAGACCCAGGCCGCCTTCATGGAGTCCATGGGCCGAGTGTTCATCGTGCTCGGCGAGTTCGACCGCGCCGAGCCCCTGCTCGAGCGCGCGGTGGCCATCCGTGAGCGTTTCGCCGCCGAGGACGAGCTCGCCCTGGCGAAGGCACTCTTCCTCCAGGCGAACGTCGTCGATCAGCTCGGGCGCTATGGGGAGGCCGAGGAGCCGGCGCGGCGCTCGGTGGAGATCCGGGAGCGGCTGCTCGGCGACCGCCCCGAGCTGGCAACGAGCCTCAACACCCTGGGCAACGTGCTCTGGCACCAGGGCCGGCTCGACGAGGCCGAGGCCGTGCACCGCCGCGCGCTCGATCTCCGCGAGCGGATCCTGCCGCCCGGCCACACCGACATCGGCCAGAGCCTGCACAACCTCGGCGCACTGCGCTACTTCGCCGCCGACCTCGTCGAGGCCGAGCGTCTGTGGCGGCGGTCCGCCGCCATCGAGGAGGCGGCGCACGGACCCGACAACTGGAACCTCGCCACCAGCCTCCACACCCTGGCCATCGTGTGCAGCGACCAGGACCGCTTCGACGAGGCCCTGGAGCTCGAGGAGCGGGCGCTCGCCATCCGCGAGAGGGTGCTGGGCCCCGAGCACCCTCACGTCGCGCTCAGCCTCACCACGATGGGGAACATCTATCGCGACATCGACCGCGCGGCCGAAGCCGAGCCGCTGATCCGCCGCGCCGTGACCATCATGGAGTCGGCCACCGGGCCACAGCACGGCGAGACGCTGTGGATGCGACGCAGCCTGGCGCGCACCCTGATCAGCCTCGAGCGGTACCCCGAGGCCGATGCGGAGCTCAGCGACCAGATCAACCTCATCGAGGCCGCGGGTCTCACCAGCGAGCTGCCGGCGGCGCTCTCGACCCTGGCCGAGCTGCGGCTGCGGCAGGGCCGATCGGTCGACGCCGAGGCCGCCTACCGCCGGGGAATCGCCGTCCTGGAGGCGGAGGCGCCGGAAGACCCCTCCCTGGGGCTGATGACGGCCGATCTCGCCCGGGTCGTGCGCGACGCCGGCCGCCGCGACGAGGCGGAGATCCTGATGCGGCGGGGCGTCGAGCTGATGCGGGACGCCTGGGGCGAGTCCGACCCCGACGTCCGGCAGGCGGCCGCAGACCTCGAAGCGCTTTCGAACCCGCAGTGAGCCGGCGGCCCTTGATCCGATCAAGGCGAGCAGCCGGCCCGCCACCACCCCTCCGACGACCGCCTCGCTGACGCTCAGGAAGGTGCCGATGTCGCGCGCTTCCTTGAACTGCGGCACCGCGCGGGAGTCCATGACGTCGCAGAGGATCACGGCAGCAATTGCACTCATGAGAGCAATTCCATGTTCTTGCACTTCGAAATGCACGCGCGACCATCGCGCGGGCGCGCCGTGGAGTTTTCGAGCCTACGCCTCGCCCTCGACCGCCAATGCGTAGCACAGCTCGCCCTCCGAGTCGGCGGTGGCGGCCCACTCGAAGACCCGGTAGGTGCCGTCGGCGTGTCGGTGGCGGTTGCTGAAGTCCAGGGTCGGCTCGCCGGCCGCCAGCCGGCCCATCTCGAGCATGGTCCGCGGCAGATCCTCGGGGTGGACGCGGTCGAGAAACGAGCTCTCGAGGATGTCGCGCACTTCAAGGCCGAGAACGTCGCCGACCGTGTCGTTGACCCACAGGAAGCGGCCCTCCACAAGATCGGCGATGAACAGCATCACCTTCCGGTCGCCGACGAGCCTGGAGATGGCATCCTCGACCGCGGAGGCGTCGGACTCGAAGACCTGCTCGGCCCAGGTGGACCCCGGGGACCAGGCCGCGCGCACGGCGTCGCGCAGCCGCCGCTCCAGCTCCATCACCCCAGTTTTGAGCAGGTGGCGCTGATCGCCCGGACCGTCGGCGCAGCGCGAGAGAGCGGTCATCAGCACCATCTCTCAACCATACTACGGCGCGCGCCGGCTTGCAGCGACGCCTCAGCGCATGCGCGCCTCAAGGGCTTCGAAGAAGGCGGCGATCGCCCTCTCGCTCTTTTTGGACCCCGGCTCGTCGGTTGCGCGGACCGTGACCCGGGCACCGGCACCGGCGGTCTCCAGGGTGACCTCGAAGCCCACCGTGCGCTGCAGCGTCTTCTTCGGCGTCTCCATCGTGAACCAGTGCTCGGCGCGGTTCGAGTCGGTGACCACCAACTCGGCGTCCCGCGCCGCCTTGACCGCCTCGTCCCACACCAGCTCCACGGACTTCCCGTACGTTCGGCTGTCGGCTGCCCACGCCACCACCGCCGCCGCCAGCATCAGCCCCACCAGGCACACGACCTTCCACTGCGTCATCGTCGTCGGTCCTCCACCCTCGAGCTTATCGCGGAATTCGGTCCGAGCTACCGGGTGCCCCGGTGGGTCCGCCTCAGGGTCAGGGTCGCGAACGGCAGGATCCAGATCAGGACCGGGATGTCGAAGAATGGTAGGATCGGCACCGCCGCGAGGACGGGCTCGAAACTCGAGCCCCTGCGGCAACAGGTCATGGGATTATTGCTCCTTTACTTCGGGATCGCGCTTGGAGTCTCGTTCCTGTGCTCCATCGCGGAGGCGGTGCTCCTCAGCGTCACCCCCTCGTACGTCGCCCTCCAGGAGCGGCGCGGCAGCGCGACCGCCAAACGGCTGCGAGCGCTCAAGGATGACGTCGACCGGCCCCTTGCCGCGATTCTCAGCCTCAACACTATCGCCCACACGGTCGGCGCGATGGGCGCGGGAGCCCAGGCCACGATCGTCTTCGGCGAGGCCTACCTCGGCGTCATCTCGGCGATCCTGACCCTCCTGATCCTGGTGCTGTCCGAGATCATTCCCAAGACCCTCGGCGCCCTCTACTGGCAGGCCCTCGCGCCCGCTGTGGTCCCGCTGCTCGCGCTGCTGGTGCGGTTGATGTGGCCGCTGGTGAAGCTCTCACAGGTGATCACCCGCTTCCTGTCGCGAGGCCGCATGCCGCACCCGGTGAGCCGTGACGAGATCGCCGCCATGGCAGAGCTCGGTGCGCGGGAGGGGGTCCTCGAGCTGGGAGAGTCGCTGATTCTCCAGCACGTGTTCAAGTTCCGGGGCCTGCGCGCCGCCGACATCATGACCCCGCGGACGGTGATGTTCGCGCTCCATGAGGATCTGACGGTCGAGCAGGCCCTCGCCGTCCGCGACGAGATCGAGTTCTCGCGCATCCCCATCTTCCGGAACGATCTCGACGACATTACCGGGTTCGTCCTCAAGGACGCCATCCTGCTGACGGCCGCCCGCGACCGGCTCGAGGTGACCCTGCGCGAGATCCGGCGCGACCTGATGGTCGTACCCGAGACCGTCGGGTTGCCCCTGCTCTTCGAGCAGATGCTGGAAAGGTCGGCGCACATCGCGCTGGTCCTCAACGAGTACGGCGGAACGTCCGGTCTGGTCACCGTCGAGGACCTCCTCGAGACCGTGCTCGGCCTCGAGATCGTGGACGAGGCCGACACCACCGAGGACATGCAGGAGCTCGCCCGCGACCGCTGGCGGCGGCGCGCCCACCTGCTCGATCTCCTGAAGGACGACGGGGCGGCGGAGGTCCGCGACTCCGAGGTCCGCCTCGGCCTCACAGGCCAGCACCCGCCCCGGCGCACGGACTGAGCGAGCCCGCATCACTCGTGGATCTTCTCCCGCGCTCGCGATGCGATGCGCGTGGCGGCGCTTTCTCGGTTCGCTCGCTCGACGGACCGCG
>CAZMED010000020.1:10954-14194 GCA_964565045.1 uncultured Thermoanaerobaculia bacterium
CGCGATGCGATGCGCGTGGCGGCGCTTTCTCGGTTCGCTCGCTCGACGGACCGCGAGTGCGCCTGCGCTTGCTCGACAACGAAATCACCACCGCGCGTGCACCTCGCACCTCTCGCGACGACTCCTCGTGAATCATGCGGGCCAGGCCGCCGCCCCGAAGCCGGGACCGGAAGCGGCGGTTCGCGATACCATGCCCGCGGAGGTGCTGCCGATCATGAGCTGCCGTCCGATCTTCGGAGGCCTGAACGTCCTGGCCCTCGTCCTGACGCCCGTTTTGGCGCCGGTCCCGGCCGGCGCCCACGGGGCCAAGGTGGAGGCCGTGGCGGTCCGGGTCGTAGAGGTCAGCCACCGGGTCGACGTGCGGGCGACCTACCACTCCGGAAGGCCGATGGCCGGCGCCGGGGTCAGGGTGTTCGCGCCCGGGGATGCCGAGAACCCGTGGCTGACCGGGGTCTGCGACGACAACGGCGGTTTCAGCTTCGAGCCGCCGCCGGGGATGAGCGGCGAGTGGGTGGTGCAGGTCGTCCACCAGGGGCACGGCGGCGTGGTGACGATCGCCATCGAGGCCGCGGCGGCGGGCGACGGCGCCATCCCCGACCCGGCCGTCATCCGCGCCGAGGCCTCGTCGTCGCCGCACCTGTCGACCCTGCAGCGCGTGCTGATGGGGGCCAGCGTCGTCTGGGGGCTGATCGGGACCGCCCTCTTCTTCTCGCGCCGACGCGCCTGATGCACATCCCGGACGGCATCCTGCCTGCCGGCGCCTGCCTCGCAGGCTACGCAACGGCGGCCGCCGCGAGCGCGGCCTCGCTGGCCGTCATCAGCCGCCGCCCCGATCCCCACCGCGCCATCCCCAGGGCCTCGATCTTCACCGCCGCCTTCTTCGTGGCGTCGTGGATCCACGTCCCGGTCCCGCCGACCAGCGTGCACCTGCTGCTCAACGGCCTGCTCGGCGTCGTGCTCGGGCCCTTCGCCTTCCTCGCCATCGGCATCGGCCTCTTCTTCCAGGCGGTCATGTTCCAGCATGGCGGGCTCACAACCCTGGGGGTCAACGCCACCATCATGGGCGTCCCGGCGGTGCTCATGGGGGCGATGTTCCGCGCCGCCATGCCGCTCTGGAAGACGAGCCGCGCTTGGGCGGCCGCGCTCGGCTTCGCGGCCGGCGCCGGCGGCATCGCATTGGCCGCGCTCGCCTTCTCCCTGCTGCTGGTCAGCGTGGTCCCGCCCGAGCTCGACCCCTCCCTCCGCAACGCCGGTGTCGCCGTGCTGGTGGCGGGCCACCTGCCGCTGGCGCTGGTGGAAGGTCTGCTGACCGCCGCGGTCGTGCTCTTCTTCCGCCAGGTGCAGCCCGAGCTCCTGGAAAGCTGACGATGGCGCTCGACCTCGACCGCCACTGCAGCCTCGATTCGCCCCTGCACCGGCTCGAGCCGCGCTGCCGCCTGATCGGCCTCGGCGCGCTGATCGCCGGCTTCGCAGTCGCCTGGTCGCCGCCTCTGGTGGCGGCGATGCTGGTGGTGTCCGGGGCGGTGCTGGCGACGTCCGGTCTGCCCTTCGGGTTCGTGGCCTCGCGGCTCAAGACTGCGGTGCTCTTCCTGCTCGCGCTCGGGCTGATGCTGCCCCTGGTGAGCGGCGGTCCGGTCCTGTGGGAGCTCGGCCCGCTCGCGATCCACGGCGACGGGCTGCGCCGCTTCGCGATCATCCTCGCCAAGTTCGCGGCGATCGCCAGCACCGCGGTGGTGCTCTTCGGCTGCGCGCCGCTGCCGGTGACGGTCGTCGCGATGCAGCGTCTCGGGCTGCCGTCGCTGATTGCCGACATGACGCTGTTCTCGTACCGCGCGATGCACGAGATCGGCAACGACCTCGCGCTGATGCGCACCGCGGCCGGCCTGCGCGGACTGCGCTTGAAGCACGCCTCGGGCGGCGCCGCGGTGCGCCTCGCCGGTCTCGTGGGGAGTCTGTTCGTCACCAGCCACGCGCGTGCGGAGCACGTCCACCGCGCCATGATCCTGCGCGGCTACGCGAGCCGCGCACCGCTGAGCGCCGCGGCCCGGCCGGATGCGGGCAGCATCGCATTCGCCGTCGCCGCGACCGCTCTCGGTGCGGCGTTCATGGCCGCCGAGATCCTGCTGGCGCACGGTGCGGGTTAGGATGGATGCCATGGCGATGCCGGCGGCGGCTGATCAGCAGGCGGTCCTGCAGGTGGAGGGCCTCAGGCTCGCCTACCCGGACCGCCCCGAGGTGCTGTGCGGCGTCGACCTCGCGATCGGCGAGGGCGAGCACGTCGGCGTGATCGGCCCCAACGGCGCCGGCAAGACGACCCTCTTCCTCGCGGTGTGCGGCGTCGTGGCGCCCTCCGGCGGCTCGATCCGGCTCTTCGGAGAGCCGGTGCGCCCGGGACGCTTCCGCTCGGACATCGGGCTCGTCTTCCAGAACCCCGACCACCAGCTCTTCTGCCCCACCGTGGCCGAGGACCTCGCCTTCGGACCGCGTAATCTCGGACTGCCGCCCGACGTCGTCGCGGCCAGGGTCGCCGAGGCGGTTGCGGCGACCGGCGTCGGCGAGCTCGAGCACTGCGCGCCGCACCACCTCTCGGGCGGCGAGAAGCGCATGGTCTCCATTGCCGCCGTCCTCGCCATGCAACCGCGTATGATGATCTACGACGAGCCGACCGCCAACCTCGACATCCGGTCGCGGCGGCGCCTCATCCGCTTCTTGCAGAGTTCGTCCCGGACCCGCCTCGTCGCCTCGCACGATCTCGAGCTCATCCTCGAGGTCTGCCCTCGCGTGGTCCTCCTCGACGAAGGCCGCATCGTCGCCGACGGTCCGTCAGCCAGCATCATGAACGACGTCCGCCTCATGGAGCGCCACGGCCTCGAGCGCCCGCACTCCCTCGTCCCCCACGCCGACCCCCACCACCACCATTGACCCAGCCCCCTCGCCCCATGTAGCTGCCTCAGGCGTATTGGCCAGCGATCGGTAGGTGCGGCCAGGCTCGACCGGAGCTCTCTGTCCGTCCCGAGCCCGAGCCCGTTCCCGTTCCCGTTGCCGTTACCGATCTGATACATCTCCTGAGACGGAGGATGTCGTGTTCTCTGACCGTCGAGAACCTCGACGGGTACCAGATTGCGATCGATTTCGCCTCGGTGCCGAGTACATCTCTGTATCATTGTGCCGAACCCCGTGCTCAACCGATCGGAATGCGCTCCTTGTTGGCGGCAAGCCAGGCGTCGAAGCTCTGCAGCG
>CAZMED010000020.1:14294-24714 GCA_964565045.1 uncultured Thermoanaerobaculia bacterium
CCGATCGGAATGCGCTCCTTGTTGGCGGCAAGCCAGGCGTCGAAGCTCTGCAGCGCCGGGTTGACCGACCGTGCAAAGCCGAGGTCGCGGGCGCCGCAGAACACCTCTTCGAAGTCGTGCTTGAACTGGAACATGTTGCCGAGGTCATCGGCGCCCGGGAAGTCGAGGCCTCGGTAGACCTCGAAGGGCACGGCGCTGTACATGACCTCACGGCCCAGGGCCCGCGACAGTGCACCGGCCATCTCCTCACCCGTCAGGTGCTCGCCCGCGATGCCGACCTTCTTGCCGATGAGCTCGCCGCCACGCTTGAAGATACCCAGGGCGGACCGTCCGATGTCCTCGGCGGCGATGCCGGGCAGCTTGCGGTCGCCCATCGGCAGCGCGAATACCAGCCTGCCGTCGTCGCTGCGGCGGGGGCCCATCCCGAAGTGGATCAGATTGTCCCAGTAGAACGACGTCAGGAGAAAGGTCGTCGGCACGCCGAGTTCGGCGAAGATCCTGTCGGACTCGCCCTTACCGTCGAAGTGCGGCACCTTGTACTGGCCCATCAGGGTCGGCATGCGGTCGTCGTCGAGCGGCACCCACTGCCGGGTGTCCTCGAGGGTCGACCAGATGACGTGCTCCACGCCGGCCTCCTTGGCCGCGGCGGCCATTTTGCGCACCTGCTCCATCTCCTTCTCCGGTGAGAAGTGCTCCCAGAAGGCGGTGACGCAGAATGCTCCGTAGGCGCCATCGAAGGCCCGCTTCAGGCTTGCCACATCGTCCAGGTCCGCGCCCACCACCTCGGCGCCGCGAGCCGCCAACTGTCGCGCACCGTCCGAGTCCGGGTTCCTGGTGATCGCCCGCGCCGCGAACCCGCCGTCCGGATCGTCCAGTATCGCTCGCACCAGCCCGCCGCCCTGCGCGCCCGTCGCGCCCACCACCGCGATGATCTTCTTCGCCGCCATGACGTCCTCCTTTGTCGCTTCGCCACGATCGTCGGGGGCTCTCCCTCCGCCTCCTCACACCACCCGAGTCATGTGAGGTGGACCGGCCTGCTTCGACAGACGGCCCGAACTCGTGCCCGACCGACAAAAAGAGAAACGATCTCAGATAGAGTCGCCATTCCCGGCGGCGGCTCCGAGCCCGAATCCGGCCACTCAGTCCCCCACCAAGATGACAGGAACCGGCACCGGCGCCGCGCCCGAACCGACGGACGGCCAGGTCGGCTGGACGGTGATCGGCAGCTCACCCGGTCGGCGGATGGCGTACCCGCCGCCCCAGGTCGCCGTCACCCCCGTCGGCAGCCCACCCCACTTCCCGATCGTGTAGCCCCCGCCCCAGGTCGGACTGACCGTCGTCGGCAGCTCGCCCGGCGGGCGGATCGTGACGCTGCCGCCGTCCGTACCCCGGGCACCAGGACCCACACCTTCGTCCCGCTGCCGTTCTCATCCCGCGCACTGCACAGACCGACGCCGACCACCACCACGCCCCACGACCCCCGCCTGGGTGCCGGGTACATATTTGTATAATTGTCGAATCGGAGGGCGGCGCCGCGTGCTGCTGTGCCGCCCCCCACGGCATGAGTCCCCGCCGCCGTCGGCGAAGGGCCCGAGAAATCGGCGGCGCGATATCACTCCGGGTAGGCGCGGCGCAGTTTTTCCACCGAGGCCCGCACCAACTCCTCGAGAACCTCGAGGTCGACGTCCGCCAGCCGCTTGAGGTAGAGGCAGCCGCCGGAGCTGGTGCGGTGTTTGCCGAGCCGGGCGAGGGTCTTCTCGGCGCCCTCGAACCCGGCCATGATGTAGACGGTCAGTTCACGTGCGCGCGGCGAGAAGCCCGCCAGCATCCAGTCTCCCTCGCGGCCGCTGGCATAGCGGTAGTGGTAACTGCCGAAGCCGACGATGGAGGGCCCCCACATCACCGGTTTGAAGCCGGTGACGCGCCGCATCATCGCCAGCAGGGTGCAGCAGTCCTCGCGCCTGGCTTCGTCCTCGACGCCCGCGATGAAGTCTTCGACGCTCGCATCCGTCGGCTGTGTCTTCAGCTCCGCCATGGCTCCGCCTCCTCAGCCTGCAGCCTCGTAGGCGGCCCGGATCCAGCCCACGAGCTCGTCGTCGACCTCACCGATGGAGCCGAGGCGCACCTTGTACTGGCACATGCCGCCGGATCTCTGCGCCACCAGCCGGGCGCCGCCATCGAGCCGCCCCACGTTGAGGCCGATCTCCACCTGCGACCTGGTGGCCGGGCCGATCATCGCGAACTGCTTCTTCCGGCGCAGACTCAGGTAGTTCTTCTTGGGGGCGACCTCGTACGGCCCGAAATCGTCGATGGACGCCATCACCCGGTCGTGGAGAGGCCGCAGCGCGGCCTTCGGCCCCTTGTAGAGGTCGTCCACAGCCTGGTCGGCGCTCGCCGCCGGCGCCGCCGAGGCACCCGTGGAGCGCATGAAAAGCGTCACCAGGGTGTTGGCGTCGCCGTGGCCGAGCCCGAGCTCGCGCTTGGCCGCGTCCCGCAGCTGGCCGTGCTTGGCGAGCCCTGTCGACCCCAGCCAGCCGTAGAGCTCCGCGAGTGTCCTGCCGGTCTTCTTCTGAATGTTTCCAAGCTGCGTCTGGACCGCCTTCTCCAGATCGACCATGGTCCCGTCCTCCTGCATGCGCCGGCACCCACGTGGGCACAGGCCGTGGTCCGGTCTGCTGTGATCACTCCTAATGCGAATCAATTTCAACAAATCCGGCGCCGCGTCCATTTCCCGACCCTGCCCCCGAAACCCGTGACGCCCCGGGAGGACGGCTCGATCCGGTGTCCGCTCTCCCGCCCGGCCGGTGCGCGAAGAGCCAGCGCGGGCAAAGTCTCTCGCCCACCATACGCCGCCGTTGCGCCCGCCGTCGGTGCTACACTGCGGCCACACCCGGGCCCCCGATCCATGGATCGCAGCCGGCTTCAGGAGGCGGGCGTGAAACGAGCCATCGTGGTGCTTGCATTGGCGGCCGCGCCGGTCTTCGCGGACGAGGTCCACTTGCGCGGCGGCGGCCGGGTCACCGGCGAGATCGTCGAGCAGACCGAGGAGTCCATCACGGTGGACATCGGCGGCGGCACGCTCACGGTCCGCATGTCGAGCGTCGTCGGTGTCGAGAAGAGCGTCTCTCCCATGCAGGAGTACCGGGCGCGGGCCGCGGAGGTCCCCGCCGGCGACTCCGAGGCCTGGCGCGAGCTCGCCTCCTGGGCCACCGGCAACGCGCTCGCCAGCCAGGCCACGGACGCCTGGAACCATGTGCTCGAGATCCTGCCGGACGACGAGGAAGCGAACCAGGCCCTGGGCCGGGTCCGCCTCGACGGGCGGTGGGTCAGCGAGGAGGAGAGCTTCCGGGCGCGCGGCTACGTGGAGTTCGAAGGCGCCTGGATGACCCCCGCCGAGCGGCAGTCGATCCTCTCCCGCCGTGCGGCCGAGGAGGGGGCGGAGCGCCAGGCCATCGAGGCCGAGGTCCGCGCCATCGAGGCCGAGCAGGAGGCGGAGCGCCGGCGCGCCGAGGCCGAGGTGGAGGACTTCCACCGCGGCGGCCTGCCCCTGTACGGCGACCCGGTCTACTGGGGCTGGGGCGCCGGACCGACCAGCTGGCCCGCCACCCCGCAGCAGCTGCCGTACGATCTCGGCGGCTCGGTGGTGCCGAGGTCGAGATGAAGACGGAGCAAGCCATGACCCGTTCCCTGCCCGCGCTGTCGCTCGTGGCCGCCCTGCTCGCGGCGTGCTCGCCGCCGTCGCCGGTGGACGAGATCGTCGCCTCCCACCTCGCGGCCCGCGGCGGCGCGGAGCGGATCCGGTCCCTGCAGTCGGTGCGCGAGACCGGCACCGTCACCGCCGGTGCCGGCCGGGTGGCGCGGGTGGTCCGCGAGCGCAAGCGGCCGGGGCTCTTCCGCCTCGAGTTCGACTTCCAAGGCACCACCAGCGTCTTCGCCCACGACGGCGAGACCGGGTGGCAGGTGGCGCCGCTGCAGGGCCAGTTCGACCCCCAGCGGGTGCCGCCGGAGTCCGACGCCGCGGGCGGGCTCGACCAGCGCGACGTCGAGGGGTATCTCGTGGACTGGCGCGAGAAGGGGCACCAGGTTGAGCTCGTCGGGCGCGAGGAGCTGCCCAACGGCGAGGCCTTCAAGCTCGAGATCACCCTCGCCGACGGCACGGTCCGCACCGACTACGTGGACGTCGAGTCCCGCCGCATCGTCCGCTCGGACCTCACGCGCATCGTCCAGGGCCATCCCGTCCGGATGGAGAGCACCTTCTCGGACTTCCGCGAGGTCGGGGGGCTCGTCTTCCCCCACCGCATCGAGACCCATGCCGCCGACCGGCCCGAGGTGCTGACCATCACCATCGACTCCATCGAGCTCGACCCCGAGCTCGACGACGCGCGCTTCCGGTTTCCTACGTAGATTGACCGGCGAGGCGTCCGTTCCTGACGTGCGGGACGGATACCGCGGAACTCGGGTCGTCCAGAAATGTGCCCGGTATCGAACTGGACAATTATACAAATATGTACCCGGCACCGAGTTCAGAGCCGGGACCTTTACGGTGCCGGCGTCGCACCGTATGATGCCGGGAACAGATCCGTCGAAACCCGGCTGGGCACCTCGTAGCCAAAGGAGTTGATGATGGCGCCGCTTCGACAGCACGACATGAGCCTGAGGTCGGCCACCACCGAGGAGGTGCAGGCCCTGTGGGACGAGCGCTGGTTCGGGCTCGTCGTCGGCCTCGACACGGTGTACACGCCCGACGACGTCGAGGGCCTCGCCCTGGTCGATTTTCAGAACGAGATCGTCGGGCTGGCGACCTACCACGTCGAGGGTCCGGCGGGCCAGATCGTGACGCTCGACACCATCCTCCGCGGGCGCGGCTTCGGCCGGCGCCTGCTCGAGGCGCTCGAGAGCACCTTCCACAAACGCGGCCTCGGCCGCGCCTGGGCGCTCATGACCAACGACAACCTGCGCGCGGCGGGGCTGTACCTCTCGCGCGGCTACCGGCTGGTCCGCGTTCACCTCGACGCCGTCGACCGAGTGCGCGAGCACAAGCCCAAGCTGCCGGCCACGGGATACGAGGGCATCCCGGTCCGCGACCTCTGGGAGTTCGAGAAGCTCGACCTGCTCGGCGTCCCGGTGCCCTGAACGACGAAGGCTTGCACCAGTTGATCTGCAAGAATGTACCCGGCAGGGAGGCTACGTCCGGCTGCCGGTCGGATGGTGGGTCGGCAGCAGCATCGGGACCTGCCGTTGGTAGCGGCGGTACGCGTCGCCGAACTCGTCCAGCAGGTCGCGCTCCTCGAGCCGGACGGCGATTACGACCCAGACGCTCCAGAGCACGTTGAACAGGAGGCGGTCGGCGGTCACGTCGGGCGCCGCCCAGATCATGACCAGGACCGCGGTGTAGAGGGGGTGGCGGACCCACCGGTACGCGCCGCGAGCGGCGAGCTCCGGCTCGGCCGGGGCGGCGCCCCTGAAGTGGGCACGGATCGGCCGCGCTCCGAAGCCGTCGAGGGCGTCGAGAGAGCGCAGCCCCCACAAAAACCCTGCCGCGGCGGCGACGAACACCGCCCGGAGCAACCACCGCAGGGGGGAGCCCGCGCTGACCAGGACCGGCTCGACCGGCTGCCACAGCAGCATGACCGTCCACAGCACGAAGCCGGAGGCCACCGCGTAAAGGGCGCGGTGAAGGTAACGGGGAGCGAGCCGTGACATCCAATTCTCGAACGGCCGCCGGATCATGCCGCTGTGCTGGACGAAGAAGGCGAGGCTCAGGGCGGTGTTGACGGCCAGCGCTCCGGTCGTGGAACAGCTCAGCCCGATGGACCACAACGGCCCGAGCAGGAGGAACGCTCCGAAGGCCAGCAGCGAGCTGCCTCCGATGACGGTGGCGGCGACGACCGCCGATCGTGCGGTTCGGGCGGATGCCATGGGAGGCATTGTCGCATCCACCGCCCGGCCGCGTCGCGGCGGTCGAGGTCCCCACCCTGCTCGATGGGGTCGAAACTGAAGCCGTTGGGGAGGACGGGACGTCATTGGTGGGAAAACGCATCGAGAACCTCTCGATGTGACGTTGCACCGGAGACCGCCCGAGTCGTCGATGGGGAGCTGTCGCCGGCCACCAGCAGTGGCTCGGATCCGCGGAAGGCCGGCGGCCCGCGGAGTAGCGAGAGGCGCGTTACGCCTGCCGGGCTAACGCTTGGTGCCGCCGAGCATCCCCATGATGTCGTCGAGAGGGTTGCCGTCGCCGTCGAGGTCGAGCATTGAGGCGAGGCCGCCCATGGCGGATCCGGCGGACGCCGCCCCGGCGGACCGGCCGCGGCCGCCGAGCAGTCCTCCGAGGAGGCCGCCGAGCCCCCCGCCCGCCGAGGACCGTTGCGCCCCGCCGCCCTGCTGCTTGGCCATGAATCCGGCGACCAGCATCGCCAGCATCGGCAGCATCTTCTTCAGCAGGGCAGGGTCGAGCCCCGACCGCGAGGAGGCGTTCTGGGCCACCGCCCGGCTCACATCCTTGGTGCCGAAGATCTGTCCGAGCACGTCGTTGCCGCGGCTCAGATTGGTCGGCTGCGGAGCCAGAACCTCGTCGAGCAGGCTGCCGCCGCCGAGCTGCCCGAGCAGGCCGCCAAGCCCTTCGAGGCCCGAGGGCTGCGCCGTGGCCTGTCTCTTGAAGCCGCCGAGGATCGCCGGCAGAAGTGCCTCGGCACCGCTGGCCACCTGGTTCTCGCTGACGCCGAGCTCGCGCGCCATCGACTGGAGTCCGCCCATCTGCTCGAGGATATCGGTGATCTGCATGTCATCTCCCCTGGTTCGTGGCTGAGGCTCCGACCCGCTCCGGGACCTCCCGGGGCCCAGCGCCGCTCTTGGCGGCAAGGTCCGCGAGCGCGGTACACGTCAGCCTGAAGTTCATCGTTCACGAGTCGGCTCTGGACCCGAGATTGTAACCGATTCTCGGGACGTGACCACGAGTTTTGCGGACCGACCTGAAATCACGCCCCGCCGGGGCGCGGCACGGAGGTGAAGTTCCGATGG
This sequence comes from uncultured Thermoanaerobaculia bacterium, assembly GCA_964565045.1. Taxonomy (GTDB): domain Bacteria; phylum Acidobacteriota; class Thermoanaerobaculia; order Thermoanaerobaculales; family Sulfomarinibacteraceae; genus Sulfomarinibacter. The sequence goes on from CAZMED010000020.1 coordinate 21,312, forward strand.
GCATGCAAATATGTACCCGGCACCGGGAACACGCCACGATACCCGACGGGCGATGCCCCACGGAGGCTTGCTATGCTGAGCGCCGTGGAGTGGATCACCTCGCTGACGCCCGCCGTGGGCGACGACCCCTTGGCGGCGCTGGCGCAGCCGCCGGCGGGAGCATCGCTGGTGGAGCTGCGGGCCGACCTGTTTCCGGGCCTCTCGCTACGGGCGGCGATCAGCGCCTGCCCGCTGCCGGTGCTGGTGACCCTGCGCTCGGCGGCGGAGGGCGGTCACGGCCCCGACGATCCGGCCGCGCGGTGGGCGGTCCTCGAGGCGGCGCGCGATGCGGGCGCGGCGCTGCTGGACCTCGAGGCGGTGCGGGACGGGGACCTCATGGATGCTCTGGGGCTGGCGCCCGAGCAGGTGGTGCTGTCGTGGCACGATCCGGCAGGCACTCCGGCCGATCTCGCAGAGATCGCGGGACGGCTGCTCGAGAGCGCGGCGCGGTGGGTCAAGGTGGTGCCGACGGCAGGCGGCCTCGCCGACTTGATGTCGGTCCTCGAGCTCCACCCGCGGTTCAACGGCGGTGCGCGCAAGCGGCGGCGCCTCATCACGTTCGCCATGGGGACTCCCGGTCTCGCGAGCCGCTACCTCGCGCCCCTGCTCGGCCCGCCGCTCGGCTACGCCGCGTGGTGTGAGGGCGCAGCGGCGGCGCCTGGTCAGCTCACGATCGCCCAGGTCGCGAGCGTGATCTCGCACCTCAACGGGCCCCCGCAGCGGCTGTACGGGGTGGTCGGCGCGGACGTCGGCCGCAGCCTGAGCCCGGCGTTGCACGCGGCGGCCTACCGCGGGCTCGGACTCCCCTACCTGATGGTGCCGGTGAGCATCCCTGACCCGTCCGAGTTGACAGAGCTCTTCGTGCCCGCCGGCGGCACCTGCTTCGACCGCGCCGGGCTGCCGGCCCGCGGCTGGGCGGTGACGACGCCCTACAAGGCCGAGGCGGCGGCGGCGGCAACCCTGCGGGCGCCGCGGGTCAAGCGCGCCGGCGCTGCCAACACGCTGGTCCTCAACGCTGCCCAGGTGGTGGCGGAGAACACCGACGCCGACGGGATCGTCGGCTCGCTCGTGAACCTCGGTATCGACCCGCAGGGGCGGCCGGCGCTGGTCCAGGGCAGCGGCGGCGCGGCGCGCGGCGCGGCGGTGGGCCTCCACCTCGCGGGCGCGGACGTCGTCCTGCGCAGCCGCAACGACTCCCGCGCGGAGGCGGCGGCGGAAGCCGTCGGAGTCGGCTGGTGCGCGGCGGACGCCGCAGCGGCGGCGGGCGGCATCCTCGTCAACGCGACCCCTCTGGGGTCCAGGGCCGGGGAGCCCGGGCCGTTCGCCGAGGCCGAGATCACCGCCGCCGCGGCGGTGGTCGACATGGTCTACGGCGACCACGACACCGGACTCGCGGCGCGCGCGCGGGAGCTCGGCGTCGCCGTAGCCGACGGCCGCGAGGTGCTGCTCCACCAGGGCGTCGCGCAGGTCGCGGCCTTCACCCAGACCGTGCCGCCGAAGGAAGCGATGCGCGCCGCGCTGGCGCGCGGCGCGAATTCGGAATGAGGAATTCGGAATTCGGAATGCCGCCCACCCTCCCATTTCGGATTTCGGATTTCGGATTTCCACCCACCCACCAGGTCCGGGTGAAGAGGTGAAGAGGTGAGGAGGTGAAGAGGTGAAGCATGGCGGGTTGGATGCGCGAGTCTTGACCCGTCACCCCTTACCCCTTAAACCTTCACTCTTAGCCCTTGACCCTTGACCCGGCTCGGTGGCCTCCGTGCCTCTGTGTGTGGTTCAGTGGATGCGGTGTGAAGTACCCGATTCGGCCATGCCGCGGTCGCGTCGCCTGCTCGCTGTCCCGGTCGCTGCCACGGACGCGGCCCTCTGACACTGAAAATGTCACTGAGACTGCCACTGAGACTGTCACTGTCATCTGCCACTGTCACCGAAGCTGAATTCGGGCACGGAGACGGACACGGGTCGTATCCGATGCCTCCATCCCATGGAATTCAGGATGAGCCGAATGCTCGAACGTTCCGCCCGCCCACCCGGCAGGCGGGACGCCTGCCGCCACAATGGACCGACGGCGGCTGACTGTCGGCCTCCAATGGATTGGGCGTCGACACGGTCCCACCGCAAATCGGGCGGGCGGATGGAACGTTCAAACGTTCAACGTTCCAACGTTCGAACGATTTACTTGATGCCGACTGCCTTGCGCACTTCGTCCATGAGCGGGGCCGCGGTCTCCCGCGCCTTTTCGGCGCCGGCGGCGAGGATGCGCTCGACCTCGGCGGGGTCGGACTTGAGCTCCTCGTAGCGGGTGCGGGCGGCGCCGAAGGTGGCGAGGAAGTACTCGAAGAGCCGCTTCTTCATGTCGCCGTAGCCGGTTCCGCCCTCGGCGAAGGCGGCCTCGACCCACTGCCGCTCGGCGCCGTCGGGGGCGAAGAGCTTCAGCAGCTGGTAGAGGGCGTTGTCCTTCGTGGGCTTCGGTGACTCCACCGGGGTCGAGTCGGTGACGATGGACATGATGATCTTGCGGGTCGCCTTCTCAGGCCCGAAGAGGTCGATGGTGTTGTTGTAGGACTTGCTCATCTTGCGGCCGTCGATGCCCGGCACCACCGCCACGTCGTCGAGGATGATCGGGTCGGGCAGAGTGAAGACCTCGCGTCCGTAGACGGCGTGAAACGAGGCCGCCACGTCGCGCGTCACCTCGAGATGCTGCTTCTGGTCCTTGCCCACCGGCACCGAATCGCTGGCGACGATGAGGATGTCGGCCGCCATCAGCACCGGGTAGGCGAAGAGGCCGTGGCTCGGGACCACGCCCTGGGCGACCTTGTCCTTGAAGGAGTGGCAGCGCTGGAGGAGCCCCATCGACGTCACGGTGGAGAGGTACCAGGCGAGCTCGGTCACCTCCACCAGGTCCGACTGGCGGTAGACGACGCTGCGCGAGGGGTCGAGGCCGAGGGCGAGGTAGCCGGTGGCGAGGTCGCGCACCAGCTCGCGGAAGCGGCCCGCGTCCTGCACGGTGGTCAGGGCGTGCAGGTCGGCGAGGAAGTAGTAGCACTCGTGCTCGTCCTGCAGCCGCACGAACTGGCGGATGGCGCCGAAGTAGTTGCCGATGTGCAGGTTGCCCGAGGGCTGGACGCCGGAAAGCACGCGCATGGAGCCTCCTGTTCAGGGGCGGATGATAGCAAGAAAAAACCGGCCGGGTCGGCGCCGGCCGGTCGGATGTCGGGTTCGGTCCGCGCTCAGCCGTCGTTGCCGATGGCCTCGGTCGGGCAGGACTCCATAGCCTCTTCCATCTGCGCCATCTCTTCGTCGTTCTCGGGCTGCTTGCTCACGTAGGAGTAGCCCTCGTCCTCGTTGGCCGCGAAGTTGTTGG
>CAZMED010000021.1:0-23906 GCA_964565045.1 uncultured Thermoanaerobaculia bacterium
GGTCTTGCCGAAGCCGATGGCGGTGTAGCCGCCGTTGTTGGTCGCCTGCTTCTGCTTGATGATGTCGGCCTCGATGGTGACCCCGAGGTGGTTGGCCTGGCCGGTGAGGTCGGCCGCGGCGTGGTAGTCGACGCCGTCCTTCTTGAAGGCCGGATTCCGGAGGTAGCACCACAAGACGGTGACCATTCCGAGCTCGTGCGCCTGCTGGAAGGCGTCCGAGATCTCCATGATCTGGCGGCGGCAGTTCTCGGAGCCGTAGTAGATCGTCGCCCCGATCGCGGCCGCGCCGAGGTTCCAGGCCTGCTCGACCGACGCCCACAGCGTCTGGTCGTAGCCGGTCGGGTAGGTCAACATCTCGTTGTGGTTGATCTTGACCAGGAACGGGATCTTGTGGGCGTACTTCCGCGACACCGAGCCCAGCACGCCGAGCGTCGAGGCCACGGCGTTGCAGCCGCCCTCGATGGCAAGCCTGACGATGTTCTCCGGATCGAAGTACTCGGGATTGGGGGCGAAGGATGCCGCCGCCGAGTGCTCGATGCCCTGGTCCACCGGAAGGATCGAGATGTAACCGGTGCCGGCCATCCGCCCGGTGTTGTAGATCCGCTGCAGGGACGCCATCACCTGCGGCGAGCGGTCGCTGGGGGCGACGACCCGGTCGACGAAGTCGGGCCCCGGCAGGTGGAGCTGCGTGCTGGAGATCCCGCTGCAGGTGTAGTCGAGAAGCGACGCCTGGTCTCCGAGCTGTTTCCTGATGGTGTCTATCATCATGTCCTCCCGTGTGCGGGTCACATTGTACGGCATCCCGGAGAACGTTCAGTGGGTTTGCCGCGGCCGTAGCGGAGCCCGAAGAGCGCGGCGAGGAGCGTGCCTTTGACGACGGTGGTGGAGGCGATGGCGAACCACACCGACTCCACGCCCCAACCGCGCGCAACCAGCCACATGGCCAGCGGCACACGGACCGCGGTCAGGGCCACGACCATCGCCGCCGGGACCCCGGTCCAATGGGCGCCGGCGAAAGCGCCGAGCATGACCACCTCGGCGGCCATGAAAAGCTGGGTCATGCCTACCAGCAGCACGTAGGTCGCGCCCGCCGCCGCCACCTCCGCGTCGCTCGAGAAGACCCTGACCGCAGCCTCCGGGAAGGCCACCAGCAGCAGGGTGACGGCACCGACCGGGAGGCAGGTGATGAAGAGCGCCCGCCAGGCGCAGCGGACTGCCCGCCCCCGCTCGCCGGCGCCGAGATTCTGGCCCACCAGCGTGGTCGCCGCGGCGCCCATGCCGGCGCACACGAAGTAGTTGAGCACCTCGAGCTTGTGGCCCACCCCCAGGGCCGCCACCGCCGGGGTGCCGAAGGAGGTGACGACGCGGGTCAGGAAGATGTAGATCAGCGAAAACAGCGCGCCCTCCATCGCGAGTGGGAATCCCACCCGGATGGCGCGCCAGGTTTCAGCAAGCGGCGGACGGACCAGATCGAGCACCACCGGCCGCACGCCGAGCCTGCCGAGAAGCACCCAGCCCCGGGCGGCGGCCACCAACCAGGCCAGGGAGGTCGCGAGCGCGGCGCCGGTGACCCCGAGGGGCGGCAGCGGCCCTGCGCCGAAGATCAGCACCGGGTCGGCGATCAGGTTCACCCCTGCGGCCGCCGCCAACAACCGCAGCGGGGTCCGTGCATCGCCGACGGCGCGAAACGCCGCCTGCAGCCACGCGAAGAGGAAGTACAGCGGCATGCCGGCGAAAATCACCAGCATGTATCGCATCCCGGCCGCGGTGACGAGCCCGTCCGTACCCATGAAGACGAACGTGGCGTGGCTCGCAAGCAGGCCGACCGCCGAAACCAGGGCCGCGCTCCAGACGCCGAGGTTGAGGCCCGCCGAGGCCGACCGCCGCGCCCCGACCGGGTCGTCCGCGCCGACCGCCCGGGCGAGCACCGCGCCCGACCCGGCGGCGGCACCCTCCCCCAGGGTCTGGGCAAGCCACATCGTGAAGCCGGCAGTGGAGGCAGCGGCGAGTGCCACCGGCCCCACCCTGCCCAGCCAGAAGGTGTCGACCACCAGGAAGCCGGCCTGCAGCAGCGCCGCCGCGGCAGCCGGCGCTCCCAGGTGGAGCACCGCCCGGTCGATTGACCCCGACACGATCAGGGCGCGGTGGCGGAGGACCTCAGTCACGGCGCAGGAGCTTAGCAGGCACGCACACCCAAATTCTCAATTCTCAATTCTCAATTTTGAATTCCCACCCCACCCCCCATCGCATGGGAGGGCGGTGGGAATTGAGAATTTAGAATTAAGAATTAAGAACTGAGAATCACGACTTTGGCGTCGTCTCCACCGTGTCCTCGAAGTGGATGCCGAGCCGTTCCAGCTCGGCGAGCGCCGGCTCGTAGAACGCCTTCATCACCGGCACGATGACGCCCGGCTGTGTGAAGCGGCCCTCGAGGATGAAACGAACGCCGACCGCGGCCGGCAGGCCGACGGTGCGGTTCATGGACGAGTCGCCGCCGGGGATGCCGAAGTCGATCATGGTCGAGGTGATGTGCTCGGTGCGGTCGGCGAACTCCGCGACGAAGGTGTGCTGCAGGACCAGCATGTCGCGCTCACCCTCGGCGTAGGACATCTTGTCGAGCATGCGCGCGGTGAGGATGTCCACCGGCGCCGCCGGGCCGGGCAGCGGATCGTTCCCGAGCAGGCCCAGCCACTCCATGCCGGCGAGCTCGGGTCCGTCGGCGTCGATGTCGAGACGGCGCGCCAGTTTTTCCCTGAGACCTGCGGTGCCGTCGACCCCGGCCAACCGGGCGGTCAGATCGGCGTAGGTCGCGCCCTCGAGACCGTCGAGGGCGTCGGTCCGCAGCCAGCCGATGCGGGCCGCCTGCTTCTGAATCGCGCACCAGTGCGGAAAGCGCAAGGTGCCGCGGAACATCACGTCGCGCGGATCGATCCCGTAGACCTCGGTGTAGGGCATCGAGTCCCGATTGGGATAGCCCTGCAGCTCGGTGGCGATGCCCTCGATGGTCACATCCACCGGCCGCACGTGGTCGAAGAGCTCTACTCCGGGGACCTCCACGACCTTGCCGTCGCGGCGGTAGCGCGCGTTGTTCAGTCCCGCCAGCAGGACCCCGCGCGGGCTCCACGAGAACTTGTACCCGTAGGGGTTGTCGTTGGCCTCCGGCGCCGGCAGACCGCCGCAATAGGATTGGAAGGTGGTGACCTCACCGCCCTCGGCGTGGACCCGGTCGATGACCTGCATGGCCGTCATGTGGTCGATGCCCGGGTCGACGCCGAGCTCGTTGAGGAGGATGATCCCCTTCTCCCTGGCCTCGGCATCCAGCGCCTGCATCTCGTCCTTGACGTATGAGGTGGTGACCATGTGCTTGCCGGTGTTCAGGCACGCCCGCGCCACCTGCGGGTGGAACTGCCACGGCAGCAGACTCACCGCCACGTCGTGGTCGGCGACGATCGTTTCAAGCCGCTCCGGCTCGACGGTGATGTCGAAGGCCAACGGCGTGCCGTTGGGATGACCGGCGAGGATCTCCTCCGCCTTGCGGACCGTGCGGCTTGCCACCGTGACCGCAAAACCGTGCTCCAGAAGGTAGTGAACATGCGCCCGGACCACCAGCCCGGCCCCGAAAACCACCACTCTCTTCATGCTCGTGCTCCTTTCGGCCCGCGACTCCGGGCCGCTGTTGTGAAAATCTCGAGCTACCGCGACAATCCCGCGACCGGAAGCCGCTCAGCTTCCGGCAGTCGCCACCATCACCGCCTTGATGGTGTGGAGGCGATTCTCGGCCTGGTCGAAGACGCGCGACTGCGGCCCTTCGAAGACCTCGTCCTCGACCTCCTGGATGTCCGGGTACTGGCGTGCCATTTCGGTGTCGAGGTTGTGGAAGCTCGGCAGGCAGTGCAGGAAGATGGTCTCGGGCTTGCCGGTGAGCTCCATCATCCTCCGCGTGATCTTGTAGGGCCCGAGCACCGCGATGCGCTCCGCGATCAGGCTCTCCTCGCCCATCGAGGCCCAGACGTCGGCATAGATCGCGTCGGCGCCGGCCACCCCGTCCTCGATCGACGACGTCACCTCGAGTGAGGCTCCGGTGGTCGCCGCGATTTCCCGCACCGCGGCGACCAGGTCGGCCTCGGGATGCAGCGACTCCGGTGCGACGATGCGGCAGTGCATGCCGAGCTTGGCGCAACCGACCATCAGTGAGTTGGCGACGTTGTTGCGCCCGTCGCCCACGTAGGCCAGGGTGCGCCCCTCGAGGCTGCCGAACTCCTCCTCGATGGTCAGCACGTCGGCCAGGACCTGGGTCGGGTGCCACTGGTCCGTGAGGCCGTTCCACACCGGCACCCCCGAGTACTTCGCCAGCGTCTCCACGGTCTCCTGGGAGAAGCCGCGGAACTCGATGCCGTCGAACATCCGGCCGAGCACCCGCGCCGTGTCGGCGACGGTCTCCTTCTTGCCGAACTGGATATCAGATTTCCCGAGGTACTCCGGATGGGCGCCCTCGTCGATGCAGGCGACGGTGAAGGCGCAGCGGGTGCGGGTCGAGGGCTTTTCGAACAGGAGCGCGATCGAGAGCCCTTCGAGCGACCGTCCCCGCTCGCCGGCCTTCTTCTTCGCCTTGAGCTCCGCCGACAGCCGAAGCAGCCCGCGGATCTCCGCCGGCGTGAAATCGAGCAGCTTGAGGAACGATCGCCCCTTGAGATCTCCCGTCATCGATGCCTCCGAGAAGGGTTTCGCGCCGGCCGTCGCGAAACAGCTCGGAGCGCCGCGGCATCCTACTCCGAGCGGAGCAGTTTGCCAAGCTGCGGCGTGTTGTTGTCGAACCTGCAGCCTTCCTGCGCACCCTCCATCCGCCAGCTCTCGAGAGAAAACGTCGCCCCCCGGTCCGGCGGACCGCAATCCCTCCCGGAATAAACCTGCCCACGCAACGGCTGCACAGTCATAGAGCTGCCGCGCCTGCAAACCTACGATGTCGGCGAAGGCGCTCGGTTCCCCTCGACGTCATTGCTGCAAACCTCGTGACGACAGAGGTTTCCGGAAAGGACATCAACGACGTGATCAACGGCACGGAGATCGCCGACAGCTCGGCAGGCACCGACGTCCGGACGGCAACCGAGGCTTTGACCGAGCTCATCTGGAAGAAGGAACGGCGCGAGATCGCCCGGTTTCTCGACTCACTGGCGCCGCCCGACCTCCCGATCGTGGTATCACGCCTGGACGACGGCGACCGCTCGGAAATGCTCGAGGTTCTCGACCCCGAGCACGCGGCCGGGCTGATCCTCGAAATGCGAGAGCTGTCGCCGCACGAGATGCTGGCGCAGATCTCTCCGGACGCCGCCGCCGCGATCCTCCACGTCCTCCCCAGCGACGTCAAGACAGACCTCGTGGCGGCGCTCAAACCGCGCACGGCGGAGCGGATCCTCGAGCGCCTTCCACCGCGTGAAAGCATCGACCTGCGCACCATGGCGGGGTACGAGCCGGACGTGGCCGGCGGGCTCACGGCCACCGAGGTCCTGTCCTATCCCGAGTCGGCGACGGTGCGGCACGTGGTCGACGACCTGCGCGACAACGCGCCCGTCTACACCAACTACGACATCCAGTACATCTACGTGACCACGGTCGACGGGACCCTGATCGGGGTGCTGAGAATTCGGGACCTCCTCCTGTCGGACGCCGGCACCCTCCTGCGCACCCTGATTGTCGAGGACCCGGTGACCGTCGACCACCTGATGCCGCTGGACGGCCTGCGCGACATCTTCGACCGACACCGGTACCTGGGCCTGCCCGTGGTCGCCGACGGCAGGCTGCTCGGCGTCGTCCGCCGCTCCGCGGTCGAGGAGGCCGCCGCGCAACGCACGGCACGCCAGTTCCGACTCGTGCAGGGCATCATCGGCGGCGAGGAGCTGCGGACCCTGCCCGTCGCCGTCCGCTCGGGCCGGCGGCTGGCCTGGCTGAGCGCCAACATCGTCCTCAACGTCATCGCGGCCAGCGTCATCGTGCTCTTCGAAGACACCCTGGCGCAGCTCATCGCACTGGCGGCGTTCCTGCCCATCATCTCGGACATGAGCGGGTGCTCGGGAAGTCAGGCGGTGGCGGTCAGCATGCGTGAGCTCTCCCTGGGCGTCGTGCAGACGCGCGAGGTGTTCCGGGTGTGGGTCAAGGAGATCAGCGTCGGGTTGCTCAACGGCGCGGCATTGGGTCTTCTGCTCGGCGTCGTGGCCTGGCTGTGGCGCGGCAACGCCGTCCTCGGTGTCGTCGTCGGCGCCGCCCTCGCCATCAACACCCTGGTCGCCGTCTCGATCGGCGGCACCGTCCCACTCCTCCTCAAGGGAGTCAAGGTCGACCCGGCCCTGGCTTCCGGGCCGATTCTCACGACCATCACCGACATCTGCGGCTTCTTCCTCGCGCTCGGTTTCGCGGCCCTGGCGCTGTCGTCCGGGCACCTCTGAGCGCGCGTTGACGGCCGGCCGGCACCGGCCGTAGACTCGCGGGCGGAGGGTGCCCGTTGACGGCCTTCATCCTCGGCTGCGTGCTCCTGATCCTGGGGTACACCGTGTACGGGCGCGTCGTCGAAGCCTCGGTCCGACCGGACCCCGGCCGGCCGACGCCCGCTGTCCGACTCGCCGACGGCATGGACTACGTGGTCATGCCGACCTGGCGGGTGTACCTGGTCCAGCTCCTCAACATCGCCGGGCTCGGGCCGGTGTTCGGTCCGATCATGGGTGCGGTCTGGGGCCCGCAGGTCTTTCTCTGGGTGGTCTTCGGTTGCATCCTCGGCGGCGGGGTCCACGACCTGCTCTCCGGCGCGATGTCGATCCGCAACGACGGCGCCGGCCTGCCCGACCTGATCGGCCGCTACCTGGGACGGACCTCGCGCCACCTCGCCACCGCGTTCATCCTCGTTCTGACCGTCCTGGTCGGCACGGTCTTCGTCAAGGGCCCGGCCCTGCTCATCGTCCAACTGCTGCCGGCCGAAACCGTAGGGGGCTGGCTCGGCGGCGGGGCCGGCGCCGCGCTCTCCTCCACCGTTGCCGCGCAGCCGCTGTGGCTGTGGGTTGTGATGGCCGGGATCTTCGTCTACTACCTGATCGCCACCCTCCTCCCCATCGACGTCATCATCGGCCGCCTCTACCCCTTCCTGGCCCTGGCACTGCTGGTCATGGTCGGCGGGCTGGCGTACTCGGTGCTGGCGGGGAGGCTTCCCGTGCCCGCGTTCACGCTCGCCAACCTGCACCCCGCCTCGGCCCCCGCCTGGCCGATCATCTTCATCACCGTCAGCTGCGGCGCCGTCAGCGGCTTTCACGGCACCCAGAGCCCGCTGATGGCGCGCTGCCTGGGCAGCGAGCGCCACATCCGCCTCGTCTTCTACGGCGCCATGATCGCGGAGGGCTTCATCGCCCTGGTGTGGGCCGGCGCCGCACAGGGTTTCTACGGCGGTTCAGCGGCCCTGAGCCAGGCGCTCGCGATCGGCGGCCCGGGCGAGGTGGTCTACGAGGTGTGCACGGCCACCATGGGCACACTCGGCGGCGTGCTGGCCGTTCTCGGCGTGGTCGTGCTGCCGATCACCTCGGGCGACACCGCGTTCCGGGTCGCCCGCCTGATCGTCGCCGATTACCTGCAGCTCTCGCAGAAGAGGGTTCGCAACCGCTACGCCATCTCGTTGCCGATGTTCGGGATCGCAGCCGCCCTCAACTTCGTCGACTTCACCATCGTGTGGCGCTACTTCGGCTGGGCCAACCAGACCCTGGCCGCCGTCACCCTGTGGACCGGGGCCGTCTTTCTGGCGCGGCATCGCAGCCGCTGGTGGTTGGCCGCGCTGCCCGCGACGTTCATGACGGCGGTCACCGTGACCTACATCATGGTCGAGAAGGTCGGGCTCGGCCTCGGTCTCCGGCTGGGAAACGTCCTCGGCCTGGGCACGGCCCTGATCGCACTCATCTGGTTCCTGGCGTCGCGGCCGCGACTCGCCCTTGCCGGGGACGCGGACCGGATCGAAGCACGGGCGAGCGACGCCGAGCGGGCGAGCGACACCCTCGCCTGCTGAGCCCGGAGCATCGCCCGACCGTCGTTCGTGTGCTGTCTCCCGCCACGCGCTTCTTGACACATCTCGAGTTCATTCCGGCACACGCCCCGATGTGTGACGGCCCGAATTCGAATCGAGTAGAATCGCGCCTCGAGTTCGGAGGAGCCTGATGCCCCTGCAGTCGATCAAGAAACTCGCCGCCGAGGCGCTCGCGGCCGCCCTCGAGGCCGCGTTCGACCATCGCCCGGACGAGGTGGTGCTCGAGGTGCCGCCACGGCGCGAGCTCGGCGACCTGGCGTGGCCGGGCGCGCTGCCGCTGGCCAAGGTCCTCAGGCGCGCACCGCGGCAGATCGCGGAGGCGGTCGCCGCCGGCGCCGACTGGCCCGAGGACGTGGCACGGGTGGAGGTCGCCGGCCCCGGCTTCCTCAACCTGTACCTGCACCGCGACCGGATCCTGAGGAGCCTCCTCACCGGCGCCGCCGAGGCCGTCGAGCCCGTGGCCCAGAAGACCATCGTCGAGCACACGAACATCAACCCCAACAAGGCCGCCCACATCGGCCACCTCAGAAACGCCGTGCTCGGCGACGTGCTGGTCCGCTGTCTGCGGCACCTCGGGTCCGAGGTCGAGGTCCAGAACTACATCGACGACACCGGCGTCCAGGTGGCCGACGTCGTGGTCGGGCTGCTGTTCCTGCCCGAGACCGAGCTCGCCGAGAGCCTGGGCGTCGAGCCCTGCCGCCGCGACGAGCTCGTGGAGCGGGTCATGGAGCGGACGCCGATCGCCGAGGTACCGCCCGCCTCCACCTCCGATTTCGACGACCTGTGCTGGGACATCTACCCCCGGGTCACCAACCGGTATGCCGACGATCCGACGTTCGCGACCCACCGCGCCGAGGTCCTGCACCACATCGAGGCGGGCGCCGGCGGGCTCGATCTCGAGGAGGCGCTGCAGCTGCTGCGCGCCTCGGTGATCGGCGGCGAGCCCTTCCATGGCGGTGCGGTGGCCCGGATCGCGGCGGCGGTCGCCGAGGGCAACGTGCGCTGCCACCTCGCCACCATGGCCCGCCTCGGTGTGCCCTACGACCTCCTGCCGCACGAGTCGGATATCCTCGCACTCGGCTTCTGGGACCGTGCGTTCGAGCTCCTGCGGGCGAGCGGCGCCGTCCGCCTCGAGGCGGAGGGCAAGAACGCCGGCTGCTGGGTCATGTCGCTCGCCGCCAGCCCCGAGTTCGCGGACATGGACGACCCGGACAAGATCCTGGTGCGGTCCAACGGCACCATCACGTACACCGCCAAGGACATCGCCTATCAGCTCTGGAAGCTCGGTCTTCTGCACGACGCCGACGGCAGCCGCCACGACTTCGGATACCGGGCCTTCGCCGCCTGGGAGCGTACGGCGCCCGCCGAGCCGGTGCGCTACGGCGGCGGCAGCGAGGTGCTGGTCCGCACCACACCCGATCGCGGCGCCGCGGTTTCCGGCCGGATCTTCGGCAGCGCCGACCGGGTCTTCAACGTCATCGACGTCCGCCAGTCGTACCCGCAGAAGGTCGTCCGCGAGGCGGTGCGGGTGCTCGGCCACCCCGAGGCCGCCGATGCCTCGGTCCACTTCGCGTACGAGATGGTCGCCCTGACGCCTGCTGCGGTGCGGGTCATCGAGGAGCGCACCGGGACCTCCTTCGGCCTCGACGCTGCGGAGATGGCCAGGCCCTACGTGGAGATGTCGGGGCGGCGCGGGATCGGCGTCAAGGCCGACGAGTTCCTCGACGTGCTCGAAAGCGCCGCCGAGGACGCGGTCGTCAGCCGGCTCGCCGGCGGCGGCGCGCCCGCCGACGTCGCCGGCCGGGCGCGGGCGATCGCGGTCGGCGCCCTGCGCTACCTGATGGCCCGCCAGTCCCGCAACCGGGTGCTGGCCTTCGACTTCGACGAGGCCCTCGCTTTCGAGGGCGACACCGGACCCTATCTCCAGTACTCGGCGGTGCGGGCGCGGAAGATCTTCGCCAAGCTCGCCGAGCGGCGCGGTGAGGGACGCCTGAGCCCGGCGGAAGCGGCGGAGCTGGACGGGGTCGAGCTCGAGGACGGGCTCTGGGAGCTGGTGCTGCAGTGCGCACGGCGTCGCGAGATCGTGGCGCAGGCGGTCGCCACCCTCGAGTTCTCGCTCCTCGCCCAGCACGCCCACGAGCTGGCCCAGCTCTTCCACCGGCTCTACCACGGCCACCCGGTGGTGCCGGAGGAGGACGCCGCCACCCGGCGCCTGCGGCGCGGGGTCTTCACGGTCTTCGCCGACGAGATGGAGATCATCCTGCAGGAGCTGCTGGGCATCCCGGTGCCGGAGGAGATGTGAGGAATGAGGAATGAGGAATGAGGAATTATGAATGAGGCATGCCACCCGATCGCCCCCACCGTTCTCCGGGAGGTCGGTCGGGAATTCCTCATTCCTAATTCCTCATTCCTAAACCATGAGGAGTGCGATGTCTGACCAGAAACGGCTGGAACGGTATCGGCGGATTGCGGAGCAGCTTGCGGAGCTGCTTTCGAAGTGCGACGACCGCACGGCGCACTGCGCCACCGCCGCCGCCCTGCTCCACCACAAGGTGCCCGGCGTGTCGTGGACGGGCTTCTACTTTCTCAAGGGCGGCGAGCTGGTGGTGGATGCCTACCAGGGCCCGGTGGCCTGCCAGGTGCTCGAGCGCCACGTGGGGGTGTGCTGGGCCGCGATCGACAACGATGCCACTCAGGTCGTCGACGACGTGCACGCCTTCCCAGGCCACATTCCCTGCGACGAGCGGAGCCGCTCCGAGGTCGTGGTCCCGATCCACGACGCCTCCGGGGCGGTCATCGGCGTGCTCGACGTCGACTCGCACCGCGCGGCCCATTTCGACGCGGTCGACGCCGAAGGCTACGAACGGATCGCCCGGCTCATCGAAGATCGCTGGAACAGCTGAACGAAAGGAAACGTCATGGCAACCACACATCTCAAGGGAAACACCGTCACCACCAACGGCGAGCTGCCCACCGTCGGCGCCCCGGCGCCCGCCTTCCGGCTCACGGGAGGCGATCTCGCGGACCTCGGCCTCGAGGCCTTCGCCGGCAGGCGCAAGGTGCTCAACATCGTTCCCAGCCTCGACACCGCCGTGTGCGCAGCCTCGGCGAGGTACTTCAACCAGGCGGCGGCAGCGCTCGACAACACGGTGGTGCTGGTGATCTCGGCCGACCTTCCGTTCGCGCAGGGGCGGTTCTGCACCACCGAGGGCCTCGACAACGTGGTGCCGCTTTCGATGATGCGCGACCGCAGCTTTGCCCGCGACTACGGCGTGCTGCTGGTCGACGGACCGCTCGCGGGCATCTGCGCCCGCGCGGTGGTCGTGATCGACGAGAATGACGTCGTGCGCTACACCCAGCTGGTGGACGAGATCACCACCGAGCCCGACTACGAGGCGGCGCTCGCAGCGCTGCTCTGACATCGGCGGGCGCCCGCTCCGCCGCCACCCGGCCCGACGGAGCGCAGCCGCCCCGGGGCGGGAATAGGACGGGGCCGGGTGCGTACGGATGGGAGTGAGCATTGCCATGACCGGCCCGCGGACCGTACCCGTCGCGGCGGCGGCGCCGTCGCCGTCCGAGGCGCAGGTGGTGGTCCTCGCGCAAAGCGGCGAGGAAGCGGCGCTGGATGCGCTCGCGCGGAGCTGCCGCCAGCAGGCCTATGTCTTCGCGCTGCAGCTGCTCGGCAACCCGGACGACGCCCTCGACGTCGCCCAGGACGCGATGGTGCGGTTCTTCCGGTCGCTGGCCCGGTTCGATCCCGCACGCCCGGTTCGCCCATGGCTCCTGCGGATCGTCCGCAACCTGGTCCGCGACCGCGGCCGCCGGCTGCGGGTCCGACGTACCGAGTCGCTGGAGCCGGACGAAGGGGTGCTGCGGTTCGAGCCCCGGGACCAGGGCCCGGACCCCGAAGCACTCGCGACCAGGCGCCAGCTGCAGGCCCTGGTCTGGCAGTGCCTGCAGGAGCTGGCCCCGGGACACCGCGAGGTGCTGGTGATGCGCGACTACCAGGACATGCCCTACGCCGAGATCGCCGCCGCGCTGAAGATCCCCAAGGGCACGGTCATGTCGCGCCTCCACCGGGCCCGCCGGCAGCTCCACGATTTGGTGCGGCAACGGCAGCGCCGCACCGGGGAGGTGTGACATGACCCTCAGCTGCCCCCGTGCGTTCGACGAGACGCTGATCTCGGGCCACCTCGACGGCGAGCTGACCCAGGCTGCGGCGCAGAAGGTGCGCCTTCATCTCGAGGAGTGCACTGCCTGCCGCGCCCTGCTCGAAGACCTGCGGACGATGCGGGAGGCGACGATGTCGACCGAGTTCGCGAAGCCGGACGACGACCAGTGGGACGAGCGTCCCCGCAGCGGACTCAGCCTGCTGACCCGCGGGACCGGCTGGACGCTCGCCGGCGTGTGGCTGGCCGCGGTTTCGGTCTTCGGGCTCTGGCACCTGTGGCAGTCGACGGACGAGCTGCTCGAGAGGCTGCTGGTCTTCGGCGGCATCAGCGCCCTGGCCCTGCTGTTCACCTCGGTGCTCCTCGACCGCATCACGTCGGCGAGGACCGACCCCTACCGGGAGGTGCAGAAATGATCGTCGTCACCGACAACCGCATCGTCGGCAAGCGCATTGTCCGCACCCTCGGCCTGGTGCGCGGCAACACCATCCGCGCCCGCCACGTGGGGCGCGATCTCATGGCCGTGCTGCGCAACCTCGTGGGCGGCGAGATCTCCGAGTACACGAAAATGATGGCCGAGTCCCGCGAGCAGGCGCTCGACCGGATGGTGGAGGAGGCTGCGGAGCTGGGCGGAAACGCGGTCATCATGACCCGTTTCGCCACCTCCGAGCTCATGCAGGGCGCCTCGGAGCTGCTCGCCTACGGGACCGCGGTCGTGGTCGTCGACGAGGACTGAATCAGAAGCTCAGGATCACGCCCGCGTTGAGCCCGAAGCCGCCCACGTCCATCCGCCCCGTGAACTCCTGGCCGCCGCGGCGGTAGGTGACGTCGCTGCGCCCGTAGCGGTAGATCGCCTCGGCGAAGAACCTGGCCGGTCCCTGCCCGAGGTTGAACCCCAGCAGGCCGTACGCGCCGAAGGCCTTGTCGATGTCGCCGTCGTTGAGGTTGGTGTAGAAAAACGTGCCGCCGCCGCCGATGTACGGGGCCATCGAGCCCGAGGAGTTGAACATGTACCGGAAGCCCAGGTCGGTCGGAACCACCTGCAGTCTGTCCTCGAAGCCGGGGATCGTCTCCACGCCGTCCTCGGTCGGGTACCAGGTCCAGGTGAGGTCGCCGACCCAGCGCTCGCCGCCGATCGTGAGCCGCACGCCGGCGCCGAGGGCCTCGGCGTCCTCGCTCACCTGGGCGTAGCTGCCGAAGAGACTGAAGCCGCCGCCGGCCCAGGCGGGAGCCGCCAGAATGCAGATTCCGAGCACGAGCAGAGCCTTACGCATGAGTACCTCCACCAACCTTGTCGTCGTTGAGTCGAATCAAAGTGTCGTTCGCCTCTGGAAATCATTGTAGTACAAACGTCTCGCGGAGACGGCCGGCCTCGAGCTCCGATCGTCGATTCCCGACCCGGAAGACGGTGTCGGTGCTGACGCGGGGCCGGGGCGTCACGGCAGCGTGCCGATGTAACCCGAGCGCGTGCTCGCCTCGTAGCCGTCGACGGTGACCTCGATCTCGCGCCACTTGCTGATGCCGACCCCCGAGGTCACGAAGCTGAGGATGTAGCGCGAGGACAGCTCGAAGAGCATCTCGTCGACCACCCCCGGCATCGCCTCGGCCTCGGGGATGCGCCGGTAGAAACCACCCGAAGCGTCGGCGATCAGCGTCAGGATCTCCTCGTACGACGGACCGGAGGCGTCGTCGAGGGTTGGCGGCGGCTCGACGCCGAGCACGTAGATCGGCGTGTCGAGGCGCCGCGCCACCGCTGTGGCCTCCTCGGGGCCGATCTCGGAGGCGTTGTCGACGCCGTCGGTGAGCAGGATCGCCGCGCGGCGGTGGTGGCTCGCCTTCTCGATGGCGTCCGGAACCCGCAGCACCATGTCGTACAGCGCCGTCGTGCTCCACGGCTTGAGCGTCTCGAGGACCCGCGGCAGCAGGTACCAGCCCATGCCGAACGGGAAGCGTTCCATGACCCGGTCGTTGCCGAACGTCCACAGCGCGAGCTGGTCCTCCTGCCGACGGTGGCTCAAGAAGGCGGTGATGAGCTGCCGGCTGCCCTCCATCTTGCGGCCCGCCATGGAGCCCGAGGTGTCGAGAATGAAGCACAGGCTGATCGGCAGGTCGCTCTCGAGATCGAGGTCCTGGATCGGCACCGCCATGCCGTCGATCCGCAGGTTGAATCGATTGGGCGAGACCCCGGTCACGACCCGGCCCGCCTGGTTGCGGACCGTCACCGGCACGACGATGGCATTGACGTCGACCTGTCCCTCGTACTGGGCGAGGATGGCCGCAGGAACGGCGCACACCGCCGCCAGGAGGCTCGCTGCCAGAGCGCGGGGGGCGCTCACGCAGCCGGTCCGCTGGGCCCCAGCAGGGCCTCCTTCGCGCTGCGTCCGCAGGCCGCTTCGAAGCGATCTCCGTAGCCGGCGACCACGGCCGTGCTCTCGTCGAGGTCGATGCGCTGCACCCGCTGCATGGGCACGAAGAAGGTGGTCGGCGCGATCAGCTGGTCGGTGCCCGCTTTCTCCTGGCGCAGCCAGTCCTCGACCGACTCGAGGTCGAGGCCGCGCAGCACCACCCCCGCGCCGTCGAGGCGCACCATGACGCCCCACATCTTCTCGCGCGGCGCACCGCAGTGCAGGACCACCAGGGAGCCCTCGCCCAGGCCGCTCGCGGTCGCGCCCACTCAGCCCTCCGTGCCGTCGGCGGGTTGCGAGAGCTCGATCAGCACCCCGCCGGCCGAGCGCGGGTGGACGAAGCAGACGAGACAGCCGTGGGCGCCGCGCTGCGGCTCGTCGGACAGGAGCTGGTAGCCGCTGCCGGCGAGCTGCGCCATCGCCGCCCGGATGTCGGGCACCCGCAGACAGAAATGGTGGAGCCCGGGCCCGCGGCGGGCGAGGTGGCGGGCGATCGGCGAGCTGTCGGTGGTCGGCTCCAGGAGCTCGAGCCGGCTGTCACCCACCTCCAGGAACGCGACCCGGACGGCCTGCTCCGTGACCTCCTCCACACCCCCGACCTCGAGCCCGAGTGCCTCGTAGAAGCGCCGGCCCTCGCTGAGGGATTCGACCGCGATGCCGATGTGGTCGAGGACGGGACGCTCGCCCATCAGTGCACCTCCAACGCCTTCAGGAGCTCGCGCGCGATCACCATGCGCTGGATCTCGGACGTCCCCTCGCCGATGGTGCACAGCTTGGCGTCCCGCCACGCGCGCTCCACCGGGTAGTCCTTCGTGTAGCCGTAGCCGCCGTGAATCTGCACCGCCTCCTCGGCCACCGCCACCGCGACCTCGGAGGCGTAGACCTTGGCCATGGCCGACTCGCGGGTGGTGTGGGCCCCCGCGTCCTTCAGTGCGGCCGAGCGCTGGGTGAGCAGCCGCGCCGCGTCGATCGAGGTCGCCATGTCGGCGAGCTTGGCGCGGGTGAGCTGGAACGAGGCGATCGGCTTGCCGAACTGCTCCCTTTCGGTGGCGTAGCGGAGGGCCGCCTCGAGGGCGCCGCGCGCGATGCCCACCGACAGGGCGGCGATCGAGATGCGGCCGCCGTCGAGCACCTGCATGGCCTGGATGAACCCCTCCCCCTCGGCACCGAGAAGGTAGGTGACCGGCACCCGACAGTCCTCGAGGATCAGCGACGACGTGTCGCAGGCGCGCATCCCGAGCTTGTTCTCCTTCTTGCCGGGCGTCACACCCGGGATGTCGAAGGGCACGAAGAAGGCCGAGATACCGTGGTGTCCGCCCTCCTTGGAGGTCCGCGCCACCAGCACCGCCGCGTCGCCGACGGTGGCGTGGGTGATGAAGTTCTTGGAGCCGTTGATGACCCACTCGTCGCCGTCCCGAACCGCGGTGGTGCGGGTCCCGCCGGCGTCGGACCCGGCCTGCGGTTCGGTCAGGCCCCAGGCGCCGACCCACTCGCCGCCGGCCAGCCTGGGCAGGAACTCGCGTTTGAGCTCCTCCGAGCCGTAGAGGTAGAGGTGGTTCGTGCACAGCGAGTTGTGAGCCGCCACCGAGAGCCCCACCGAGCCGTCCGCGGCGCCGATCTCCTCGAGGATGGCCACGTAGCTCTCGTAGCCCAGGCCGGCCCCGCCGTAGCTCTCGGGGATGACGATCCCCAGCAGGCCGAGCTCGCCGAGCTTGGTGAAGAGCTCGCGCGGGAAGTGCTGCTCCTCGTCCCACTGCGGCGCGTGCGGGGTGATCTCGTTGCGCGCGAAGTCGCGCACCATGTCTCGAATCGCCTGCTGCTCCTGGTTCAAACTGAAGTCCACGGCTGCCCCTCCGTTGGTTCCGGTGCCGTCAGTCGCCGGCGACCGGCGGCGGCTGCCACCGGACCACCTCGACGCCAGTGTAATAGTGCCCGAGGATCCTCTCGAAGCTCATACCGGCGCGCGCCAGGCCGTAGGCCCCATGCTGGCACAGCCCGACCCCGTGCCCCCAGCCCCGGCCGAGGAAGCGCACCACCCGTTCACCGTCGGCCGAAGTTCGCAGGTGCAGGCTGAACAGGGTCTCCGGCAGCTCCAGCGCCTGCCGCACCGCGAAACCGCTCCACTGCCGGGTCGACCCGTCGCGGGCGACGGCGCTCAGACCGATGACCCTTCCGGACGGCGACCGGGCGGTCACGGTCAAGCGCTCGAGACCGGGCAGGCCGAGCATCCGCTCGAGCTCCGGCCAGCTCCGCTCCCGCACCCATTCGCGCCAGGCCGAGCGCCGGTCGGCCTCACCGTCGCCGCCGGAGCGCTGCACCACCAGGCCCACGACGCGGTCGCCGGCCCGCAGCCGCTCGAGGACCGTCCCCGGCAGCACCTCGAGGGCCGCACGGCGCCGCCATCCCCCGGCCCAGCGCTCCCACAGCGGCAGCGGCGTCGGCAGGTCCTCGCCGTGATCGGCGCGGCGCGGAAAGATGCCGGCGCCGTTCGGGCGCGGCACCGCCTCGCCGCTATCTCGCACCACCTCGCCGGCGAGCTCGAGGGCGGCGAGCGCCGCCGCCGCCGGCCACAGGCCCGAGGCGCCCTCCACCGGAGGGTCGAGCGGCACCTTGAAGAGATCGGCGAGGAAGAGCAGGCGCCCGAGCCCGGGGGGGGGCGGCGCGATCCCGGGGGGCGGATCGATGCCCACCGCCTCGAGTAGCGCCGCCGCCAGGGCGTCCGGGTCGGCAGGCGCCGCGAAAGGAGCCGGCGCGCGGCCGACCTGGGAACGCACCCGCTCGAGAATGACTGCGGGCGGTGCGTGCTCCTCGAGCCCGAGCACATCGGCCGTCACCGCCGCCGCGAACTCGGTCGCCGACACCCACTCGCCGTCGGACGTGCGGCCCGCGAGTGCGATCGGACGCTCCCACGCGCAAGGGACCCCGCGCAGGTAGGACTGCGCGCGGTCCGGAAAGAGCAGCGCGGCGTCCTCGGTGTGGCCGCCGCAGGTCGAGCTGTACATGGCGTCGATGGGTCGACCGGCGAAGACCGCGATCAGACCTGCGGTTTCGCGGACGGCACGGTTGGACAGCGGGTGCTCGGCGGCGGTGCCCCAGTAGGCCTGGCAGGCCGGCGTGTCGCAGAGGTCCCAGCCCTCGTCGGCGTGGTCACCGAGGTGCGCGACGGTGTAGGTGCGGGCGGCGACGGCCTGCGCCTTGAGCGCGGCGAGCTCCGGAAACTGCGCCGGACCCATCTCCACCGGCACCACGCCCTGCAGGTAGCTCTCCAGGTTGAGCTCGTTGATGACCAGGACCTCGGAGCCCACCGACCGCACCCGCAGCCGGCCCCGGTAGCGCCGGCCGCCGACGGCCACCGGCCAGTCGCCGGCCGGCTCGAGAAGAACCTCCTCCGCGCTCGTGACCGTACCGCCGTCGGTCCCCACGATCCGCAGCTCGCCCGCGCCGACAACCGGGAACGCCGAGGCGAACCCCAGCGCCGCCACCGCGGCGGACGGGTCACCGGGCTCGCCCGAAGGCCACCCCACCCGCACCCGCGTCAGACCTTCCGGGGTTCGTTCGCGGTCCACCACGACCGCGGGGCCGAGGCCCGCCTCGAGCCTCGAGACCGCCGCCGCCGCAGCGGCCGGGTCCGCCCACGCCCCCACCTGCCACCAGCGCGGACCCGACGCGCCCGCCCGCAGGGTGAGGGGCCCCCACAGCCAGCCGGCGCCGCGATGGGTGGTGACCCGATAGGCGCGTCCGGGTTGCGGCAGCTCGACGCTCGACGAGGAACGCTCGAGCAGCACGCGCACCAGCGGTGGCTCGAGGTCGCTGACCGGCATCGAGGCCGGGGCCGCCACGGGAGGCACCGGTGTGGGCGCGGGCACTGCGGTGGGAGACGGCGCGGGCGGCGGCGCCGGCGTCGGGCGCGGCGGTCGGGTCACCGGCGGCGGGGCGGCGGTGCAGCCCGCGGCGGCGGCAACGAGAAGGACCGCGAGCCCGCGCCTCACAGCTTCAGGCCCCCCTCGTGGGAGGCAAGGCGCGCGGCCCGGTAGTCATGGCCCCGCAGCTCGAGGCGGCGGCACATCTCGTGCAGCCGCGAGCGGATGCGCTGCGACACGCGGTCGGCGAGCGACTCCTCGGCGCCCTTCGGGAAGTCCGAGAAGTTGGTGGTGAAGACGGTGACCTTGCCCTGGAGGTAGCGGGTGTTGACGAGGTAGTACAGCAGATCCATGACCCACTGGGTGGTCTTGCCCGCGCCCAGCTCGTCGAGCACCAGCAGCTCGGCCTCGATCAGCGGCTCGAGGATCGCGCGGCTCGAGCCCGAGCCGTCGAAGGTCATCTGGATCTCCAGGACCAGCGAGGTGAAGTCGGCGAACCGGCCACGCACCGGCGGCGTCTTCTCGCGCATGATCTGCTGCAGCGCCGCCACCGCGAGGTGGGTCTTGCCGGTACCCACCGGGCCCATGATCAGCAGCCCCTTGTCGGCAGCCGGGTAGAGGTCGACGAAGCTCTGGACCTCGCGCCTCGCCTTGGCAAGGGTCGGATCGTCCGGGTTCCAGAGCTCGAAGCTGTCGAGTGTGCAGTGGCGGTAGCGGGCCGGAATGCCGGCGCCCTCCAGCAGGCGGTCCCGGGCCAGCGCCTCGGAGCAGCCGCAGCGCCGCACCAGCTCGACGCCGTCGCGCTCGGTCAGGACCCAACCGGTGCCGCCGCACAGCCCGCAGATCTCGGGGGTCGCCCTGGTCGCCTTCACCGCCACAGTATAGACCCCGCGCCCGGCGAAACCGAACCGCCCGATGGTCCTCAGAACGACGCCCCCGGTTCCTCGAGGAACTCGAGCTCCAGCTCGGTCGACGCCCGGTCGAGGATCGGGTTGCGGTGCGGGAAGCGGCCGAAGCGGGCGATGACGTCGCGGTGTCTGAGCGCGTAATCGAGAAACATCTGGAAGGGCTCGCGCGCGGACTCCGGAACCGACTCGAGCAGGCCCCGGAACAGCTCGACGCTGCGCTCCTGGTCCTCGATCCGCTCCGAGTGCTCGAAGGGTAGGTAGAGGAAGACGCGCTCGACCGGCCGCAGCAGGCGATCGGCGCCTGAGGCGAGGCCCCTGGAGGCCACGGCGAGGGCCTTCGCATCGGTCGCGAAGGCGGCCGGCGTCCCGCGGTACACGGCGCGCGGCAGTTGGTCGAGCAGGAGGACCAGCGCCAGCCGGCCGCGCGGCGAGCCCGTCCAGTGGTCGAGCACTCCGGCCGCCGCCGCCGAGATGGCCGCGCCGAAGCGCTCCTGGAGAAGCTGGTCCATCGCCGGGTCGTGCCCCCACCACAGCCCCGCCTTGGCGCGTGCGACCGCCGCATCATCGAGATCGTTGCCGAACCAGAACCCGAGCAGCTCGTCCTTCGTGTGTTCCATCGTCACTCCCCCAGGAGCAACCCCCGCGGGGCCGATCCCATTTCGGGAAAGGTCGCGGATTTCGAGATGCGAGATGCGAGATGCGTGACGCGAGGTGCGGCGCCAGGAAGCGGGAAGCATCCAGCCAACCTGCAGGGCACGAGACGCGAGATGGGGGGACGGGCGGGCATTCCGAATTCCCGATTCCTCATTCCTAATTCCCAATGCCTCATTCCTGGTTCCTGGTTGCCGGCTGCCGGTTCCCCGCTAGGATGCTTCGGTGCGCATCCTCCACGTGCTCTCGCAGCGGCCCTCGCTCACCGGCAGCGGCGTCACCCTGGACGCCGTGGTCCGCTGCGCGGCCGCAGCCGGCCACGAGCAGCGGGTCGTGGTGGCGACGCCCGCCGACGATCCGACACCCCCGGTCGGGGGGTTGCCCGCGCACTGCGTCCACCCCCTGCTCTTCGGCAAGCCGCCGCTCGACTTCGACCTGCCCGGGATGAGCGACGTCATGCCCTACTCGAGCAGCCGGTTCACGGATCTCGGACCCGAGCGGCTGGCGCTCTACCGCGAGGCCTGGACCGCGCACCTCCGGCCGCTCGTCGCCGCCTTCGAGCCGCACCTCGTTCACTCGCACCACGTGTGGCTGGTGTCGGCGATGCTCAAGGACGTCGCTCCCCAGATCCCCGTCGCCACCCACTGCCACGCCACCGGCCTCCGCCAGATGGCCCTCTGCCCGCACCTTGAGGACGGGGTTCGGAACGGGGTCGCCCGAAACGACGCCTTCCTGGTGCTCCACCGCGACCATTCGCGGCTGCTGCGCGAGCGCCTGGGAATCGACCAGGCGAAGATCGCCATCGTCGGCGCAGGTTACCGGGACGAGGTCTTTCACGCCCGCGGGCGTTCGCCCGATCGCGCGCCGGCCCTGCTTTACGCCGGCAAGCTGAGCGCGGCCAAGGGCCTGCCGCAGCTGCTGGACGTCTTCGAGAGGATCACGGCCCGGCGCCCCGGCCTGCGGCTGCACGTCGCCGGCAGTGGTTCCGGTCCCGAAGCCGATGCCATCCGTGCCCGGATCGAGGGCATGAGGCCCGGCGTCGTGCCGCACGGCCAGGTCGCCCAGGACGCGCTGGCCGAGCTCGCCCGCCGCTCCACGGTTTTTGTCCTGCCATCGTTCTACGAGGGCCTTCCACTGGTGTTGGTGGAAGCGCTGGCCTGCGGCTGCCGGGTGGTGGCCACCGCTCTGCCGGCGATCGCCGAGGACCTGAGGCCTCGTCTCGGCTCCGCCCTGACCACGGTCGAGCTGCCGCGGATGGTGGAGGTCGACCGGCCCTCTCCTGAAGGGCTGCCCGCTTTTCGCGAGCGTCTGCTGGCCGCGATCGAGTCCGCGCTCGACGCCCCCCCGCTGCGCGAACCCCCGGATGGGCTCGCGGATTTCACGTGGGCGGCGGTCTTCGCCCGCATCGATCGCGTGTGGCAGCGGCTCGCACCGGCCGCGGGCTGACGATCTTCCCCCCGACCAACGCACGGGGTCGGGAGGGAGCAAGGGTGGGGCTACTTGCGCCACTCGCCGACGTAGTCCGCAGGGTCCACCCGTTCGCCGTCGCGAAGCACCTCGAAGTGGACGTGCGGGCCGGTCGACCTCCCCGTCGAGCCGACGCCGGCGATGAGGTCGCCCCGCGCGACCCGCTGGCCCTCGCGGACCTCGAGGGTCCCGAGGTGGGAGTAGAAGGTGGTGAGGCCGTCCCCGTGGTCGATGATGATGACCGTGCCCGAGGCCGGCGACGGGTCGTAGCTCTCGGCTGCCACCCTCACGGTGCCGTCCGCGGGCGCCAGCACCGGCGTTCCGGAGGCGGCGGCGACGTCGACGCCACGGTGGAAGACCTCGGTACCGTTGAAGGGGTCGCGGCCCGGGCCCCAACCCCAGGTGACGCGTCCGCCCGGCACCGGAATGTCGAGGTGCGCGGTCGGGCCCTCTGCATTTCGTTGCTCGGCCTCGGCGGTTGGAACCGGATCATGGGCGGGCAGGGCGGCACCTCCGCCGGCGAGCGGGAGCACGAAGAAACCGAGCCCTGCGGCCACGGCAAGGGCCGCGGCGAATCGCGGCCGGCGGCGGTCAGAATCGAGAACGTGGGCGAGGCGCATGGCAATCCTCCTCGAGGGTTCGGTCATTGGAAGTGCCCCCGCGCTCGGCAGCGCAAGCCGCAGCACGCCGACGAGGCTGTCCGCGTAGACGCGGGGAGCGAAGTGGCCGGCGGACAGTACCGTGGCGTCGCACAGCCGTTCGCGCTCGAAAGTGAGCCTGGCGCCGCTGATCCACACCAGCGGGTGGAAGAAGTAGAGCAGCTGCACCAGGTTCTGAACGCCGAGCCAGAGGGCGTCGAGCCGCGCCACGTGCGCCATCTCGTGGGCGATCACCGGCTCCAGCCGCCGTCGGTCGGCGGCGACCGCCCGGGGCAGATAGATCTGCGGCCTGAGAATGCCGTCGGTGAACGGGGCGAGATCGTCGTCCGAGGTCACGACGCGCACCGGCCGGCGCACATTGAGCCTCGCCCGCCAGCTCTCGGTCAGGGAGAGCACCACCGGGTCGCCGAACGGGCTCGCGCCCGCCAGCAACCGCCGCACCGCGCGTCGGCGGCGGGCGTAGGCAGCGGCGACGAGCGCGAATCCCACCGCCCAGGCCGCGCCCAGCGCCGAGGCCCACGGCTCCTTCCCGGCTGCGGCCGGAGCCGCCGCGGTTCCGGCCACGGCGGAGGCCCACGCCTCCGCGACGGCGCCGCTCGCCGCATGGACCGGCGTCGCTCCCGCGCCCTGACCCAGCAGTCGATCGGCGACGGCCCCGAGGCCGAGGGGATGGGAGAGCCCCGGGGGCAGCAGCAGGCGGACGAAGACCAGGCTCCACAGGGCGAGGTGCAGCGTCGGTCCGCAACGCCTGAGGACGCGGCTCAGCGCGAGGACCACCGCGAAGACGAGGGCCGCGCACAGGCTGTTCACGAGCAGCAGCTTCGTGACGGCGGCCAGCAGCTCGAGCACCGCGGCCGCCACCTAATCCTCCGTTTCGTCGGCCTGATCGAGGAGCCGGCTGAGCTCCTCGATCTCGCGTTCGTCGAGCGTGCCGCTGTCGGCGAAGAGCGAAACCACCGGTGCGTGCGAGGTCTCCACAACCTGGCGCGCGAAGTCCCGCACCAGCCGGGCGAGACCGGCCGCGCGCGACACCGCCGCGGTGTAGAGGTGGAGGCCGTGGAACGAGCTCTTGCTCACCAGGCCCTTGCGGACCATCCGCTCGAGCGTCGTCCGGGTCGTCGAGTAGGCCCACCCGAGCTGCTCGGCGAGCCGCTCGTGCACCTCGCGCGCGCTCAGGCCGTCGGCGTCCCAAAGGACCTTCATCAGCTCGAGCTCGGCCGGGCTCAGCTGCGGCAGCGCCTTGAAGTTCATCGTCACGCGGGCTCTCCTTCGGGTCTTTGTGCTACAAATGTAGCATATTCGCTACCATAGTACCCGAGCGACGATCTGTCAAGAAGGAAGCGTTGTCGAATGGCGGCAACCGCGTCGATTGGGGATTTCGGATTTAGGATTTCGGATTTCGGATTTTCCGCCCACCCACCGGTGAACCACAAAGACACCAAGGCACGAAGATGCTCACAAAGAGAATCCTTGGTGTTTTTCTTGGTGTCTTGGTGCCTTCGTGGTTGCGACGGTTTGCGTTGACACCTCGCAAGGCGACGGAGTCGGGTCATGGTCGATCCGGAGGTGGCATGCCGCAACCGCGACATCTTCCCGCGGCCCCGGCCGCCGGTTCGTGGAGCTGCCCCGGCCACTGCTGCTGACCCTGCCCTCCGCCGCTGTCGCCGTCGCAGCCGCTGGACCTGCCCCTGATCGCCGCATCCACCTGAACCGCCTCCCGTTCTCAGGGGGGGG
>CAZMED010000022.1:0-21695 GCA_964565045.1 uncultured Thermoanaerobaculia bacterium
TGTGCAGCAAATGGTCCACGAAGCGATTGTAGCCGAGGAGCTCGAGGCGTCGTTCGAACGTTCGAACGATGGACCGTCACTCCTTGAATGCTGCGTCCGCGCGGTCGACCTGAGCGACCGTGGCGTCGGTGCGGTCGCCGTGAAGGAACATGAGCACGCGCTCGGGCGTCATGGGGGCGTGGTAGAAGGCTTCGCGGTCGGGGCGGAAGGCCTTCAGGGCGTCGAGCAGGGCGAAGTAGGCGCCGATGCCGTACATGAACGGCGGCTCGCCGATCGCCTTGGAGTGCATGACGGCGTGCGGGTTGTCGGCGTCCTCGAGGAAGTGGCCCTCGATCTCGGGCACCGCCAGGATGTCCGGGATCTTGTAGGTCGAGAGGGTGTCGGAGAGGTTGCGGCCGTCCGCGAAGAGCAGCTCCTCCATGGTCATCCAACCGATGCCCTGCACGACGCCGCCTTCGAGCTGGCCCAGGTCCACCAGCGGGTCGAGGCTGCGCCCCCCGTCGTGCACGGCCCGCACGCGGTCGATGGTGTAGGTTCCGCGCAGCCCGTCCACCGTGACCTCGACCGACGCCGCGCCGTACACGTGGTAGGCGAAAGGCTCGCCCTGCTCGGTCGCGCGGTCGTAGTGAATTCTCGGGGTGGCGTAGTGGGCCTGGGCCGAGAGGCTGACACGGCGGGTGTAGGCCTCCCACACCAACCGCTCCCAGCCGAGGTCGGCCGCCTGCCCGTCCACCAGCACCCGGTCCCCCGCAACGGACACCCGATCCGGCCCGGTCTCGAGAAGCTGCGCCGCCACCGTCCGCAGCCGCTCGAGGATCGCGCGGCAGGCGAGCTCGGCGGCGCGGCCGTTCATGTCGGCGCCCGAGCTGGCGGCGGTGGGCGAGGTGTTGGCGACCCGCAGGGTGTTGGTGGTCTCGATGGAGATGCGGTCGGGATCGATACCGAGGGTGCGGGCCGCGACCGCCGCGATCTTCGCGTTCACCCCCTGGCCCATCTCGACCGCGGCGGTGGAGACGCTGACGCTGCCGTCGGTGTAGACGTGGACCAGCGCCGCCGCCTGGTTGAGGAAGGTCGAGGTGAAGGAGATCCCGAAGCAGACCGGCATGGTCGCCACGCCGCGCTTGAGGAGGTGGTGCGAGCGGTTGAAATCGGCCGCTTCGCGCTTCATGCGCGGCACGTCGAAGCGCTGCTCGAGCTCGGCGAAGGAGCGCCGCGCGTGCCCCTGCTGGGCGCGCATGCCGTAGGGGAAGACATCGCCCTCCGCCAACAGGTTGCGGCGCTGGATCTCGGCGCGGTCGAGGCCCATCGCCTCGGCGGCGCGGGTGATGGCGCTCTCGATGACGAACATCGCCTGCGGTGCGCCGAAGCCGCGGAAGGCGGTGAAGGGGGGCAGGTTGGTGCGGCAGCTGTGCGCGGTGATGCGGACGTTGGGCACGGAGTAGCTGCCGGTGGCGTGGAACAGGCTGCGCTCGAGGATCGCCGGCGACAGGTCGGCCGCGGCGCCGGCGTTCTGATAGTAGGTGGCCTCGTAGGCGAGGATCGCGCCGTCGGCCGCGAGGCCGAGCCGGAAGTCGGAGGAGTAGGGGTGCCGCTTGCCGGTGCAGCGCATGTCCTCGCCGCGGCTGAGCTCGATGCGGACCGCGCGCTTGAGGGCCCGCGCGGCCAGGGCCGCGATCACCGCCCACGGCGTCGCCTGGTCCTCCTTGCCGCCGAAGGCGCCGCCGAGGCGGGCCACGTCGACCTCGATGGCGTGCATCGGCAGGCCGAGCACCCTCGCCGCGATGCGCTGCACCGCGGTCGGCGCCTGGGTGGAGGAGAGGATGCGCAGCCGGTCGCCGCCCTGGGGCACGGCGAGCGCGGTCTGGGTCTCGAGGTAGAGGTGCTCCTGCCCGCCGGAGTCGGCGCGGCCGCTGACCACCAGGTGGCAGTCGGCCCACGCGGCGTCGACGTCGCCGCGGGCGAGGGTGCGCGAGGGCACGATGAGCTCGCCCAGGGCGGCCGCCTGGCGCGGGTCGAAGACGCCCGGCTGCTCGAGGATCTCGAGGACGATGGCCGCGGCAGCCTCGCGCGCGCGGCGCGGGGTGTCCGCGACCGCAACCGCGATGGGCTGGCCGATGAAGTGCACCGAGCCCTCGGCGAGCAGGGGCTCGTCGAGGACGATGCCCCCGATCTGGTTGTCGCCCGGGATGTCGGCCGCGGTGAAGATCGAGGCCACGCCCTCGAGCCCGGCGGCCGGGCTGGTGTCGAGGCGGAGAATCCGGCCGTGCGCCACCGGCGAGAACAGGACCGCGGCGTGCAGGGTGCCGGCAGGATCCGGCAGGTCGGCGATGAACAGCGACTCACCGCGGGCGTGCGGTCCGACCTCGTGGCGGCTCACGCCGGGACCTCCTCGAGCAGGCCCTCCTCGAGGCCGAAGAGCACGTTGAAGTGGGCCAGCACGAGCTGTCCGAGGAGCAGGCGCTTGTACTCGGCCGAGCCGCGGACGTCGCTGATCGGCGCGACCTCGGCGCGGGCGGCGGCGGCGGCGGCGCGCGCGGTGGCGGCGTCCGCCTCGCGCCCGGCGAGCACGGCCTCGGTGCGCGGCAGCCGCGCCGGTACCGGCGCCACGCCGCCGGCCGAGACGCGGGCCGTCGCGATGCGGGCGCCGTCCATCTCGATCGAGATCGCGGAGTTGACGCTCGCGATGTCGAGGTGGGTGCGCTTGCTGACCTTCTCGAAGTTGAATCGCGCACTCCCTCGGTCCGCTGTGAAGCGGACCCACTCGACGCGCTCGCCGGGTCGGAGGTCGAGCTGTTTGTAGCCGAGGAAGAACCCGGCGAGGGGCAGCACGCGGCGCGTGCCCGGGCGCTCCAACCCGAGCTCCGCGTCGAGGGCGAGGAGGATGATGGTCATGTCGCCGATCGGAGAGGCGTTGACCAGGTTGCCGGCGATGGTGGCCCGGTTGCGGATCGGCCACGAGCCCATGAGCTCCATGGCGCGGCCGATGCCGCCCGGGGTCTCCGCGAGGATCGGCGAACGCTTCATGTCCTCGGCGGTGGCGCCGGCCGCGAGGTAGACGTAGGGTCCGTCACGTCTGATGGGCGGGTCGTCCGGCTCGCGGAGCACGACCACCGGACCGTCCTCGGCCGCGAGCGGCCGCTGGACGTAGAGATCGGTGCCGCCGGCGACGACGAGCGCGCCTTCCGGCATCGCATCCGGCGGATCGGAGGGGCCGAGCTCGGCGAGCAGCCGACCGGCGCGCAGGAAGTGCCCGGGCACGAACCCCTCTCGAACGAGCGCCGGGAGCCGCGGCTCGGCCGGTTCCACGGTGCGTCCGAGGTGCTCGACGAGGTCGGAGATGGCGCGCACGATGGAGGTGTAGCCGGTGCAACGGCAGATGTTTCCCGCCACCGCCTCGACCATCGTCCGCGCGCTCCACGTCTCGGCCTCCAACAGGTGGCCGGCGAGCGAGACCACGAATCCGGGGGTGCAGAAGCCGCACTGCGAGGCGCCGCGCGCCACGAAGGCGGCCTGGATCGGGCTCAGGGCGGGGCCGTTGAGGCCCTCGATGGTCACAACGTGCCGACGATCCACCGCGCCCATGGGCAGCAGGCAGGAGGTGACGACCTGGTAGTGCACCCGGTCGGCGAGCGGCCGCCCGAGGAGCACCGCACAGGACCCGCAGTCGCCCTCCCGGCAGGCGTACTTGACCCCGGTGAGGCCGGCGTCGCGCCGCAGGTAGTCGAGCGCGGGCATCCCGGGGGACCGCTCGACTGCGACCTGACTGTCGTTGAGGACGAAGCGCAGCATCTCAGTCCCTGAGAGGTTGTCTCGACACTGAGAGTATCACGAGGCGCGGCGGATGCCGCTGAGAAACTTGGAGAGCTCGGTGCCCGACAGGGGCCGGGCCAGGAAGTAGCCCTGGCCGTAGACGCAGCCGAGCTCCACCAGCCGCATCATCTGCGCTTCGGTTTCGATGCCCTCGGCCACGACCTCGAAGCTGAGGCCCTTGCCGAGGCGCAGGATCGCCTGCACGAGGGCGGCGGCGCCGTCGTCCTGCTCGATCTCGTCGACGAACATGCGGTCGATCTTGACGACGTCGACCGGGAAGCGGCGCAGGTAGCTCAGCGAGGAGTAGCCGGTACCGAAGTCGTCGAGGGCGAGGCGCACGCCCAGGGACTTGACGGCGCGCAGCTTGCTCGCGGCCTGCTCCATGTCGTGCATGATGACGCTCTCGGTGATCTCGAGCACCAGCTGGCTCGGCTCGAGGCCCGAGGCGGCGATGTCGGCCGAGAGGTTGGCGACGAAATCGGGCTCGTTGAGGGAGGTCGGAGAGAGGTTGACGTGGGCCGCCGCCGGCAGGCCGGCGAGGATCCCGGCGTTGAGCTCGACGACCTTGGCGCAGGTGCGCTGCAGCACCATGCGGTCGATGAGGGGCTGCAGCCCGGCCTCCTCGGCCAGGGGCACGAAGTTCATCGCCGAGACCAGGCCCTTGGTGGGGTGGTGCCAGCGGACGAGCGCCTCGAAGCCGTGCACCTCGAGCTCGGGAATCTGCATCAGGGGCTGGAAGTAGACGTCGAGGCCCTGGCCCTCGAGCGCGTGGCGCAGGTCGTGCTCGAGGTCGAGCCGGTCGAGGGCGCTCGAGTGCATCGACTGCTCGAAGACCGCGACCTGGCCCTTGCCGCGACCCTTGGCGCTGTGCAGCGCGGTGACGGCGTTCCGGATGAGCTCGTCGGCGCGGACGTCGCCCGCGTGCTCGAGGGCGATGCCGACGCTGGCCGAGAAACGCACCTCGCGCCCCTCGATCGGGAAGGGCTTGGTGAGGTCGCCGTGGATCCGGTTGGCGGCCGCCGTGGCTTCGGCGGCGTCCGTGGCCTCGAGCAGGATTCCGAACTCGTCGCCGCCGAGGTGGGCGACCGAGTCGCCGGCGCGCACGCTCTTGCGAAGGCGCTCGGCGAGCGCAATCAGCACCTGGTCGCCGGCCGAGTGGCCGAGACTGTCGTTGACCCGCTTGAAGTCGTCGAGGTCGAGCAGCAGGATCACCACCGCCCGGCCCTCGGGACGCCGCCTGGCGATCGCGTTGCCGACCCGGTCGAGGAACAGGGCACGGTTCGGCAGGCCGGTGAGCGGGTCGTGCATGGCCTGGTGGCGCGCCTGGTCGGAGCGCAGCCGCTGCTCGTCGTTGCGCCGCGCGCGGGCGATGGCCGCGCCGGCGTGGTCCCCGAAGGCGGCGAGCGCGCGCAGGTGGCCCTCGGAGAACGGCCGCTCCGCCTTCGCGTTGAGGTTGAGGACCCCGATCAGGTCATCGCTCGCGAGCAGTGGGACGCAGAGCGCGCTCGACGGGCGCGGGGCATCCTTCTCGTCGCGGTAGTGCTCCCAGTCGAAGGCCCCGAGCACCAGCATCGGCTCCCGGGAGGCCGCGACCTGGCCCGCGATGCCCTGACTGAAGGAGACGCGGGCACCGCGCGCCGCGCTGCGGCCCGCCGAGCACACGGTCTGGAGCTCGTTGCCGTCCTGCAGCAGCATGATCGAGCCGCCGTCGGCCGCGAGCAGCTCGACCGCGCAGTCGAGCACGGTCTCGAGCATCTGGTGGAGGTCGAGGCGGCAGCCGATGTCGCCACCGCTGTCGCTGAGCACATGGGCCTCGCGCAGGCTGCTGACGAGTGCCGCCGCGAGGACGCGCTCGTCGACCAAACGCTCGGTCAGGGAACGCAGCTCGAGCTCCTTGAGGATGGTGTAGATGCTGAACAGCACCACGAGAACGATCACCGCGATGTAGATCCGGAGCCCGGAGCCCGCGAGGCGCGAGCTGAGCCACGTGGTGAGGTGGGCGAGCGAGAGGATGACCACCGTGCTGACGAGCAGGAAGAGGGTCAGGGCCCAGAGCTGGAGACGGCGTCTGGCCACCGCCCGCAGGTCGGTGGCGTCGAAGCTCTGCAGGCGCGCGAGGCGTCCGCCCCCGGCGGCTCCGGTGGGTCGCGCACTCATGCTCGCACCCGGTTCTGGATCAACCTGTACCTCATCGAAACACCGTGATTGGCCAGGGCAAACGCCCTTATTACAAGCCTATCACGGGTTCGAAGAGGGCCCGGATCAGAGATCGATCGCCACCGCGACCGCCATGAAGACGGCGGCCACGCCCAAGAGCTGCAGCAGGAGCGGTCCCATGAATCGCAGCCAGCGCTCGTAGGGCACTTTGGCGAGCCCGAGCGAGGCCATCAGGATCCCCGAGGTGGGGATCACGGTGTTGGAGAAGCCGTCGCCGCACGTAAAGGCGAAGACCGCGGTCTGCCGGGTGAGGCCGAGCACGTCGGCGAGAGGCGCCATCAGCGGCATGGTGACCGCGGCCTGGCCGGATCCCGAGGGAATGAAGAAATTCAGGACCGTCTGGAACAGCAGCATGCCCTCCGCGGCGGCATAACGCGGGATGTGCTGCAGCACCGAGGCCGCCGAGAAGATCAGGGTGTCGAGGATCTGACCCTGCTCGAGCACCACGGTGATGCCGCGTGCGAAGCCCACCACCAGCGCGGCGACGGTCATCTCCTCCATGCCGCGCACGGCAGCCTTGCTGATCCGGGCGAGCGGAAGGCGGGAGACGGCCGCGGCCACCAGGCCCATGAGAAAGAAACCGCCCGCCATCTCGACGAGCCACCATCCCATCGCCTGTACGGCGTAGAGGATGAAGGCGAAGATCCCGACGCAGGCGGCGAGGGTCACGATGTGGCGCGGGCGCAACCGGGGCGGCGCGGCGAAGTCGGCCGGCAGCTCGAAGTCGTCGTCGGCCATGAACGAGGCGGAAGGGTCCCTGCGGATCGCGCTGCCGTAACGCAGCATGTAGACCAGGGTCACCGCCAGGCAGCAGACGAGGAAGAGGAGGCGGAAGCCGAGCGCGCTGTTGAGGGGCAGCTCGGCGATGCCCTGTGCGATGTTGACGGTGAATGGGTTGGTGGTGGCGGCGGCGAAACCGACCGCCCCCGCCACGTACACCAGCGCCACGCCGTAGATGCGGTCGCAGCCGATCTCCTTGGCGACGATCAGGAAGATGGGCACCAGGGGGATGAACTCCTCGCCCATGCCCAGGGTGGAGCCGCCGACCGCCATCGCCGACATCAGGACGATCGTGAGCAGCCGCCAGGAGTGGCGCAGCCGCTCGAGGACGGTGTGGAGGACGGCCGGGATGGTGCCGGTCTCCTGCAAAATCCCGAACACGCCGCCGATGATGAAGATGAAGAAGATGATGTCGCCGGCCTCGACCATGCCGCGCGGAATCGCGCTCAGAAAGCCCTCCAGGCTGACCGGGCTCGCCTCGCCGGGCGCCTCGTCGCCGAACACCACCCCCGCCGCCGTCACCCGCTTGGGCAGGGTGGTGAAGGTCCCGGGGACCACCACGCTGCGTTCGTGGCCGCCGACGACCCGGGTCTCGCGGTCGAAGTGCCCGGAGGGCACGATCCAGGTCAGCAGGCTGCAGACGAACACCACGGCGGTGAGCAGTGTGAAAACGTGCGGCATCCTGACGCCGGTGCTGATTCCTGTCATCGGCGGTCCTTTCGCTGGCGGCAGGATACCCGCTCCGGGTTGCCGGCGAGGGTTCGGTCCTCAGCCCGGCGGCAGCACATCCTCGTCCTCGGCCAGGGCTCGGTTGATCCGCGACAGCGCGGCGATCGCTTCGCCGCGGTGGCTGGTGGCGATCTCGGTGGCGAGCGCGTTGAGCAGCACGGTGACGGCGGCGACGGCGTTGGTGAACATCATGTTGTCGCTCTTGACCGGCAGCACCCAGCGGGCGAGTCGCGCGGCCGGAGCGGTGACGCGGTCGGTGACGGCGACGGTCGGCACGCCCAGCGAGGCGGCCTCGTCGAGCACGTCGAGGCCCTGCCGGGAGTAGGGCGGCAGCGAGAACACGACCACCACGTCGCCCGGGGTGACCGCCACCAGCTGCTCGCGCGGCGAGGAGAAGCGGGTGGACAGGTTCGCGGCGCGCACCCCGACCTGGAGCAGGGTGTAGGCGGCGAGCTCGGCGAGGTGGGCGGAGACGCCCATGCCGAAGGTGAAGACCCCGTCGGCCCGGAAGACGGCCTCGGCCACCTCCGAAACCAGCTTCCGGTCGAGGGCGTCGACGGTGCGGGTGATGTTGGCCTTCTCGAGCTCGGCGACCGCGGCGAGGACATCCTGGGCCACGGTCTCGGGGGGTTCCCCGGCGCCCTGGTGGAGGTGCTGCTGGAGGATCTCCACCAGCTCCATCTTGAGCTCCGAGAAGCCCGGGTAGCCGAGGCGCTGCGCGAAGCGGACGATGGTCGCCTCCGACACGCCGACCCGCCGCGCGAGCTCGGGGATCGAGAGGAAGGGGATTGCCGTCAGGTGCTCGAGGACGTAGTCGGCGATCGAACGCTGCTGGCGGGGCAGGCTCGCGGCCTTGCGGACGACGAGCTCCCGGAAGCCGGCCTCCGAGTTTTTCGCGGCCATGGCGGACCTCCGAACCGGAGCTTCGGGCGTCGACCCGCTCGGTCCCCGCCCGCACCACCCTATCAACTCCGGAGCGGGAGTTGACACGGCCCGATCTCCGACCTATCTTCAGTTCATGATAGCAAGAGTTTCATATTGGTTTAATTCTGAATGAAAAATTTCAGTATCGGAAGGAGAGGTGCCATGAGGAATCGCAGATTCGCGTTCGTGGTGGTGCTGACCCTCGGGCTTGCCCTGCAGGCGCTGCCGGCGGCGGCGCAGGGGACGACCTCGGGCAGCGTGCGCGGCACGGTCGTGGACGCCCAGGGCGGGGTGCTGCCCGGGGTGACCGTCATCGCCCGCTCGGAGGCGCTGATCGGCGGCCGGCAGGTGGCGATCACCAATACCCAGGGCGTCTACCGCTTCCCCTCGCTGCCGCCGGGGATGTACGAGATCGAGGCCCAGCTCTCCGGCTTCCAGCCGGTGCTGCAGCAGAACGTGCAGGTCGGCCTCGGCCAGAACCTCGAGCTCGACCTGGTGCTCGGTGACATCACCATCTCCGACGAGATCGTGGTGATGGCCGACTCGGTACAGGTGAGCACGGTCTCCAACAGCGCCGACTTCAATCTCGCGGGCGACTTCATCGAGCGCCAGCCGCTGGCCCGCGACCCGGTGAGCCTCATGAACTACGCGCCGGGCATCCAGAACGACCAGGCCTACGGCGCGCCCTCGACCTACCAGAACGCCTACAACGTGGACGGCGTCGACGTCTCGGACCCCGAGCTCGGCTCGCAGTGGGTGCTGCCGTCGATGGACTGGGTGCAGGAGGTGCAGGTGGCGGGCCTCGGCGCCGACGCCGAGTACGGCGGCTTCACCGGCGCGGTGGTCAACCTGATCACCAAGTCGGGCGGCAACGAGTTCCACGGCGACGTCCGCGCCTACTACTCCGGCGGCAGCCTCAACTCGGACAACGCGCCCCCGGGCGTCGAGGGCACCAATTCAGTGGACTCGGACATCGACGCCAGCCTCAGCCTGGGCGGGCCGGCGATCAAGGACCAGCTCTGGTACTTCGTTTCCGGAAACCAGCGCCAGCGCGTGGTCGAGCCCTTCTTCGTCGCCGATGCGCCGATCGGCGACCGCGAGGACAGCGATCGGACCGAAAGTCGGGTCCTGGCCAAGCTGACGTGGCAGCTCAACGACTCCAACAAGGCCGTCCTCATGGTCGACTGGGATGACGTCGTGCACGACTACCGGGGCGTCGGCGGACTGGAGCTGGCGAGTGCGTCCGAGCGCCAGGAGTCGCCCAACTACGTCTACAACCTGTCGTGGGAGGCGCTGATCGGCGACGCGAGCTTCGTCTCGGCCAAGCTCACCGGCTACACCGGCTCCGACGACCGCCTGCCCTACTTCGGCGACACGCCGGGCCGCAACGACGCCGAGAGCGGGTTCGGGTGGCAGAACCGGTCGACGACGGCGCTGAAGGACGTGGACCGGGTCGCCCTCGACGCGGCCTGGAGCCTGTTCGCCGACGGTCTGCTGGCCGACGGCGACTCGCACGACTTCAAGTTCGGGGTCGTCTACGAGGGCTTCACCAGCGACTACGTCACCACCCGCAACGGCGGCTTCACCTACTTCGACGACTCCTGGTACTGCGACTCCCTCGACGACTACTTCGCCGACCCCTTCTGCGGCGTCTTCTCCTCGGACTGGGAGGGCGAGTGGGACCTGCACGGCGAGATGGACGGCCTCCACCTCTACGCCCAGGACTCGATGCACTTCGGCCGCTTCGCGGTCAACCTCGGAGTCCGCTACTCGCAGTACACGGGCACGTTCAAGGATGTGTCCGGCACGGTCTATGACGAGAGCATGCTGGCGCCCCGCGCCGGCTTCGTGTGGGACCTCTTCGGCAGCGGAGAGACCGCGCTCAAGTTCCACTACGGGCGTTACTACGAGGGTATGGCCATCACCCTGTACGACCGCGAGGGCTCGGGAGACGCGCTGTCGGACACGGTCTACCTCGACTACAACTTCGACACCGGTGCTTTCGACATTCCGGCCGGCGGCTCGGTCAACGCCCGCGCGACGATGGACCCGGGCATCGGCCACCCCTACGTCGACCAGTTCGTGGCCACCCTCGAGCACCAGCTCAGCCGCAACATGCTGTTGGGCATCGACTACATCCACCGCGAGACCAAGGACATCAACGCCATGGTGGTGTCGAACCTCGACGACTACGAGGCGCTGGTGGCGCCGGACAACCCCTTCGGCGGCGACCTGCCGTTCTTCGATCTGCTCGACGAGCAGCAGTACCTGATCACCAACCCGGACGCCGCGACCCGCGACTACGACTCGGTGGCCTTGCGTGCTCGCAAGCGCTACGCCGACGGCTGGTCGCTCGACGGCTCGCTGGTGTGGTCGGACCTCACCGGCAACACCGACTACGGTTTGAGCGGTTACGTCGGCGACTTCGAGGACCTCAACGGCTTCACCAACGCCGACGGGCGCCTTCCCTTCAACTCCGAGTGGGTCTTCAAGGTCTCGGCCTCGGTCGACCTGCCGTGGCGGGTGATGCTGTCGGGCTTCTACCAGTGGCGCTCCGGCGAGTACTGGACGCCGTACGCCCGCTTCGACGGGCTCTACTTCAACGACCGGCAGCCGATCTACCTGACCGAGCGCGGCTCCGAGCAGTACGACGACCGCCAGGTGCTCGACCTGCGCCTGCACAAGGAGTTCAGCCTCGGCGGCGACCTGGGGCTCGCGCTCTTCGTGGACGCCTTCAACGTCCTCGACTCCGACACCATCACCGCCGTCAACGAGCGGTGGGGATTCTACGACTACGACTACCGCGACCACCCGGACGGCAGCGGCTGGGCCGCGAGCTCGACCTACCTGTCGCCGCTCGCCATCCAGACGCCGCGGGAGGTCCGCATCGGCGCCAGGTTCTCCTGGTAGTCATTGAACAGTTGCGGGGCGGCCGCCAGGCCGCCCCGCAGTACTTTTCGAACGGGGGAGCGCATGCAACGAGCCCTGAGCGGGTGGATGCTGGGCCTCTGCCTCTTCGCCGGGGCGCCGGCCGGGGCCGAAGCGCCGCGCGGGCATCTCGTGCTCAACGGCGGCGGCGGCAAGCCGGCGGCGGTGATGGCGAAGTTCGTCGAGCTGGCCGGCGGGGCCGACGGCACCATCGTGGTGTTTCCGACCGCGTCGGCGGAGGCCGACACCGGCGACTACTATCGTGAGCTCTTCGCCGGATTCGGCGCCGGGACGGTGGCTGTGGCGGATGTGCGGTCGCGGCAGGAAGCCGCCGAGCTCGGGCTCGCCGAGACGGTTCGGGGCGCCGGTGGCATCTGGTTTTCGGGCGGCGACCAGCGCCGCATCACCGAGGCGCTGAACGGCACGGCGGTGGGGGAGGCGGTACGTGCGGCCTTCGAGCGCGGCGCGGTGGTGGGCGGCACCTCCGCCGGCACCGCGTGCCAGAGCGGGCTGATGATCACCGGCGACGGCGATTTCTCGATCATCGCTGCCGAGAACGTCGAGCTGTGGGAAGGGCTCGGGCTGTTCGGGGGCGTCATCGTCGACCAGCACTTCGTCGCGCGCAGCCGCCACAACCGCCTGATCTCGGTGGTGCTCGAGCACCCGGAGCTGCTCGGGGTCGGGGTCGACGAGGCGACCGCGGTCTGGGTGCGGCCGGACGGGAGCTTCGAGGTCCTGGGCGAGGGCTGGGTGGTGGTCTACGACGCGTCGCGGGCCAATGTGCGCCGGGCGCCCAGGGGCGGGAGCGGGACCGCGCTCGGGGTGCACGGCATGGTGACGCACGTCCTGCTCCCGGGCGACGTGTTCGACGTCCGCACACGGGCGGTCGTCGAGCGGACGAACGGGAGCGCGCCGTGAGCGTCGCGGGAAGCGTGCTGCCCGAGAAGGTGCTGGCGACCAGCCTCGAGCTGCTCGAGGACCTGTGCGCCATCTCCTCGGCGAGCGGCGAGGTCGGCGGCCTGTACGCGGTCGCGGAACGCCTCGGCGCCGAGCTGACGAGCCTCGGGATGGTGCCCGAGACGCACGCCGAGGCGGGGATCGACGGTGCGGCCCAGCCGGTGCTGGTCGCGAGGGGACCCGGGGTCGGGCGCGGATACACTCTGTTGCTCGCCCACCTCGACACGGTCCTCCCCGCGGTGCCGCCGCAGCGGGACGGGGAACGGCTGATCGCGACCGGCGCGCTCGACATGAAGGGCGGGCTGGCGGCCTTCGTCGGCGCGCTCCGCGCCCTGCGCGCGCGCGGCGAAGCGCCCCCGGAGGACCTCGTGCTGGTCGCGGTACCGGACGAGGAGATCGGCGGCCCGATCTCGGTGCGCGCGGTGCGCCACTGGGGCGAGCGCGCGCACACCGTGCTGGTGCTCGAGCCCGGCGCCCGCCGCGGCGATCGCGAGACCCTGGTCACCGGGCGCCGCGGCCTCACCACCTGGCGCCTCGACGCGCGCGGGACCGCCGCCCACTCCGGCGTCGCCTACTGGGACGGTCGGTCGGCCCTCGCCGCCGCCGCCACCTGGGCGGGCGCCGTGCAGCGGATGTCGGAGGAGGGGGACGGGCCGGTCGTCAACGTGGGGCGCATCGTCGGCGGGGACTCGGAGTTCGTCAGCGACGTGGGCGAGGAGCACCGCTTCATCGGCACCAGCGAGCGCCTCAACATCGTCGCCGACCGCTGCCTGGTGGAGGGGGAGGTCCGCTACCTGCAGCCGGAGGACCGGGACCGTTTCCTCTTCCGGATGGGGGACCTGGCCGAGTCCCTCGCCCGGGGCTGGGGTGTCGACCTCGAGCTGCGCGAGCTCGAGCACATTCCGCCGATGACATTGTCCGAGGCCAGCGCGGGGCTCTCGGCCCACCTGGTACAGGCGGCGCGCGCCGACGGCTGGACGCTCGAGCTCGAGCCCAACCGGGGCGGGGTGTCCTTTCCCAACTTCCTGCCCGACCCGGCGGCGGTGTGCGTGGTGGACGGGCTCGGCCCGGTCGGCGGCGGCATGCACACCCGGCAGGAGCACCTCGACATCGAGTCGCTGCGGCGGAGGATCAACCTCATCGCCGAAGCGCTAATGTACGTGCGGCACAGGGCCAGTGAGGCCCATCGTTAGAACGTTAGAACGTTAGAACGTTCCACGTTCCGCCCGCCCAACCGTTGAACGCCAAGGCGCCAAGGCGCATTCAGAATCAGGCTTCTGCGCCCCAGAGCCGTTGCGTTCCTTGTGGGTGGGTGGGCGGCAACGTTCAAACGTTGAACGTTCCAACGTTCGAACGATGCGTTCTACAGCTCCCGCAGCGCCGTCGCGACCGGCAGGCGCGCGGCGCGGATCGCCGGGAGGACGCCGCCGGCGAGCCCCATCAGAAGCGCGAAGGCCATCCCCGCGAGCAGCAGCTGCGGCGTGACCTTGAAGGCGAAGGCGAGGTGCGAGAAGGTCTGCCAGTTCATGGTGCCCGCGGTGAATCCGTTGAGCGGCAGCGCCGCGAGGCAGCCGAGGAGGCCGCCGCCGATGGCGATCAGCAGCGACTCCACCATGAACGACAGCACCACCGAGCCGCCGCCGAAGCCGAGCGCGCGCAGGGTGGCGATCTCGCGAGCCCGCGCGGCGACCGCCGAGTACATGGTGTTCAGGGCGCCGAAAACGGCGCCGATGGCCATCACGAAGGCGACCAGGAAACCGAGCACCCGGATCAGAGTGCTCACCATCTGCGACTGTTTGGCGTAGTAGTCCACCTCCCGTTCGACGTGGACGCCCAGTCGCGGATCGGAGGT
Organism: uncultured Thermoanaerobaculia bacterium; assembly: GCA_964565045.1. Lineage (GTDB taxonomy): Bacteria > Acidobacteriota > Thermoanaerobaculia > Thermoanaerobaculales > Sulfomarinibacteraceae > Sulfomarinibacter. Next base: position 14,198 of record CAZMED010000022.1, read on the forward strand.
GAGCGCGTCCTTGAACGCCGCGAAGTCGGTCGGGGAGTTGAGGCGCGCGGTGGCCGACTGGAAGATGTTCTCCGGCCTCTTGTAGGCCTGGGCGAGCACGGTGGCGTCGGTCCAGAGCTCGGAGTCGAAGGCCGAGCCGCCGGCGTCGAAGATCCCGACCACGGTCCACTCGCGGCCGCCGAAGGGGACCTTCGAGCCCAGCGCGAGGCCGCGGTAGGTCTGGACGGCATTCGAGCCGACGACGATCTCGGCGAGCCCGGGCCGGAAGAAGCGGCCCTCGACGACCTCGACCGACGGCCGCACCTCGAGGACCCGCGGGCTGAGGCCGCGCACCTGAACGTTGGCGTCGGTGCCGGACGACTGGAGCTGGAATGCACCGATCACCACCACCTCGGGGCTGATCAGCGGGACGCCCTGGCCGGAGCGGGCGACCTGCGCCGCGTCGCCGATCACTCGCACCTCGTCCAGGGTGACGATGCTGTCCATTTCCGACGACGCGCCGGCGCGCCGGACGATGGCGTTGGAGGGGGAGCCCGAGGCGACCAGGGTCGCCTGAAAACCGCGGGCCATCGCCAGCATGGCCACGAACACCCCGACCGTGCCGGCGATGCCGAGCACCGACACCACCGCCGTCTTCCAGCGCGCGGTCACGGAGCGCACGTTGTAGCTCAGGGGAATCGCCATCAGACCCTCCGCAGCGCGTCGACGATGCGCAGATTCATGGCGGTGAGTGCCGGTATGGCCCCGGCGGCAAAGCCGACGAAGAGGGCGAGGGCCGCGCCGAGGGCCATCTTCCCGGGCGCCAGGTAGAACACCGGCAGCATGCCGCCCGTGGGGTCCCCGCCCAGGGTGAAGAGCTTGGCCAGCCCGAGCCCGAGGGCGCCGCCGACCAGCGCGATCATGAGTGATTCCGCGAGCACCAGGGCGAGAACCGTCCTGTCGCCGAACCCCAGGGTCTTGAGGACGCCGAGCTCGGGGACGCGCTCGCGCACCGCCATCGCCATGGTGTTGCCGGTCACCAGCAGGAGGGTGAAGAGAACCACCGCTCCGATCGACAGGATCAGCAGCCGGATGTTGCCGATCTGCTTGGCGAACCCGGCGGCGAAGGCCTTCTCGGTCTCGGTGGAGGTCTCCCAGGCCGAGTTGGCGAAGCGCTCGTCGATGGCCCTGCCGACCTCGACCGCGTGGTCGGGGTCGTCGAGCTTGACGGTGTACCAGCCGACGGTCCCCTTGCCGAAGGGACGCCGCTCCTCGAGGTACTTCCAGTGGAACCAGAACATGGACTCGTCGTCGCCGGCCCGCTCGCCCTCGTAGATGGCGCGGATGTTGAATTCCCAAATGCCGCTCCAGATCGTGCCCTGGATCGGGATCCGGTCGCCGACCTTCCAGCCGAAGCGCTCGGCGGTGGTGCGGCCGACGACCGCGCCCTCCTGGTCGGCGAGGAAGGCCCGCCACTGCTCGTCCTGGATCCGGAACTCGGGGAAGAGCTCGCGGTAGGTCTCGGTGTCGATCGCGAACTGGGGGAAGAAGTTCTTCTGGTCCTGGTAGATGCCGCCGAACCAGGTGGCGAAGGTGGCCTCGGTGATGTGCTCGATCTGCCGCAGGCGCTCCTGGTAGGACAGGGGCAGCGGCATGATCAACGAGGTCTTGTTGCGCACGATCAGCCGGTCGGCGCCGGCCACGTCGACGCCGGCGTTGAGCGAGGTTTCGATGGTCACCAGCAGACCGAAGAGGAACAGCGCCACCGCGATCGATCCCACCGTGAGCAGGGTCCGGGTCTTCCTGCGGAAGAGGTTGCGGAAGATGAAGGGGAGGTACTTCATGAGGACGCGGTCCCGGCCGCCGCCTCCACCAGGACGCCCTTGTCGAGGTGGAGCACCACGTCGGCGCGTGCGGCGGCCAACGGGTCGTGGGTGACCATGAGAATGGTCTTGCCGTGGTCGGCGACCAGGCTCGTCAGGAGATCGAGGATCTCCCCGGCGGAGGCGCGGTCGAGGTCGCCGGTGGGTTCGTCGCAGAGCAGGAAGCTGGGGTCGGTGACGATGGCGCGGGCGATCGCCACCCGCTGCTCCTGGCCGCCCGAGAGCTGGCGCGGGTAGTGGTGGATGCGGTCGGCGAGACCGACCAGCGCCAGCGCGGTCTCGACGTGCCGGCGCCGCTGCGCCCTGCCGAGCCCGGTCAGCAGCAGCGGCAGCTCGACGTTGCCGAACGCGGTGAGCACCGGGATCAGGTTGTACATCTGGAAGATGAAGCCGACGTGGCGGGCGCGCCACGCGGCGAGCTTGCGGCCCGACATGTGGGTGATCTCGTCGCCGTCGGCGGTGACCGTTCCCGAGGTCGGCGTGTCGAGACCGCCGAGAAGGTTGAGCAGGGTCGTCTTGCCGGAGCCGCTGGGGCCCATGAAGGCGACGAAGTCTCCCTTCTCGACGTCCAGGTCGAGGCCCTGAAGCACCTCGATGGTCTCGCTCCCGCGGCGGTAGACCTTGTTGAGCTTGCGGACCCGGATGAGGCTGTTGCGGTGCTCGGCGCCGTCGACGCTGACCATGAGTGCTCCTACTGTTTGACGTTGACGCGCATGCCGTCGCTCAGCTGCTCGAGCCCGGTCACGGCGAGGCGCTCGCCGGGGCTCACCCCGGCCATGATCTCGACATCCGAACCCAGGCTCCGGCCGGCGGTGACCGCGCGCCGCTCGACCGCGCCGTCGTCGACGACGAACACCACCTGGCGGTCGCCGTCGGCGGCCACCGCCGCCTGCGGCACCACCGACTTCGCGAGTGGCCCCGACGCTTCCGCGGCCGGCTCCCGGAAGGCGACCTTGACGCCCATGTCGGGCAGGATCCGGGGGTCGAGCTCGTCGAAGCCGAGCCGCACCTTGACCGTCGCCTTCTGGCGGTCGGCGGTCGGGATGACGGTGCGGACGGTGGCCGGGATGCGCCATTCGGGGTAGGCGTCGAGCACGGCCTCGGCCGGCTGGCCCGGGGAGACCTTGGCGATGTGCGACTCGTTGACGTCGACCTCGATCTCGAGCGAGGCCATGTCGACGATGGTGGAGATGCCGGTGCGCGTGAAGCCGCCGCCCGCCGACACCGGCGACACCATCTCGCCCGGCTGCGCGTCCTTGGAGACCGCGATGCCGGCGAAGGGCGCCCGGATGGTGTAGTTCTCGAGGTCCTGGGCGGCCACCGCGAGCTGGGCCTCGGCCGCGTCGAGCGAGCTCCGGGCGACGCGGAGCCTGGCGCGCAGCGCATCGAAGGCGGCGGTGGCGGTGTCGAGGTCCTGGATGCTCGCGACCCCGTCGGCGTGCAGCTCCCGGGTGCGGCGCAGGGTGCGCTCGGCGTCCCCGAGGTTCACCTCGAGCTCGTCGATGGCGGCGCGCGCCACGTCGCGCTCGGCGCGAATGGCTTCGTACCGGCGTCGGGCGTCCGAGTCGTCGAGGCGGGCCAGCACCTGGCCGGCCTCGACCTCCATGCCCTCGTCCACCAGCACCTCGGTCACGCGGCCGGTGATCTTGGCGGCGACGGTGGCCTTGCGGCGGGGCTCCACGTAACCGGAGGCGTTGAGGATGGTGGTGGCGCCCGTGGTGTCGGCGGGGCGCGCGACGGCGACCTCGACGGTGACGGGTGCGCTGCCTCCGACGAGCAGCACCGCCAGCACCGCGATGACGACGAGGGCAGAGGCGGCGATGACGAGCATCCGGCGTCCGCCGCGGTGCGGGGTGCTGCGGTCGATCCTGAGGTCGGCGAGGTCGGGCTTGGCGGAATCAGTCATTGCACGTTTCTCACTCTGAGCTGAACCTCGCGGAAGAGCCGCGTGTTCCAGAAGGTGTCGATGTCGGGCGGGAAGTTTAGCACCACAGTTCGAATGAGGAGTTAGGAATTAGGAATTAGGAATTCCCGTCCGCCCTCCCATCTTCGGTTCGTGAGACCGCGGGGGTGGGTGGCATTCCTCATTCCTAATTCCTCATTCCTAATTCCTCATTCCTAATTCCCAATTCTTCAATGAAAGTCATGGCTCGCCAAGGCGGCGTCGGCGCGGACGGCCTCGAAACGCCGGGCCTTGACCGAGAGGGTGCCGTCCCGCTTCTGCAGGGTGCCCTCGATGACCATGACCGGGGTGCCGATGAGGAACGGCCGGTGCTCGCGGAAGAGGTCGGGGCGGATGATGGCCTGCACCATGCCGGTCTCGTCCTCCATGGTCAGGAAGACGAAGCCCTTGGCGGTGCCGGGCCGCTGGCGGACGATGACCGCGCCCGCCACCCGCACGTGCTCGCCGTCGGCGACGCCGTCGAGCGCCGCCACCGGCAGCACGCCCCGGCGCTCCAGCTCCGGGCGCACGTAGGTCATGAGGTGGGGGCCGGTGGTGAGGTGGAGCCCGGCGTAGTCGGCGACGGTCTCCTCGAGGGGGCGCATCTCGGGAAGCGGCGAGGCATCGTCGGGCGGCAGCGCGGCGAACAGGGGGCCGCGGCGGCCCGCCACCTCGGAGACCTGCCACAGGGCCTCGCGTCGGCTCAAACCCAGCGAGGCGAGGGCGCCGACGTGCGCCAGGCGCTCGAGCTGCTCGGCCGACAGCCCGCAGCGGCCGGCGAGGTCGGCGGCATCGCGGAAGGGCCCGCGCGCGCGCTCCGACTCGACGCGCTCGGCGGCGGCGCTCTGCAGGCCGTGCACGTAGCGCAGGCCGATGCGCACCGCGCCGGACTCCCAGCGGCAGCGCCAGCCGGAGAGGTTGACGTCCACCGAGCGGAACTCCACCCCGCGGCGCGCGCCGTCCTTGACCAGGGTCGCAGGGTGGTAGAAGCCCATCGGCCAGGCGTTGAGGAGGCTGGCGTAGAAGGCCGCCGGGTGGTGCGCCTTGAGGTAGGCGGAGGCGTAGACGATGAGGGCGAAGCTCGCCGAGTGCGACTCGGGGAAGCCGTAGAGGGCGAAGGAGGTGATGGAGCGCACGATCTGCTCCTGGGCCTCGCGGCCGATGCCCCGCCTCGCCATCCCGGCGCGCAGCCGCGCTTCGATCGTCGTCATCCGCTCCCGCGAGCGTTTGAAGCCCATGGCCCGCCGCAGCTCCTCGGCCTCGCCGCCCGAAAATCCCGCCGCCTCCATCGCCATCCGCAGCAGCTGCTCCTGAAAGAGGGGCACGCCGAGGGTCCGCGCGAGGATCGGCTCCAGGCAGGGGTGGGGGTAGGTGACGGGCTCGCGCCCCTGGCGGCGCTCGAGGTAGGGGTTGGTCATGTTGCCGGTGATGGGCCCGGGACGGATGATCGCCACCTGCACCACGAGGTCGTAGAAGCTCCGGGGCCGGTTGCGCGGCAGCGACGCCATCTGCGCCCGGCTCTCGATCTGGAAGACACCGGCGGTGTCGGCGCGGCGGATGAGGTCGTAGGTCTTCGGGTCGTCGGGGGGCAGGTGCGCGAGGTCGATCTCCACCCCCTCGTGGGTGCGGATCATGGGGATCGCCTCCTCGAGGGCGGCGAGCATGCCGAGGCCGAGGAGGTCGACCTTGATCAGGCCGAGGTCGGCGCAGTCGTCCTTGTCCCACTGGATCACGGTCCGGTTCTCCATCGCCGCCGGCTCCAGGGGCACCACCTCGTCGAGCCGCCCCTGGGCCACCACCATGCCGCCCGAGTGCTGGCCGAGGTGGCGGGGGAGGTGGTGGATCTCCCACCACAGCCGCTTGAAGAGCTCGATCCGGCGCGAGGTCGGGTCGAAGCCGACCGCCGCCAGCTCGGCGTCGAGGTCGCGCGCGCCCTCGCGGATCTCGGTCGCCATGTGGCGGCCGAAGCGCTTGGAGATGCGGTCCACCTGCTCGAGCGAGAATCCCAGCGCCTTGCCCACCTCGCGCGCCGCCGATTTCGCGCGGTAGGTGATCACATTCGCCGTCATGGCGGCGCCGTGCGGCCCGTAGCGCTGGTAGACGTGCTGGATGACCTTCTCGCGCTGCTCGCCCGACGGCAGGTCGAGGTCGATGTCGGGCCACTCGCCGCGCTCCTCGGACAGGAAGCGCTCGAAGAGGAGCTCCATCTTCACCGGGTCGACGGCGGTGATGGAGAGGGCGTAGCAGACCGCCGAGTTGGCGGCCGAGCCGCGGCCCTGGGCCATGATGCCCTCGCGCCGGCAGAAGCGGACGATGTCCCAGACGATGAGGAAGTAGCCCGCGAGGTCGAGCTTCCCGATCAGCTCGAGCTCGCGCTCGAGCTGCGCCTGGGCGCGCGCGGTCAAGGGCCGGAAGCGGGTGCGGGCGCCGTCCCAGGTCACCCGGCGCAGGTGGGAGATGGAGCTCTCGCCCGGCGGCAGCGGGTAGTCGGGGAAGCGGTAGCCGAGGTCATCGAGGGTGAACTCGAGCTCGTCGGCAAGCGCGCCCGCCGCGGCCACCGCCCGCCGGTGGTCGGCGTGGAGCATCGCCATCTCGCGCGGCGAGCGCAGGTGGCGTTCACGGCCGCCCTCGAGCAGGCGTCCGGCCCCGTCCAGCGTGACGCCCTCACGGATGCAGGCGAGGACATCGGCGAGGTCCCGGCTGGCGGGGCGCGCGTAACGGACGCCGCCGGTAGCCACCAGCGGCAGCCGCAGCGTCCGCGCGAGGTCGACGAGGGCGCGGTTGCGGTGCTCCTCGTCCCGCAGTCGGTGGCGCTGCAGCTCGACGTGGAGGCGGCCCGGGAAGAGGTGGTGGAGGCGCTCGAGCTGGCGGCGGGCGGCGTCGAGCCCACGGTGCGCCAGGCGTTGGGCGATGACGCCCTCGGCGCCCCCGGTCAGGCAGTGCAGGCCGTCGGCGTGGGCCGCGACCTGCGACCAGGTGGCGCGGGCCCGGCCCTTGGCCCGGCCGCGGGCGGCCTCGGTGAGCAGCCGGCAGAGGTTGCGGTAGCCGCGGCGGTCCGCGGCGAGCAGCGTGAGCCGGGGAAGCGGCGTGCCGGGTGGGGGAGGGTCGGGGACGAGGCCCAGCGGTCCCCGCAATTTTGAATTCTCAATTCTTAATTTTGAATTCCCCCCCACCTCCCGATGAGGATTTCGAATTTCGAATTTCGAATTTCGAATTTTCCCTCCACCCTCCCCGGGTTCTTCCGGGAGGCCGGGTGGGAATTCAAAATTAAGAATTGAAAATTGAGAATTTTCGTCCAAGACGATCTCCGCTCCCACCAGCGGCTTGATGCCGGCATCTTTCGCCGCCTTCCAGAAGCGGGGGGCGCCGGAGAGGGTGTTGCGGTCCACCAGCGCCACCGCCGGCAGCTCGAGCTCCGCCGCCCGCGCCACCAGGTCCTCGGGCTGCGACGCCCCCTCGAGGAAGGAGAAGGCCGAGGCGCAGTGCAGCTCGGCGTAGGTCACCCGACCACCCCACCCGATTTCGGATCTCGGATTTCGGATTGCGGATTTTTCCCCCGCCCGGCGGGAGAGTTATGAGTTATGAGTGTTGAGTTTTGAGTTCCCCTCCACCCGCCCGGGTGGGTGTCGAGTGTTGAGCTTTGAGTTGCCGCCCACCCACCCGGCAGCCGGGACGGCTGCCCCACAAGGCCATC
>CAZMED010000022.1:21795-23712 GCA_964565045.1 uncultured Thermoanaerobaculia bacterium
TTTGAGTTGCCGCCCACCCACCCGGCAGCCGGGACGGCTGCCCCACAAGGCCATCGCGACGATCTCCCTTTGTGGAGCACGCGTCTCGCGTGCCGGGGGGAAGGATGGGCATTCCGAATTCCGAATTCCTAATTCCTAATTCCATCAGTCGTACATCCCGTCCGCGTACCACTCGCCGGTCGTGCGGTCGCGAAAGATGCGGTACAGCCCGCCGCCCGAGAGCTCGACGTCCCAGTAGTCGCGCTCCACCGGTTGCTCGTTCCACCACCCCTCCTCGAGGGTCCAGGGGCCGGCCGACACCCGTACCAGTCCCTGTATCCGGGGTGTCGCACCGGGTGGGGAAGCGACGGAAAGCAACCGAAGCGAGATAAATTTTGAATTCTCAATTCTTAAGTTTGAATTCCCCTCCACCCCCCCGGAGAAGTTTTGAGTTTTGAGTTTTGAGTTTTGAGTTGACCCCCGCCCGCCCGTGGGAGCTTCCGAGTTTTGAGCCTCTTCACGGCTGCCGTCCGCGACGGAGAGATCGCTCCCGGGGGCCGCGTATCGGCTCGTCGCACCGGCCCTGGGGGGGGTGGGATGGAACTCCGAATTCCGAATTCCGAATTCCGAATTCTCCGCCGGGGGGTTGGGTGGAAATTCAAAATTAAGAATTGAGAATTGAGAATTCTCCTCCGTAATGACTTCGAGCGCCACCGGCGGCCGCAGCACCCTGACCGCCAGCAGCCCCCGCCCCCGGCGCGGCGGGCGGCGCACCGGGGGCGCCGACGGCGGCTCGAAGGGTGCGCTGTCGTAACGCTCGGGGAGGTGGCCGTCGACGGTGCGCGGCGAGCCCACGCGGTCCGGGCCGAGCCGGGCGGCGAGCCGGGCGAGGGTGCCGGCGAGGGTGTCGGGGTGGATGTCGGGGGCGCCGAAGAGGGTGAGCTGACCGCGCCGCGGGCGATCGGGGTGCGCGGCGGTGACGAAGGAGACCACCGGCGCCCGCGGCGGCTTCGACTCGAGCTCGAGGCGGATCAGGGCCAGCAGCGCATCGATATCGCGGGTGGGCGCGGGGAGGCGGATGCATCGGTGCTCGGTGCCTTCGGGCTCGAGCCCGAGCTCGAGCTCGAGCAGGGCGCACGCGCGGTCCTCGCGCTCGAGGCGCGTGCGGGTCCTCTCCAGGGACCGGCGCAGCGCGTACAGCAGCGGGTCGACGGTCACCACCGGCCACTCGAGCTCCAGGCCCTCGTGAAAGACCGGCGGCGGGTGGTAGGGGGTGAGAGGGCTCGCGTCGTGGCCACGGGCGGCGCGGTGGGCGCCGGCGCCGGCCGGCCCGAGGCGGCTCGCGGTGCGGTCGGCCGGCAGGCGGGCGAGGTCGCCGAGGGTCCGAACGCCCCAGCGGCGCAGGGTGTCCTCGAGGCGCCGGTCGAGCTCCAGCCTGGCGACGGGGAGGGGGGCGAGGAAGCGCGCCTCGTCACCGGCTGCCACCACCTTGGGCGTGTCGGGCATGCGGGCGGCGATGCGGGCGGCGAGCTTGTTGCCGGCGATCCCCACCCGCACCGGGAGGTCGAGGGCGTCGGCCGCGACCACGGCCGCCTGCCCCAGATCGTGCTCGCCTGCCGGACCGCCGTAGAGGCGCTCCATGCCGCTGACGTCGGCGAAGACGAGGTCGGGGGCGGCGTCCTCGAGCCGCGGCGAGAGGGTGGATGCGGCCTCCAGGAGCGCCTCGTGGGCCGAGGTCTCGCACGCGGGATCGCGGCCGCGGGCGACCAGGTCGGGCAGGATGCCGCGCGCCTGGGCGAGGCTCATTCCCGACCGGACTCCGGACCTGCGGGCCGGCCGAGAGGCGCCCACCACCCGCGCCGCGGCGCCGTTGCCCTCGCACACCGCCACGACCTCGCCGGCGAGCTCGGGCTCCGAGCGCAGCCGCGCCGCGAGCGG
>CAZMED010000023.1:0-22896 GCA_964565045.1 uncultured Thermoanaerobaculia bacterium
TCTTCCTGATGCAGATGGCGCTGATCGCGCTGGCCATGGCGCTGGGTATGTAGCGGCGATGCGTGCCACGCTCCCAATGGCTGCATTGACGTCCAGGTGCCGGGCACCACGTCATTCAGGTAGCCCCGCCTTTTCGAAGCGGTGAAACTGCGACGATGGAGCTGGTCGGCGGCATAGAGGATGAGGCCTGCTGTTTCTTTCGGGCACGTCGAGCGCAGGAGCGGCAGGCCGAAGACGAGGGTGAGCGTGATGATGGCGCCGTGCATCGCGGATCTTGGAATGGCCAGGTTCTGGTGGCCCCCTATTGAACCTTCGAGGATGAAGCACGGCTTGGCCCGGGTGGTGCGGGCGAGTCTCGATGCTTGGGTGAAGAGCCGGCCGTCAACGACCGAGAGTGCGAAGTCCGAGAGTGTCTTCCGCTCAACCATTAGAGAGTCCGCCACTTGATAGTCACCGAGTTGAAGGCGGCGGACTGCGATGGTCACCCCCGGACGCTTCAAGAGAGCGTCGGCCACCCCGGATAACCTCTCGCGATCGTCCCCTGCAATTCGCGCAGCGAATTGCTGTTGAGGCTCATCCGCCTTCGATGACGCGGACACCGTGCGGGTTCTCGAGCAGGCGGCGGGTCATGCGGTTTGGGCTTTCCATGTCGATCGGGCCACATGGTGTTCGCCCGAGCACGAACGACCAGTCGATCAAGCTCAGCTCCCGACCTTCCGCCAACGGGTACTTGAACAGGAAGGCGAAGTCGTTCATCGAGCCCAGCACCCTGCGGCTGTTGGTGCGCCCGAAATACTTGGGAACATCAGGGAGATTTCACATTCGATAGCGAGAAGAGCCTCAGCCCGCAGCGCGCAACTGCGGAGGCCCTGCTGGTGCGGATTCGGCGTTTTCCCGGAGGTCTTTCGGGTCCGCCCTTGACCGTCGAGCAGATCCAGGATGCCGGGGACGCAGGCCGGCCGTGATCGTCGCCGACACCAACGTCATCGCGGCCTTGCTTCTGCCGACCACCGGGCACACCGAGGCGGCCATGAGGCTGCTGGACGCGGACCACGACTGGGCCGCCCCGCTACCGTGGCGGAGCGAGTTCACTCACGTGCTGACGACGGGCGTGCGCAACGGCTGACTCGATCTCGCTCAGGCCTTCGAGGCCCTCGCGACCGCAGAATTGGTCATCGGCGACAACCAGTTCGCTGTGCCCGCGGACGGCGTGCTGAAGCTGGCTGCCGACAGCGGCTGCACCGGCTACGACTGCGAGTTCGCGCTGCTGGCGAGAGAGCTCGATGTGCGGCTGGTCACGCTCGACCGGGCGCCGCTGGAGGCCTTCCCGGGATTCGCGGTCTCGCTCGAGCGGTGGTAGACGGATGGGTGCGACGTCTCCAATTGCTGCAATAGCGGACTGGCTGGGTGGGTCGAGTGCTCACAATGCATCAATGCGGGACGTCGCACCAATGGTGGGGGACCGGGGCCAGTGACCGTCCGGGTCTACCCGACTCGCACGAACGGTTGCGAAGCCCGAACCGCCCCCCTAGGCTGGGAGGAGAACGGCTTGGCCACGAGCGGAAACAGGTGAGGACATGCATTCCGAAACGGGCGTCTGGACGGGCAAGCAGGCCACACCCCTGTCGCAGGGCGAAATCGATATCGGTCTCCTCGAGGACCGGCTGGTCGACTTCCTGGGCCGGTACGGCGAACCCGCCGTGATGGGGGCGGAGTTTGCCGCCGTGCTGGGTGAGGGCGACGGCGAGGAACGCCTGCAGCGATTGATCGCGGCCTGCGGATTCGAGGACCGGATCGAGGCCTTCATCCGCGAAGTCCTGAACGTGTTGAGCCACGCGTCGCCGCAGGCGGTGGCCCGCGTGAACCTGGGGGGCATCGACCTGCCCCGGGAGCTGCTGCTGGCGTTCCTGGAGGAGATGCTGCCGGGGAGCGGTTTCGTGAACATCCGCGAGCTCGAGCACTACGAGGGGCTCTGCAACCTCGAGGTGCCTGCGGATGAACGGGAAAGTCTCCGTCGCGTTCTGCATGAGTATCCGGTGAGGCTGTCGCACCACACGCTGCGCCAGATCAGACTGTCCGAGGACATCGGCTACCAGTACCTCCCGTTCGCCGACGAGCTTTCGCCGGACGGCCAGGTGCACACCTGGATCGGCCAGTTCCATCAGGGCGTGGTCGAGCAGATGTACGACAACCGGGTGATCCTGGTGCTGCACATGAGCTGCCCGGTGTACTGCCGCTTCTGCTTCCGCAAGCACAAGGAAACCCGTGAGCAGGCGCCGCCGACCGTCGCGGACGTGGCCGCGGCGCTCGACTACATCGCCGGCAACGACCACATCCGGGAGGTCGTGCTCACGGGCGGCGAACCGCTGATGAACCGCAAAACCGTGGAGCAGTCGATCTACGGGCTGGCGCGCATCCCCCACGTCGAGACCATCCGCCTGGCGGCCCGGTCCATCTCGTACCATCCGCAGCTGCTGCGCCGCCGCGGCGAGTTCTGGATGCGGTTCCTGATCAAGGCGCGGGAGGACCTGGCAACCGTCGGGAAACACCTCGAGGTGGCGGGGCACTTCATCCATCCGGACGAGACCTCCATCGCCTCCCTCGAGGTCATCGCCGAGCTGGCGCGCAACGGCATCCCGGTCTACATCCAGACACCCTTCCTCGCCGGCTGCAACGACAACGGCGAGGTCCTGGTCCGGCTCTACCGCGAGCTGCGGCTGCGCGGCGCGGAGATGCACTACATCTTCTTCCCCTGCAGCGCCATCAGGGGCAACCGACGCTACTGGAGCCCCATCGCGACGGCGTTGCGAGCCGGCAACTTCCTGCGCGCCCACCTCTCGGACCGGGCGATCCCCCACCTGACCACGGCCACCAAGATCGGCAAGATCGACTGGCTGACCAGCGGCTGGGCGGTTGAACGCGACCCCGACGATCCGGCATTCCTGTGGATCCGGACGCCGTATACCGCGCAGTATTTCGCCCAGTTCGTGGACGCCGCCCAGGAGATCGAAGGCGTGCGCGAGAACGAGGACGGGATGCTCGAGGCGCGCTTCATGGCCGACATCGGCGATGACGCGTTGTTCGCCTCGCCTCGCGTCGAGCTTCCAGGTGTTGACGACGTGGACGACGAGGACGACCTGCCCTACGACGAGGAACAGATCGCCGAGCTCTACTCTCATCTGCCCGACATCGGGCCGGAGGTCGTCTCCAGCGGCTGCGAGAAGCTCTGCCGCGTGCACCTGACCCGCGTCGAGCTGCGCGCCGACTGCGACGATCGCCAGCTTCGGCAGATCGTGGACTACGTGGCGCGCCGGCCGGAGATCACCGACGTCGTGTTGCGCACGGAAACGGACCTGCCCTACTCCGCGGACGAGGTCGAGCGCGTGGTCCGCGCGCTGCGCGCCGACACCCAGGTGCGGTCGTTCCGCATGCGCAGCCGCGTCTTCCACGACGAACCGCTGCTCTACGACGCCTCGGTGGTGGAACGCTACGCGGCCCTGCAGAGCCTCGAGGTGGCCGATCCCGTGCGCTTCGAGCTCGAGACGCTGGTCTTGAGCGCCGGCCAGCTCGACGATTCCCACCGCCGGGTGGTCGAGGCGTTCCACCAGCGCGGCGTCACGGTCTATCTCAACAGCTGCCTGCTGCACAACGTCAACGACTCTGCGGCCGCCATGCGCGCGCTGTCGTCCACGTGCCGACGCTTCGGCTTCGAGTTCCACCACCTGTACGTGGCAGGGGCGCAGACCCAACGCCACTGGAACAGCGGGCGGCCGGTGGACCTCGACACGATCATCGCCATCGCGACCGAGCTGCGGCGCAACGGCAGCGGCCGCGAGCTGCCGCGCCTGATCGTCGCGACGGAGCTCGGCGAGGTGGACTTCGGGCCGGGCTGCCACATCCGTCGCGGCCCCCAACGGGGAACGGCGGAGATCACCCTGTGGCCCTACGCCCTCGACTACTTCCGCGCCATGGACCCCGCTTTCACTTGGCCCGACGGGGTGCGCGAGGACCAGGGGCATCCGGTGGTCACCATGCCCGGCCTGCGTTGCGGCTCCAGCTGGGGCCCGTCACGCTGCCCGTAGCGGCTGCGATGGGGTCGAGGGGTGGCTATGCGGCACTCATGAGGGTCCGATGCATGGTTCCGATGCAGCGCCTCGCCTCAACGGTGCCACCTTTGCTGTTTCTGCGTTGTGAGGTGGAGTTGTCCGAGCCGGTCGTCACAACGCAACAGCGCGGTGCGTGGCTACAGGAGGGTTCCGGCACCCGAGGGAACTCTCGACGTGACCTGTGGCAGCCCTGAAAAACCTCCTCGCGTGGATGGTCCGCGATTGCCGGCGTATGCTCGCGGTGAGACAACCCAGATCGAGAAACCGGTCGCACCGTCAGTGGTGCATGCCGATGTGTCGAGGCTCGAGTGCGAAACCACGCACGGAGCTCGGCTGATCGGGATGGTTGAGAGGAGGATCTGAAATGGCCGAACCTCACGCCCCGTCGAACAGTTGGACAGCCGAATCGATGGCGGCAGTTTTGTTTCGGCAGCGCAAGGCTTTTTTGAGCGAGCTCCCGGTGACGGCCGCTGCGAGGATCGACCGGATCGAACGTGCAATCGATCTGCTGGCGGCCAACGAGGGGAGGATCGCCGACGCCCTGTCGACCGACTACGGCTGCCGGCCGCGGGACCTCTCGCGATTCACCGAGGCTGCGGCCAGCATCAGTGTGTTGAAGCACGCCCGCAAGAGGGTCAGAGCATGGATGAGGCCGGAGCGCCGAACGCTCGACTTCCCGATCGGCCTGCTCGGCGGCAGGGCCTGGGTCGAGTGGGTCCCGAAGGGGGTGATGGGCATCATCAGCCCCTGGAACTTCCCCGTCTATCTGATCTTCGGTCCTCTGTCCGGCGCTCTCGCCGCAGGGAACCGGGCCATGGTCAAGCCCTCCGAGCACACGCCGGCGACCGCCGAGCTGATCGCAGAGCTGATCGCCGGGGCGTTCGACGAGACCGAGGTGGCGGTGTGCACGGGCGGAGCCGACGTGGGGCGAGCATTCAGCGAGCTGCCGTTCGACCACCTCCTGTTCACGGGCGGAGCGGCGGTCGGCCGCCACGTGATGCGTGCCGCCGCGGAGAACCTCGTGCCGGTGACGCTCGAGCTCGGCGGCAAGTCGCCGGTGGTGGTGGGGCGGTCGGCCGATCTCGAGCGCGCGGCCAGGAGCATCGCGCTCGGCAAGCTGCTCAACGCGGGCCAGATCTGTATCGCCCCTGACTACGTCTTCGTGCCGTCGGAAATGGTGCAGGACTTCGTGACGGCAATCGAAGGACATATCCGGTCGATGTACCCGTCGCTCAAGGACAACCCCGACTACACGTCGGTCATCAACGACACCCATTACGCGCGCCTCAGGGCTTTCGTGGAGGAGGCTCGGCGGAGCGGTGCTGACGTGCATGAAATCAACCCGGCGGGGGAGGACCTGACCGACGATCCTCTGCGCAGGCTCGCGCCGACCATCGTGATCGAGCCCGATGAGGCGCTGCAGCTGATGCAGCAGGAGGTTTTCGGCCCGGTGCTGCCCGTGAAGGTTTACCGGGGCATCGACGAGGTGATCGCGTACGTGAACGACCATCCGCGGCCGTTGTGCCTTTACTACTTCGGAAACGACCGGGAGGAGCGGCAGCGCCTGCTGTCTCGAACGATCTCGGGCGGGGTCACGCTCGACGAGGTGATCCTGCACGCACTGATCGAGGCCCTGCCGTTCGGCGGCATCGGCGCGAGCGGCATGGGCGTGTACCGGGGGATTGACGGTTTCCGGGCCTTCAGCCATGCCAAGGGGGTTTTCAAGGCACCGCGCCCCGACATGTGGAAGCTGCTGGGTCTCGTGCCACCCTACGGCAAGGTCCTCCAGAAGACCCTCGCGAAAGAGCTCAGAGCCGGATGATGCCAGGGTTCTACCCTCCGCAGTGACGGATTGCGTGCGATGGCTGCTGACGTGCCCCGATCGAGGTTCTCGATGCAGTGTCCGAACGCTGGATCATCTCATTCCTGTTGAAGGCCCGCGGTGAGCCGGCGCGACATCAACCGGGGATTTCCGCCGGCCAGGTCGGCAACCGAGCTCGGGCGTAGGTCTCGCGTCGCGCGCTGCGGCATCGGCGCGCGGTAGTCCCGGACCGATGCTCCACAAGGCGGCGGTACGGACCGTGGAGCTTTCTCGCGGCGCTGGTGCTACCCGGACGTTTGCGTCCGTCGGATCGATTCGATCATCGACCTCGCGTTGGTGCTTGCCGGGTCGAGCTCGAGCGAGCACCGGTAGCTGGCCAGCACCTCCTCGAGACGCCCCCTCTTCATCAGTTGCTCGCCGAGGCTGTGGTGGGCGTTGGCGCTGCCGGGATAGAGCGCGGCGTACAAGCCGAGAGCGGCAACCGCGTCGTCCGCGCGACCCTGCCCGAGGTACTGGTATCCGAGGTTGTTGAGGCGATTCTCCGCGATCTCCGGCGCCTTCGGATCGTTGTCGAGCAGCTCGCGATACAGCGCGGTGGCGGCGGCCGTCTCACCCTCGAGCAGCTGCCTCAGGGTGAGCAGGTCTTCGGTGCGGTAGGAGGCCCCGGGGCGAAGGCCGACCGTGATCGTCGTCGACACCGACGTCATCGCGGCGTTGCTCCTGCCGACCAGCGGGTACACCGTATCGGTGCCAGCACAGAAGTCGTTGACGTTCTCTGCCCCATGAACGGGGAAATGATTTCTTGTTGAAGTTAGGGGAGAGGGGCTTCAGGCCGAAAAACTCCAGGAGGTTTCTCGCGGCACCGATTGACGTACCTCTTTGGGCCAGATTGTCATTGTGCCCGGACCAGAATCGGGCGAGTGCGTCAGCCGAACGTCTCTGATATTGAAACCCGGTGTCTGACCCTTTCATATCGGTGTCTGGTCCCTTCACCAAACGGTGGCACCTGTGGCTGGCGCTCTTCCTGCATCTCGTCGAAGGTGTGAGGAAACTGTGACGACCTGGTGAGGAGTATTGACACCCGGACGGCCGACTCCAATCTTCTATCACAAGAGACTCCATCAATACGGCAGCAGCCCCCAAGGGTGGATCGGCGATTGATGCGCACGCGCCCAACGAGGGCCGTGTCGACAGCTGGCCAGATTGTCGCGGCCAGCGGGACTCTGGTATCGACGGGAGTGACAGATGAAACGCGGATGGTCTCGGTGCCGCTGGATCGCGCTGATTGCATGGCTGTTGACGCCGCCGACCGCGGCATCAGCCGTTGCGGAGGAGGGAGTCTGGGAGCTCGAGTGGGACATCCGCCGAACCTACGACATCGTGCTCCAGGGATCCATCGCCTATGTCGGTTCCGAGGACGAGTTCCTGGTCGTGGACGTCTCCGACCCTGCGTCGCCCGAACAGATCGGGTCGCTCGAGCTTTCCGACGCGGACCTGAATGCGATCTCGGCTTCCGGCTCGCTCGTTGTGGCCGCGGATCGCGCGGCCGATTCCCTTCTCATAATTGACGTCGCCGACCTGACATCGCCACAGATCGTGTCCCGGATGGAAGATGTGCACGGTGTCTACGACGTCCAGATTGCCGGCGACATCGCGTTGATCGTGGACGTCGACGGGCTGTCCTCGATCGATGTTTCGGACCCGACCGATCCCCGCTGGGTCGCGGGTCCCACGATGTCGAGGGCCCATCATATCGAGATCGCCGATGGAACGGCCTACCTTTCCGGATTCATCAACGGGCTCCAGGCCGTAGACATCTCGCGGCCCGCCGAGCCCATCGCGATCGTCGGGTCTGACGCGGTTCGGTTTCGCGGAGCAGCGGGCATGGACGTCGTCGGCGATATCGCGCACATGGTCTACCGGAACGGTCTCATGATCCTCGACGTGTCCGACCCGCGGTCACCGGCAGAGATCGGGTTCGTCGGAAACCTCACCGCCGAGCCGGGCGTCGCCGGGTCGGTCGAGGTGTCGGGCGGTATCGCGTGCGTGTTGGGCGAGAACGGGGTCTCTTTCGTCGATGTGTCGAAGCCCTCGGCGCCGGCCGAGTCCGGATTCGTGGCGATTGCCATCGAACCCACGTTCTACCTGGGTCTGTGGGGCGCGGGTCTTCGGTTTATTCACAGCCTCGGCGCCGGCCTCGCGGTGTCGGGCACCACCGCGATCATCGCGGGGGTCGAGGACGGGCTCATCACCGTCGACTTCTCGGACCCGTCAAAGCCGTTCGAGATCGGGCGGCTCCGTGACTCATTGGGTCGGGGACGCGACGCAGCGGTGGTGGGCAGCAGGGCTTTCGTCGGGACCACGAGCGATTTCTTGACGGTCTCTCTCGTCAATCGGAAGACAATGTCGCTCATAGGTTCTCTCGACCTTCCGGGCGCGGCTCACGACGTCGAGGTCTCAGACGGCTACGCCTTTGTCACGGTGGATTGGATCGGACTCCTGGTCCTCGACGTGCGAGATCCGACGAAGCCTCGAGTGGCCGGGGAGTTCCCCGTTGCTCGTGATGAGATGAGCGTTGCGGTTGATGGGCCCATCGCCTGCGTGGTGGACGGCTCACGAGCTCTCGTCGTCGACATTTCGGATCCGCAGTCTCCGGTCTTGCAGGCCGTGGTCGATGTGCGCGCATACGAGGCCGAGCTTCTGGGCGACACC
The DNA here is from genome assembly GCA_964565045.1 of uncultured Thermoanaerobaculia bacterium. GTDB lineage: Bacteria > Acidobacteriota > Thermoanaerobaculia > Thermoanaerobaculales > Sulfomarinibacteraceae > Sulfomarinibacter. The sequence continues at coordinate 8,641 of CAZMED010000023.1, forward strand.
CTCGTGGTCATGACCCGGGAGTTCGATCAGGAACGTCATGAGTACTCCTCCCTGAGGGCCTTCGACCTCTCCGATGCCCGCCGGCCGACGGCGCTCGGCACGCTCGACTTCAACTCTCGCGCGCGTCTCGGGCTGTCCGGCGCTCGCGTTTACGTGGGAGACGGTCGGGGCCTTCATGCGATCGATTTGACGGACCCCGCTCTGCCGGTGGAGTTGTCCCGCTCGGGATGTGGCGACCGGTTCGTTGCCCCGATCGCAGTCTCGGACACGCTGGTCTGCCAGACGACTGACCTGAACTTCCTGTGGAACTACATCGGGTTGGTTGACCCCGACCCTGTGACCCACTGTTTCGATGTCACCGACTTCTCGGCCCCCCTGCCCACTGGACGGGTCTACCCGGGCGTGGTCCGGGTTGTTTCCGATGGGTTCCTCTATGGCACCACCGACTCGTCCTTCTGGGTCGCGGACGCCGACCTCCTCAAGACTCGATGGTTGAGTGGCGTCGCAGTCGACCCAGGCCACACGACACACCTGGTGCTTCTCAACAGGTGGCCGGTGGAGAACGAGGTCGAGGTGGGCCTCACAACCCTGTACGGTACCGTCGCTGGAACGGCCGTGCTCCCCGCGGGGCGCCAGCTCGTGGTCGAGGTGGATGGGGCGTCAGGCCGCGAGCAGTCCGCAATGATCAGAGTCCAACCGACCCTGCCGATCCTGGCAAATGCCCAGATCGAGTCCTCGACCCGGCCCGTCGGCACCGTCAGGATCGCGCGCGCACTCCCCGAGTGGCACAAATGCGGGCGCGGGTGGTTCGGATTGGACTCTCGCGTCCAGGATGGACCGGCAGAGGGCTGGGACAGTGGAATCGGGTGGATCATCGGCCTGCGCCAGCTCGAGGACCGGTTTGCCACCGAACTGGTGCTGTCGGATCCGGATGAGGCATCGGATCCGGATCTGGTGGCCCCCTTCCCTGACGACGGTCCCGCCAAGCGCGAGGTCGAGATCACCCTCTACGCGACCGACGGAACAGAGCTCTCGAGCTACAGGCTGGAGGTCGCAGGCGGGTCGACGGTCGTTGACCCGGAGCCGTTCGCCCGACGGGCAGGCCGTCCGAATCTCGGGTGGGGCTACGCGAGAATCGACGGACGCGTGCTGGCCTCGGCCCTGGTCCGCGATCTCCGTACCGGTGACGAGGCAACGGTTCCGATGGTCAAGGATCCGGGTGTCCGCCACGGAGATGGTGTGTTCCGACCACAGTGGCTGAACTTTGTGGCTCACAATCAAGGTCTCCTCGAGAGCTGCTGGCGGACGGATCTCGTCATTCTGAATCTCTCCGACGAGACGGCCCATGTCGACCTGACTTTGCATGCACCCGGCGTTGCATCCTCGACCGCGATCGCGGTCGCTGGGTCGGAGCAGGCAATTTTCCCGGACGTCGTCGGTTTGCTCGGGCCCAGCTGCAAGGGCATTCTGGAGGTGCAATCGGATGCGCCGGTTGTCGTTTCGGGACGGATCTACCACCAGAGTGAGGCTGGAATCGCGGGCCATGCGATCCAGAGTCGAGACGTCTACTCGGGTCTCCTCACGGGAGAGACCGCCTGGCTCGTTGGGCTCCGGCAGGTAGAAGGTCGCTTTCGGACCAACATCAATGTCTCGAACCTCGGCGGTGAGCCCGCCGATGTCAGGATGACCCTGTTCAACTCAGCGGGGATCCAGCTCGACGAGTTCACGCTCCGGGTTCCACCGATGAGGGTCGTCCAGGACATTGAGCCGTTCGCCGAGCGCTGCGGCCACCCGGACCTGGGCTGGGGCTATGCACGGGTCACCGCCGTGGAGGGTCGAGGGGTGTTCGTTTCCGCGTCGGTCATCAACAACCTGACCAACGACTCGGTCACGATCGAGATGCAGCGCTGACCCGAACGAACAACCTCCATCGCCATCGTGTGACGTGGCACCGATGTTCAGGTGCCATGCCCAACGGTTTCGCGCTCTTGCTGGGGACCGGTCGAAAGAGTCGAGTCGTCGAGCCTTCTACTCGAAGCGAGCGGATCACGAATCGGAGCGTGGGTGGGGCGTAGTATCTGTGTGAGGTGCGGTGGGGCCGCAGTGCTGCGAAAGAGCTCAGGAGGAAGACGACGATGACCGAGCAGGAGACCAGGGCGATCCTCAGCATCTGCCTGATGGCGGCCTTCGCCGACGGCGCCAAGGACGAGCGCGAGCGGGAGCAGATCCGACGGGTCGCTGCGGCGCTCGGCGGCGACGCCGCGGCCGACCTCACGGCGGCCACCCGCGACACCCTGCTGCAGAAGACCACGCTCGAGGACTCGGCGGCGGCCCTCGGCACGCCCGAGCTGCGGCGGCTCGCCTACGAGACGGCGGTCGGCGTGTGCGACGCCGACGAGGCCCGCAGCGCGGCCGAGAACGACTTTCTCGACCGCTTGCGGCGGGCGCTCGGCCTCTCGGCGGCCGCGATCGAGCCCTTCGTGGCGCAGGCCGACGCGCTTGCGGCCGAGCCGATCGCCGATGCGGACGGGGTTCCGGCCGCGCCGGGCGCCGAGATCGACCGGATGATCGTCAGGTACTCGATTCTCAACGGCGCGCTCGAGCTGCTGCCGCAGACTCTGGCCACGATGGCGATCATCCCGCTGCAGATGAAGATGGTCTACCGGATCGGCAAGGCGCACGGCTTCGAGCTCGACCGGCGGCACATCGCCGAGCTTCTGGCGACGGTCGGGCTCGGTCTGGGCTCCCAGGCCCTCGAGCGCGTCGGGCGCCGGCTGGTCGGCGGCCTGCTGGGCAGGGTCGGCGGCTCCCTGGTCGGCCGGCTCGGCTCCACCGCCACCGGCTCGGCCTTCTCCTTCGCCACCACCTGGGCGCTGGGTCAGGTCGCCGTGCGCTACTACGGAGGCGGCCGCACCCTCGACGCGCAGCGCCTCAAGGAGTCCTTCGCCTCGCTGCTCGGCGAGGCGCGGACGCTCGAGGCGCGCTACCTGCCCGAGATCAGGGAGCGCGCCCGCACCATCGACCCGGCCGCCGTGCTCGATCTGGTCCGTCGGCCGGTGTGAGGCCGGGCGGGCGCCACGTTCCGCATCGGCTTTCTCCCGGCACTGATGAGGTCGTCATCGCGAAGCCCTCTGATGCTCCTGGCCGGATCGCGCTTCACACGAATATGATTTGCTTTGTCGACGAGGATGGCTAGAGTCGGGCGGAGCCGGGAGTCGGTTCCGGAAGAGCCGTCAACGGGGGTGCGATGACATCAGGAATTCGAGCTCGCGCAATGCTGTCGACCGGCCTGCTGCTGTTGACCGCCGCGCTTGTCGGCTGCTCCCGCCCTTCTGGATCGATCGCCACCGGTGACGTGATCTTCATCCATCCCGACGGCAGCGGCGCCTCGATGTGGGGCGCCCTGCGTTTCGCGACGGTCGGGCCGGACGGCATGCTCAACTGGGATCGGCTCGAGGCGATGGGCCTGTACCGCGGGCACGTGCTCGACTCGACCAACGCCAGCTCGCACGCCGGAGCGACCGCGCACGCGTTCGGCGTCAAGGTGCCCTTTGAAACCTACGGGGTCCACCCGGATCGGCCGTTTGCCTCGGCCTCGGGCAAGCCGCACAGCATCCTCGTCGAGGCGATCGAGGCCGGTCACGCCACCGCACTGATCAACAGCGGCCACATCGCGGAACCGGGAACCGGCGTGTTCGCGGCCTCGTGGTCGGATCGCGAGGAGACCGATCCGATCGTCGAGCAGATCATCGCCAGCGGCGTCGACATCATTCTGAGCGGCGGCGAGATCCTCCTGCTGCCGGAGGGAGTGGTCGGCAGGCACGGCAAAGCGGGGCTCCGCAAGGACGGGAGAGATCTGATCGAGGAAGCGGCTGCGCTCGGATACACCGTCGTCTACACGCGCGACGAGCTGCTCGAGCTGCCCGACACCGTGGCCCGGGTACTGGGTGTGTTCGCCGCCAAGCACACCTTCAACGACGAGCCCGAAGAGGTGCTGGCGGAGGCCGGGCTGCCGCTGTACGAGCCGGACGCTCCGACGCTGGCGGAGATGACCCGCAAGGCGCTCGACATTCTGGCGACGCGCGATCGGCCGTTCCTGGTGGTGGTCGAGGAGGAGGGGTCGGACAATTTCGCCAACGACAACAACGCTGCCGGCGCGCTCGAAGCGCTGCGCCGCGCCGACGAGGCGATCGGCGTCGTTCTCGAACACATCGAGCACAACCCGCAGACCCTGCTGGTGACGGCGGCGGACAGCGATGCCGGTGGCCTCGAAGTGATGGCTGTGCGCGACAGCGACGCGTTCGACCGGCCGCTGCCCGCCGTCAGTCCGAACGGGTCGCCGCTCGATGGCCGCGGCGGCACCCTCACGCCGCCGTTCGTCGCCGCGCCGGACCGGCACGGCCGCGAGCTTCGCTTCGGCATCGTGTGGGCCTTCGGGGACGATCTGGCGGGCGGCGTGGTGGCTCGGGCGCACGGGCTCAACGCGGACATGCTCCCGCGCAACGTCGACAACACGGATATCTACCGCCTGATGTACGCGACCCTCTTCGGCCGGCTCCCGGCAGCGACCGACGGGGACGGGAACCACGCAGCTGGAGATCGGTGAGGGTCCAGATGGGTGCCACTGATAACAACCTCACGTCTTTTTCAGTTCACAACCTAGGTGTGCCACGGTTACCAGGATTGCCGCCACAGAGTTGTTGTGCCCACCAGCACCTCGCGGAGTATTGAGCCACCGACCGACTGATCCAGGGTGCTTTCCGAGGGGATTGGCGACATGGGCAACCGAGTGCCCGAGGTGATCGACGGCCAGGGCCGACGTCCTCCAACCTGGCCGTGACCTGCCCGATCAGAGCCGAGTGGCCGTTCCATGGGTGCGCCGCCGGATTCTCCACGAGCCGTTCGGCAGTACACGTGGTAGATGGCGTTTGGGATGAGCAGGCGGGGTGATCGCGCCATGAGTGTATTCTCCGGCGCGGACGGGATGCACGAATCCTGACACCACCCCACGACGGATCTCCACCGAAACCGGTCAAGTTGTTAGGTTGTTGTCAGCGGCACCCCCAAAACCACCAAATTGGACGAGGAAAATGGTCCTTTTGGACGATGGTGGGCGGTGGGGCGACGGCGTAGCATGTGAATCGAGGGCATCCCACACGAGCCGATGGGAGTTCTGAACATTGTTGCTCGTCGGTTTGCGGCCGCGGGGTCCCGGGTCGCAGTGAAGGAGGAGGTTCCATGCGTAGTCTCCGTTGCGGCCTGCTGATACTGGCTTCGTTCTGGGCGTCCGCGGCTCTCGCGTCCACCTTTGTCGTCAACAGCACTGCCGATTCGCCCGACGTTGTGCCGGGAGACGGGGCATGCGGAACCGACGCCGGCGCGTGTACGCTTCGGGCAGCGTTCATGGAGGCTAACGCGCTGCCGGGCCACGACACCATCGAGGTGCCTGCCGGCACCTATGCGCTGACGATACCCTCGGATCCATCGGACCCGTATTGGTATCGAGATGATTCCCGCGGCGATCTCGAACTCGTCGGCGATGCAACGGTCATCGGTGAGGGACCGGGGATGACCGTCATTGATGCCTCGGGGCTCGGCGATCGAGTCCTCACCGTGTTCGGCGAATCGTTCTCGGGTACCGACGTGGTCGAGATCGTCGGGGTGACAATGACCGGCGGCACCACCGAGTACGGTGGTGGTTGCGTGCAATACGACGGGTACGGAACCCTGACCATTCGCGAATCGCTGGTAACCGGATGCCTGGCCGACGGGGCGCCGGGCGGCGGCGTTTATCTCTATTCCAGGGCGCGCAAAGGACGCATGTTCGTAATTGACTCCACCATCAGTGACAACGTGGGCCAAAGCGGCGGAATCGCGAGCCACTGGGGGACCCTGGAGCTCGCGCATAGCTCGGTTACGGGCAATCGTGCAAAAGACGACGACGATCCGCTCAGAGCGAAGTTCGGCGGAGGGATCAGTCTCGCCGGCGGCAGCTTCAGGGCTTTTGACAGCGTGATTTCGAACAACGTCGCGGAACGCCGCGGCGGGGCGATCTACGCCGGGCAGGCCGAGATTTTTTTGGAACGCACCACGATCAGTGACAACGTCGCCCTCGACACCACCGGCGGCGACGGTATCGGGGGGGCCATGGTCCTCGACCGCGTGACCCTCGATGTCCTCAACAGCACGATCAGCAGCAACTTCGCCGAAGCCTACGGGGGAGGCATCGTCTCCTGGCGCGGGACACATTTCCAGATCCTGTTTTCGACGATCGCCGAGAATCGGAGCCTCGTCGGCGGATCGGGTGCCGGCATGCTGATGTTGAACGTCTACACGGGTGTCGACCGGCGTCGCCAGGTTTTCAGGGGCTCGATCATTGCCGGAAACACCGCCGCCGGCATCGAGCACAACTGCACCAACGACTATGACGTTCAATCGTTGGGATACAACGTCGACGGCGACGGTACGTGCGCGCTGGAACACGCGACCGACCGTCCATCACTCGATCCCGATCTTGCGCCGCTCGCCGCGAACGGCGGGCTGGGCGAAACCCACGGGCTCTACATGGGGAGCATCGCCATCGACCTGGTTCCGAACGACCAATGTGCCGTCTATGCCTACGACAATGATGGCGACGGCAGAATCGACGAGGACCCGATCGACGGTGTCAATAACGATGGCGACTACCTGACCGACGAGGACCCGGCGGAGCCGCTGGAAACGGACCAGCGAGGCTTTCTTCGTCCATACGGTCTGGCGTGCGACGCGGGCGCATTCGAAGGCGAAGTCGAAGTCGAGGTTGAGGATGTCATCGGGGCACTGATCGTCGACGTGGAAGAGCTGATCGCCTCGGGCGAAATCAACCGCGGCCGCGGCCGCAGCCTCATCGCCGAGCTCCAGGTCGCGCTGTGGTTCCTGGAGTTCAACAACGGAGAGCGGATCGCTATCAACCGCATCGAACTGTTCATCATCAAGGTCGAGCGGCTGGTCGAGAAGGGCGATCTCGATCCCGATCTCGGTGAGGAACTGTTGCGGAAGGCGCGCACAATTTTGATGCTTCTGCAGGAGTAGGAAGGGTGCCACTGAAACAACCAGTGGCACCCATGTTGCCATGAAACGGTGCCACGTGAACATCGACACAGGTGCCGCCGGCCCGAAGCTCCGCTGAGAATCTGACAACTGTGGAGGTGTGTCCGCGGCGCCGATCTGAGGTTGTGATACCTGGCACGGCTTCGACGTCGGCGAACGACGCGAAGGATCCAGGTAATTTTTAGCCACTCCTATCATTTTCAATGTTATATTTGATAATGCCCGGAACAGGAACTGTTCCGGCAAGGAGTAGCAGGGTGACCGCCAAACTCCCCCCGCAGATCGAAACCGGTATTCCGACCATCGACGAACAGCACCGTGCCCTGATCCACTGGTCGCGGGCGATGGGAGCCATGGACCCCGTCAACGGCAGCCGCGAGGTCCTGGTGCGCGCGGCCCAGTTCCTCATCGCCTACACCCGGTTCCACTTCGACTCGGAGGAGTACGCGATGGTGGCGTCGGGCTACGAGGGGATCGTCCAGCACCGGCGGGAGCACGGCATGATGCGCCGCGAGCTCTCGGCCATCGGGCGGGGCATCAAAGCGGCGAGAGGACACCGCACGGATTCGGTGAGCTCGCTCCAAGGCCTCGTCCAGCAGTGGATCACCAACCACATCAGCGCCAGCGACCGGAAATTCGCCCGCTACTGCGCGCACGAGCCGAACGCCAGGACGGTTCGCCTGCCGTCGCCGCGGGAGATGTGGCAGTCCGGTTTCAAGGTGTCGGACTGCGACCAGGTCGAGGTCGTTCACGAGGCCGGGGAGATCACCATCGGCGAGATCAAGGCGCGGTTGAAGATCAGCTGACGACGCCGCAGCCCAGAGGGTGCCGCAAACGGTGCCTCGTACACTTTCACACAGTTGCCGTCAGCCCTGAACCCCGCGGAGAATCTGACAACTGTGGAGGTGTGTATGTGGCACCGATCTACTTTGACGATTTCGGCCCGCACCGAAACGAAGACGCCAGAACGTTGGGCACCCTTTTTGGGTGCGGTACAGAATCGCTAGAATCGTCGTCCGAAGCTGCCGCAGGAGTGGGAGGAGGAGGCGAGTCATGACTTCGTCGCGCCGTCAGGTCGTGCTCATCACAGGGTGTTCCTCGGGCATCGGCAGAGCGCTGACGCGGGCCTTCGTTGCCGCCGGCCATCGCGTCATGGCGACAGCCCGGAAGCTCGAGAGGATCTCCGACCTCGCCGGTGACCAGGTGGCGGCCGCTGCGCTGGACGTGACGTCGCAATCCTCCATCGACGAGGCCGTCGCGCAGTGCCTCGGGTGGGGCGGCCGCATCGACGTGCTGGTCAACAACGCAGGCTACGGCCTCATCGGCCCGGTCGTGGAGCTGGATCTCGACGACCTGCGGCTGCAGCTCGAGACCAACGTGACCGGGCTGGTGGCGACGACGCAGGCCGTGGTGCCACACATGGTGGCGGCGGGCCGAGGCTGCATCGTCAACGTGGGCAGCGTCTCGGGCATCACGGCCGCACCTTTCGGTGGCGCCTACAGCGGCTCGAAGGCTGCGGTGCACCTGTTGTCGGATGCACTGCGCATGGAGCTGGCGCCATTCGGCATCGACGTCGTGACCGTCCAGCCCGGTGCCGTCGCGACCGACTTCAGCCGTAACGCGATGACCGGCATCGAGCGCTTCCGCTCCGGCTCGCTCTACAGCCCTGTCTTTGACGCGATCGAAGGTCGCGCGCGGTTCTCCGAGCACCGCTCCCTCGACGCCGACGAGTTTGCCCGGGCCGTGGTGAAGTCGGTATGCCGATCGCGCCCGCCGCGCACCCTGCGTCTCGGATCGGGCTCGCGGCTGCTGTCGCTGCTCGCCTGGTTGCCGGACTTCCTGCGTGATCGGCTGCTGTCACGCCGATTCGGGCTCGCCAGGCTGCCATAGGCCGGCTTCAGGCGCAGGCAGGGTGCCGATCTCCCAATTGCTGCATTGTCGGAACGGCCGAACGGCTTTGGTTCGTCATGAAGCGACGATGAGGAATGTGGCACCGATGGAGATCGTCCGAATTGTCTGACCTGGCACCGATGCCGACACCGCGAGGCCAGCAGGGTGGACCCCGCGGACAGTGCGGATCGTCGCACAGGCCGGGAGCTGCTAGACTTGCCCGCCACCCGGGCTCCGGAGAGATCCATGCTGCTGCTCGACAACGTGTCGAAGACCTATGCGAACGGCGTCAAGGCCCTGGACGGCGTGTCGCTCGAGCTGGGCACCGGCATGTTCGGCCTGCTCGGGCCCAACGGCGCCGGCAAGTCGACCCTGATGCGCACGCTGGCGACCCTGCAGCTGCCCGACTCCGGTGCGATCCGCTACGACGGGCACGACATCACGACCGCGCCGGAAGCCGTCCGCCGGGAGCTCGGCTACCTGCCGCAGGACTTCGGCGTCTACCCGCGCATCAGCTGCTGGGAGCTGCTGAACCACCTCGCGCTGCTGAAAGGACTGGATGACACGCGGGCGCGCCACCGGCAGATCGAAGCGCTGCTCGAGCAGACCAACCTGGCGGCCCATCGCAAGCAGGCGGTCAGCGAGTACTCGGGCGGCATGCGGCAGCGCTTCGGCATCGCCCAGGCCCTGCTCGGCAGCCCGCGGCTGGTCATCGTCGACGAGCCCACCGCCGGGCTCGATCCCGAGGAGCGCCACCGCTTCCACAACCTGCTCGCCGGAATCAGTGACAGCACGCTCGTCATTCTGTCGACGCACATCGTCGAGGACATTGCCAACCTTTGCCCGCGATTTGCGGTGATGGAAGAGGGCCGCATCCAGGTCGAAGGTGACACGGCCGCCTTGCTGCAGGCGTTGGCCGGCAAGGTCTGGCAGCGGCAGGTGGCCGTGGACGAGCTGGAGGCGATCGGGAGGCAGCACCGGGTCCTCAGCCACCGTCTGTCCCGCGGCCGGCACCTGGTGCGGGTGCTGGGCGACGCGTGCCCCGACGGTGGATTCTCCGCGGCCGAGGCCACCCTCGAGGATGTCTACTTCAGCACGCTCGGCCGGCGGCGTGTCGCTCACTGACGTGCGCGGCGCGCTCTTCCGATCCGAGCTGCGCATCCACCTCAGGCAGCCCAGCCTGTGGCTGGGTCTGCCCGCCGTCGCCGCTCTCGGCGTCGTGCTGACGCGGGGGATCCAGGCCGAGCAGGACTTGGCGATGGCGTCCTCGTACCACCTGTTCAACCTGCACGTCGTGCTGCTGATGATGACGCTGCCCTTCATCGTCGGCGTGCTCGGCATGACCGCGTGGCTGCGCGACAGCCGGCACCGCTTCAGCGAGCTGAGCTACAGCACGCCGGTGGCGCCCGGACGATTCCTTTCGACCCGCTTCTCCGGGCTCGTCGCCCTCACGCTCCTCGTGCTCGTCGCCGCACAGGCGGGCATCGCGGCCGGTATCGTGCTGAAGTCGGCGCAACCCGTCGCGCTGTCACAGCTCGCGCACAATCTGGTGTGGATCGGGGCCGTCATCATGCTGCCGGCCGCGCTCCTGTACGGCGCGCTGTACCTGTTGCTGGGGACCTTCACGCGCAACGCGACCGCGCTGCACGTCGCCATGCTGGTGGCATTCATGGCGTACATGATCCTGGCGGCGCGATCCGGCTCGCCGGTCCTCGTCAGCCCCGGTCTGCCGAACCCGTGGCTGGTCGAGCTGATGACGTGGTTCGACCCGTTCGCCATGGCGCCGGTGGCCGCGCAGGCCGAGCGGCTCACGATCGCCGAACGCAATGCAGCCGCAATCGCGCTCGACGGCCCGCTGCTCCTGAATCGGCTCCTCGTCCTGGTGCTCGCTGCGGTCGCGCTCGCCGGAGCGCTGCGACGCTTTCACCTGCGTCTGCCGGCGGCCGGCGGGCGCCGGAAGCGATCTACCGCAGGCGGAACGGCAGCCGCGCCTTCGTCGCGCTACGTGCCGTGCGCTCCGACGAGCGGACCGGCTGCCCACTGGCGGGCATTCCTCTCGCTGTGCCGCGTGGAGTACGCGGCGACGCTGAAGAGCAATCTGTTCCTGCTGATCGTGGTGGTGTGGACGCTCGTCATCGGTGGCGAAGTATTCACCGGGCTCACCTGGCTCGAGCCGATGGCGACGCGGGTCCCCGGGACCGCCGATGCGCTCAACCGTTTCCAGTGGGACATCGTGCCGCAGTTCGGCATGCTGATCCTGCTGCTGGTCTCGAGCGAGCTGGCGTGGCGGGACCGGGAGCTCGGAATCAGCGCGATCGTCGCGCCGACGCCCGTCGCCAACCTCGCGCTGCTCGGCAGCAAGTGGCTCGGTCTGGTCATGATCATCGCCACGCTGCTCGGCTTGTCCGTCTCACTCGCGGTGGCATCGCAGCTGCTGCACGGCAGCCCGATCGACGCCGGCCTCTACGCGCGGTTCTTCGTTCACGCGGGCCTGCCGCTGGTATGCGTCGGCACACTGTGCCTGGCGGTCAACGCCATCAGCCCGAACCGGATCACGGGCATCGCCGTCACCATCGTCGTGCTCGCGCTGGCGTTGACGCCGCTCGGCAGCAGGATCGGCCTCGAGCACCCCTTGCTGCGGTTCGCGCAGACGCCGCTGCAGCCCTGGTCGGACCTCTCGGGGTTCGCGGGCACGGACGCCGGCTTTCGCGGCTTCACGGTGTTCTGGCTGGCCTTGTCCGCACTCCTCATGACGTTCGCGCACGGCGTCTATCACCGCGGCCTCTCCGGGGCGCGCTCGCTGCGAAGGCTGGCAGGGCAGCCGAGGTGGCTCGTGGCGGTCGCGGTCACCGTGGCGTTGGCGGTGGCTGCCGGCCGGCACGTCGAGCGGCAGCTGCGCCGCAACTCCCACTTCCTGACCACCGCGGAGCGGGCTGCGTGGAAAGCGGGCTACGAGAAGACCTGGGGTCATTTCAGGGACGCGGCGTCGCCGACCGTCGAGCACGCCGTCTACGACGTCGGGGTGTACCCGCAGGAGCGGCGCCTGCACGTGGCCGGCGCCTACACGTTGACCAACCCGCACGCCGTGAGCCTCGACGAGGTCCTGGTCAGCACGCACATGGACACGCGCACGGTTGTGGTGCAGCTCGAAGGAGCGCGCCTGGTCGAGCACGACGCCGCATTCGGCCAGTACCGTTTCGCGATGGAGCCCGCCATGCAGCCGGGCGACCGTCGCACCCTGCGTTTCGAAACGGCCGTCGAGCAGAACGGCTACGGCGCGCCGCAGACCCACGCCCTGATCGTGCCGGGCTACAGCTACCTGCGCGCGATCCCGTACCTTCCGACCGTCGGCTACGTCGAGCCGTACGAGCTGGACGACGACGCGGTGCGCCGCTCCTTCGGCCTCGAGCCCCGACCGGAGACACCGACGCTCGCCGAGGCCATCGCCCGCAGCGGCGGCGACTTCAGTGCCGAGTACGACTGGGTGAGCGTCGACACCACGATCTCGACCACGGCAGGGGAGGTCGCGATCGCGCAGGGGGAGCTGCTGGAGAGCCGGGAGGACGACGGTCGCAGCACCTACCGCTACCGCACGACGGCGCCGATCCGAAACATCGTGGCCTTTCATTCCGGCGCCCTGGAGAGGCGCAGCCGGCGCGTCGCCGGCATCGAGCTCGAGATCTACTTCAAGCGCGGCCACGAACGCAACGTCGAGCACATGCTCGACGCGATGGGGGCGGCAGTCCTCTACCTACAGGAGAACGTCGGGCCCTACCCGTACCCGCAGCTGCGGCTGATCGAGACCCCGCTGCCCGAGATGACGGGCTACGCGATGCCGCAGACCGTGATGATCGGCGAGGATGCCGGCTTCAAGGCAGACCTCGGCGACCCCGACGGTTTCGACCACGTGTACCGCCGTGCCGTGCACGAGGTGGCGCACCAGTGGTTCGGGCACGGGATCGGCAACGCGGTGCCTGCCGACGGCGCGTTTCTCGTCGAGTCGCTGGCCAAGTACGTGGAGCTGCCTTTGCTGCAGCGCCGGCACGGCCCGGCCTCCGTGCGACGGCTCGTGGCGTACGAGCTGGGACGCTACTACGGCGGCCGCGGGCGCGCCGTCGACGAGGAGCAGCCGCTGGCGCTGGCGGATGCCACGCACATCGTCTACTCGAAGGCGTCGGTCGTGTTCTACCAGCTCATCGAGGCGGTGGGCGAGGAGCCCATCAACCGCGCCCTTCGCGAGCTGTGGCGCGACCACTACTACCCGAAGCCGCCGGCAACCTCGCTGGATTTCGTCACTGCTCTCAAGCGGAACACGGATCGTGCCCACCACGGGCTGATCGACGACCTGTTGCTGCGCGCCGATTCGCAGGAACTGCTCGACGAGGACGATCTCGCAGCGGCAGACGGCGTGGACTGACGCCCGGTCAGTGCCGGGCCGCTGAAGCTCGGGAAGCCGGTCGATCCCGATAATGAGAAAATGAGTGCCAGGTCCGCAGAGCCGCAGTTGCGGGTAATAACTACGGAACTGCGGACCTGGCACCGAATCCTTTTCTACACCCTCTTCGAGACCGCCAAGCTGAGCGAGGTCGACCCTCGCGCCTATGTCACCCTCGCCGCTCAGCGCGCCGTCGCCGAACACGGCGCCGTCACCCTGCCCTCAGACCTCACCTGATCTGCCTCGACTCAGATCCCAAGCACTCCTATCTGTGCCTGGCAAGACGGGGCAGGGCGAGGACGTACTTCCGATTTGCGCAGTGATCGCTCTGAGAGGAGTATCCCATTGTGAGATTGTGATACCTGGCACAGTTTTCAGGGCGCGAGCGTCCGGATGTCGACCCGGTTCGTTTCGTGACAGCGGCGTGCTCGGCACTCGGTGTCGAGGTCGAGGTGCTGGCGAGCTCCCGGCGGGATCGCAAGACTGCGGAACTGAGGAAGCTCGTAGCTGCGGTGGCAGTCGAGCGCTGGGGGCAGAAAGCGGGACGACTGGCGAGACTGTTGAACAAGCATCCCGTCGCGGTCAGGCGTTGGGTCGCCGATGCAGCGCGGCAACGAACCGAAGACCCACGGTACTCGGAGCGGATGGACGCCCTGGGCGAAGCACTCAGCGAGTGGGCGCTCGAAGCCGATGCGAGAGGGGAGTTCACGATCGACATTTCGAGCGAAGCCTGACGAACCGACGTTGTCAACATTATTTCACCTGGCACCAATACTCGACACTGACGCGTGCGAAAATGTGGCGTGCCTCCTCGGCAGTCGGCAATGGTCCGGCTCGCCGGC
>CAZMED010000024.1:0-22733 GCA_964565045.1 uncultured Thermoanaerobaculia bacterium
GGAACTCGCCGAGGATGGTCATCTTGCCGAAGGCCTTGTAGTTGTGGAGGTAGTAGGGCAGGACGACCATGACCGCCGAGGCGGCGACGCCGACCAGAAAGGTGAACTGCGCGATGTAGAAACCCCACACCACGTCGCGGCTGAGGCCGGTGATCGTCAGACCCTCGTTGAACTGCCAGAACCAGGAGGCGACGCCGGCGCCGATCACCACCAGGAGGCCGAAGATCCAGCTCCAGTAAATCTTGCTCCCCGAGAGCGCCTTCTCAAGCATGGCCACCCTCCTCCACGAAGACCTCGGCGGCTGGAGCGATCTCCATCAGGGTCCGCGGATCCTCGACGATGTAATAGACCTCCGGCTGGGTTCCCAGGCCGGGTTTGCGGCGGATGGCGAGGTGCTCGGTCAGGAGGCGGCGGACCTCCGACTCCGGGTCGTTGAGGTCGCCGAAGACGATCTCCCCGTTGGGGCAGGCCGCCACGCAGGCGGGCTCCTCGCCGCGCGCCAGCCGCTCGTCGCAGAAGGTGCACTTCTCGACCACGCCGCGCATCCGCGTCGGGTAGGACTGCACGTCCACTCCGGCCAGGTTGGGCGCCCTCCGCGGGTCCTTCCAGTTGAAGCTGCGCGAGCCGTAAGGGCAGGCGACGACGCAGTAGCGACAGCCGATGCAGCGGTGCCAGTCCATCATCACGACGCCGTCCGAGGCCCGTTTCCAGGTCGCCTGGGTCGGGCACACGCGGGTGCACGGCGGGTTGTCGCAGTGGTTGCACAGGAGCAGGGTCGGCTTGCCCTTGAGGTCTTCGCGGACGAAGTGGAACTCCTCGGAGTGGAAAGCGGTCTCGAAGGGTTCGGTCCAGATCCACTTGACCTCGTTCTTGGGATCATCGCCGAAGTCGGGGACGCTGTGGGCGCGGTGGCACGCCTCGACCACGGCCTCGTACAGCGCATCGTCCTTGGAAAACTTGCGCAGGTCGATCACCATGGCCAGGCGCTTGCCGGTGGTCGCCGGCGGCTCGTGCTCCGCCTGTTCCGAGGCCTTGGAGCTGAGCGCGGCGGAACCCGCCACCCCGGCGGCCGACAGCCCGGCGAGCTTGAGAAATCCTCGACGATTGCTCTTCTTCACGGGCTCACCTCCGGTTCGACGTGGCAGGTCCAGCAGTAGGGCTGAACCGCGGTGTAGTCGTGGCACGAGTCGCAGAACTGCGCCTTGTTGGAGTGGCAGCTCATGCAGGTCTTCTGCAGGCTCATCTCGTGCTCCTGACCGGTGAGCTCGCTGACATAGACCCGCTGGTTGTCGCGCACGACCGTGTCCCGCCAACGGTCGAGCAGGTCCATGTGGTTGGAGCGCATGAAGTCTCTGGCCTCGACGCACTGGGTGGAACCGTTGGGCGGCATCTGCAGCTCGGGCGGTGCAGCCGGCTCGGCGCTGATCGCGTTGTACCAGAGAGGCGATGTCGCCAGGACCACGAAGACGGCGAGGCCGGCGACGATCTTGGAAGCGTCATACATCGGCCTTCTCCTCCTTTTCGGGCTTCAGCGGCAGTCCTCTGATGTCGGTCTCGCGCTCGTTCTCGCCCTCCATGATCAGGGCGTTGCCCACCAGCTCGTGGATGCCGGCGATCTCGACCCCGGGCGCCCAGTAGTTGGCCAGCGGCGGCAGGGTGGCGCGGTCGATGGCACAGATGCAGGTCATGAGGTTGACGTCGTGGTGGTCGCGCACCCAGCGCAGCGCGTTGCCTCTCGGGAGGCCTCCGCGAAGCCGCATCTCCATGTTCTCGTCGTTGCCGAGCCCGGCGCCGCCGGCGCAGCAGAAGGTGTGCTCGCGGATCGTGTTCTCGGGCATCTCGAAGAAGTTGTTGCAGAAGCTCTTGAGGACGTGGCGCGGCTCTTCGAGGAGGCCGACCGCCCGCGCCGGGTTGCAGGAGTCGTGGAAGGTCACCCGGTACTTGTCGTTGCGGCTCTTGTCGAACTTGAGCTTGTCGTGGCGCAGGAGGTCGGAGGTGAACTCGCAGATGTGCACCATCTTGGTCGAGGCCGCGTTCGAGAAGACCGTACCGGTGAACGGCGACTTCGGCATCTCCAGGAAGTCGGCCGGACCGTTCATGGTGTCCATGTACTGGTGCATGACCCGCCACATGTGGCCGCACTCGCCGCCGAGGATCCACTTGACGCCGAGTCGCTTGGCCTCGTGGTAGATCTTCCAGTTCAGCCGCTTCATGTTCTCGACCGAGTTGAAGAGCCCGAAGTTGCCGCCGTCCGAGGCGTAGGAGGAGAGCGTGTAGTCGAGCCCGAGGTGCTCGAAGAGCAACAGGTAGCCGACGAAGGTATAGGTTCCCGGATCGGCGAAGTAGTCGGCCGACGGGATGACGAACAGGACCTCCGCCCCCTTGCGGTTGATCGGCGGGTCGAGCTTGACCCCGGTCACGTCGGCGAGCTCGTCGCACAGGAACTCGACGTTGTCCTTGTACGTGTGCGGCTGGATCCCGAGGTGGTTGCCCGTGCGCTGGCAGTTGGCCACCGGCTCCATGATCCAGTTGATGCTGAGACCTACGAGGTTCATGAGCTCGCGCGCCATCATCGTCACCTCGGCGGTGTCGATGCCGTAGGGACAGTAGACGCTGCAGCGCCGGCACTCGGTGCACTGGAAGAAGTAGTAGTACCACTCCTTCAGCACCTCTTCGGTGAGCTCGCGGCCGCCCGCGAGGCGGCCGAAGATCCTGCCGACGGTGGTGAAGTCCTGGCGGTAGATCGAGCGTAGGAGCTCGGCCCGCAGCACCGGCATGTTCTTGGGATCGCCGGAGCCGATGAAGAAGTGGCATTTGTCGGCGCACGCCCCGCAGCGGACGCAGATGTCCATGAAGATCTCGAGCGAGCGGTACTTCTTCAAGAGGTCTGCGAACCCGTCGTGGATGGTCTTCTGCCAGTTCTCGGGCAGCTTCCAGTCAGCGTCGGTCGGCGACCACTCGCGCGGGTTGGGCATGCCCATGTACTCGAGGTTCTTGACCGCCGTCGGGTACGACCAGGTGCCGCGCCGCGCCTCGAAGTCGACCGCAGGGTTCATCCAGTTGCGCGGCGGCGGCGCGAGATCGATCTGAATCAGTTCCTGAGGGCTCTTCTCCGCCATGGCTCACTCCTTCTCCAGCGCGTAACCGGACGCCTTCAGCTTGTCGTGGAACTCCTCCTCCCACTCGGCGTAGGAGTGGCCCTGGATATCGGGGTTCCAGGGGTTGATGTGGCGGCGGGTACGGCTGTTGTTGGCGAGATTGCGGGTCGGGCTCAGGAATACTCCCGGCGCGTGCAGCAGCTTCGAGAACGGGAAGTAGACCAGCAGGGCGCTGACCAGGAAGACGTGCGCGAAGTACCACAGGCCGACACCGACCGGCTGTACCGCCTGGAAGGACGCCCAGCCTGCGATCGCGGCCTTCACCTGGACCACGTCGATCTTTTCGACGTGCCGCATGAGGATGCCGGTCACGGCGATGCCGAGCAGTAGGTAAAGGGCGAAGTAGTCGGTCGGCAGCGAAATGTACTTGACCTTGTGGTCGACGAAGCGGCGCGCCAGAAGGTACGCGAGCCCCGCCAGCATGAGGAAGGTGGAGATGAAGTAGACCGGGAGGCCGACCTGGAAGAACCCGTCGACACTCTCGATCCAGTCGACCCAGGCCGGAACCGGCTCGATGAAGAACCGGAAGTGGCGCAGGATGGAGATCAGCATCCCCCAGTGGAAGGCCATCGCGGCCGCCCACAAGCCCTTGTCGGCGATGTAGCTCACCTTCTCCTTCTCGGGCAACAGCTCGACCCTGGTGTTGCGGAAGAGCGAGCGGAAGAACAGCACCTCGAGAGCCATCCGGCCGAGCACGCCGAGCAGCCCACTCGGGGACTCGAGCTCGTTGTTGCGAATCCACGGCAGGGACTTGGCCTGTCCGGTGGTGGTCGGGATCCGGAACGGCACCGGCGATCCCGCCCAGCGGACCACCCGGTAGATGACGCCACCGAGGAAGACGGCAAAGGCGACCCCGGGAACGATCACCCCGAGCACAAAGCGCAGGCCTTCGCCCGCACCCGCCCCCACCGCGGCGATCAGCACCAGGCCGGCGACCGCGATCAGTGATATCAACGCTCCCATTCGTCCGATCCCTCCTTCCTCTCAGCCCCAACGGGCACGGCAACGCCCCCGACCGCGATCAGGGTGCGTTGTCCGAAGTCTCGCGCTGCGCGCGCCAGGCGGCCACGCGCTCCATGATGCCCACCGAGAGATTCTTGACCTCGGCGTTGCGAATCGCCCACACCTGCTCGCGGCAGCTCACGTAGACCTCGAAAGCGCGCAGGGTCAGGCGGTCGATCGAGTCCTCGAGGACCGACAGCACCTGCGACGACGCGACCGGCTCGCCGTCCGTCCCCTCCCGGAGGAGGCGCTTGAGGTCGAACAGGAACCCCACTGCCGCGGCGGGTGTCATGTCCTGGACCGCGCGAATCCGGATCACACGATCCAGGGCCGGTTCGAGCTCGGCCGCAGCGGTCCCGGCCAGAACACCGTCCAGGAGCTCCGCGAGGCCCTCGCGCAACGAGGCGCCGACCGGGTTGGCGAACCGGTCCGCCCGCGCGCGGAGGAACTTCGCGGTTTCCTCCGGGTACGCGCTGATCACCGATTCGATCCAGCGATCGAGCACGACGCCCCGAGACCGTTCGAGCTCTTCAGGAATCATGCACACCTTCCATGTCTGCGGGCCGCAGACCCGCCCCCGCGAGGGGGCGGGTGCGGGCCGTCGAGGCCTAGACGCAGCCGGTGGGCTTCGGCAGGCCGGCGACCTTGCAGGCGCCCTTTGCAGGGCCGGACGGGAAGAGCTCGTAGATCTCCTTGAGCTGGAAGCCGGTCTGCTTGCAGAGCTTGCGGATCATCGGCGCGACGCCGAACTGCAGGTAGTACTCACGCAGGTAGTTCACGACCTTCCAGTGGTCCTCGGTGAGGTCGTCGACGCCCTCGGTGCTGCCGAGCGCCGCCGCCACGTCCTCGTTCCACTTCTCGGGTTCCTGCATGAAACCATCCTCGTCGACTTCGATGCTGACGTTTCCCTGGGTGAATGTGGCCATCTCAATCCTCCTTTTTCTTTTCCGGGTCTTTCGCCCCGCTGATTTCGATCAGTGTCACGTTCTCCTGGCGGCCCTTCTTGAGATGGGCCTTCTCCATCGCCTTGACGAAGTCCTGGGTCGGTTGGTGGCCGAGCTCGATGGCCCGACCCAGATGCCTCTCGGCGGCGCCGAGATCGCCCAACGCGAGATGGCCGACGGCCGCGTAGTAGTGGGCGGCGCCGTTGTCGCGCTCGAGCTCCAGCACGCGCTCGTTGCAGCGCACGAGGTTCTCGGGGTCGTTGAGATAGAGGTAGGCCTGGCCCATGTTGTAGTGGACGATCGGCAGGTCGTCGCGCAGCTTCGCCGCCTCCCTGGTCGCCTCGAGGCAACCCGCGAACTCCCAGCGCAACAGGCGCACGCCACCCAGGTTCACCCAGGCCTCGACCATCGTAGGGTCGAGCTCGAGGGCCTTGAGATAGGCCTCCTCGGCCCGCTTGACACGACCCGAGGTCGTGCAGGCGAGCCCCAGGTTGTAGTGAGCCGACGCCCTGTCGGGGTTGCTCTCCACCTCTTTCAAACAGCGCGCCATCCGGTCGCGCTGGCTCTCACTCTCCATCCACGCCCTCCCTGGTCACGGCGAGCAGGCGCTCGAGAGAAGCCTGCTTTCCGGAATCGCTCGTTCGTTCGATCATCAGGAGCTGCTCGCGGGCCCCCGCCACCAGCTCCGGCGCCACCTCCGAGATCCTGGTCAGGGCCTCCAGAATCCCCGCTTGCAGGCCCTCGTCCCACAGGTACGAAGCCATCGGCGCGACGAAGGGGGCCACCAGGTCCGGGGCCCGATACCCGATTTCGCCGATCATCGGCAGCATGGGCGCGCCGTTGGTCGCGGCCTCGTCGTTGAGCGCCCACATGGCCCGGCGCAGCAGCTCTCTGCCGAGGGCGGGGTGGGCGGCGGCGGCGGCGCCGAGGGCGCGGGCAGCGAGCCGCCTCACCTCCGGATCGGGATCCCACAGGCGGCCCTGCAGCGGCTGGACGGCGCGCGGCTCGGCCGCCACCATCCGCTCGAGGCCGTCGCTGTCGCCGCGCTCCAGAAGCTCCATCACCGTCTCCTTCAGCCGCATGCCGCCGTCGACGTTCCCCGCTCCGCCGCATGCTGACGCGCGAGCGCGAGGAAGCCGTCCGCCCATCCCGGGGTCGCCCCGGCGTGAAGGTGAAGGTACGAGGCGAAGACGCGATCGCGCGCGATGCCGTCGCGGCCTTCACCGATTCCCTGGCCGCGCTCGACGCGCAGCACACCGAGCTCGCGGTCGCCCCCCGACACGACCCGCGAGTAGTGAAACTCGTGTCCTACCAGGCGGGTGCCGGCCGCGAAGAACGCGTTGTCCCGGTCGGCCACCGCGACCTCGTATCCGTGGCCCTGCGGGGTGGGCAGCTGCTCGACCACCAGATCGAGCACGCCGGACATCGGGTGGCTCGCACCCTGCACGATCAGGTCCTTCGCCAGGTACATGAGGCCCGCGCACTCCGCGTACACCGGCATGCCCGCAGCCACCCGCTCACGCACGCTGGCCGTGAATCCACGGTTGGCACCGAGTCGCTCCGCATGGAGCTCGGGGAACCCGCCGCCGATGTAGAGACCGTCGGCTGCCGGGAGCTCCGCGGCTGCGGCCGGGTCGACGGCGATCAGTCGCACGCCCGCCTTCTGCAGGAGCTCGAGATTTTCGGGGTAGTAGAAGCTGAACGCCTCACCCTCGAAGTACGCCACGGAAACATCGGCCTCGGGCACTGCGGGGCGTGCCGGCTTGAGCTCGAGCTCCGGCGCCCACTGCGCCGCCGACAGCAACCGGTCGATGTCCACACCCTCCCTCACCGCAGCCGCGGCGCGCTCGATGGCCTCGTCCGGGTGGGGGTGCTCGGCCGTGGTCACGAGCCCGAGATGGCGCCCGGGCAATGGGTCCTCGCCCTTGAGCCGGGGCAGGGCGCCGAGCACCGGGGTGCCCGCCGTTCCGGCGACCGCCTCGCGGACAATCGCCTCGTGGCGCCCACAACCGACGCGGTTGAGGATGACCCCCGCCAGGTCCACCCCGGGATCGAGGGCTCTGCAGCCGAGCACGAGGGCCGCCGCGGTGCGTGTCATTTTCGTGCAGTCGAGCACCAGCACCACCGGCGCCGCGAGCCGCCGGGCGAGCATCGCCGTGGAATGGCTGCCCTCGACATCGACGCCGTCGAAGAGCCCGCGGTTGCCCTCGACCAGGATCAGATCAGCATCGGAAACCGCGGTTGCCAGCGAGGCAGCGATGACCTCGTCCGACATCAGGAACGTGTCGAGATTGCGGCAGGTCGCGCGCGCGGCAGCGCCGAGCCACGCCGAGTCGATGTAGTCGGGCCCTTTCTTGAAGGGCCGGACCCGCAGACCCCGGTCGGCCAGCGCCCTCGCCAGCCCGAGGCTGACGAGGGTCTTGCCGCTGTCGCCGGCCAGACCGGCGACCACCAGGCGCGGGACGTTGACACGCATCGACGACCGCCCGGTTCCTCGTCACTCACCCACGATGAAGCCGCAGGGGCATTCCTCCCAGCACTTCTTGCAGCCGTCGCATTTCTCGATGGCCTTGATGATGAAGAAGTGGCCGGGCGTCGGTTGCGGTTCCTTGCCGAATACGTTGGCCTGGCAGTACATCCAGCAGTTCTCACACCCGAAGCACTGCCCGCAGCTGAAGCAGCGGGAGAGCTCCACCAGTGCATCCTCGGCGGTCAGGCCGAGATCGACCTCCTCGAACGGGTGCGAGAGGCGGTCCTCAGGAGACTTGACCTGACGTTGCGTGCGCTCCTTCGGCTCGTACCAGTCGACCTTGATCTTGTCGGCGCGAATCATGTCGCGTTTCGCGTCCGCCTTCGGCTCGAAGCCCTGGAGGGAGGCGTGGATGGCCTGCGCAGCCTTTCGGGCCTGGCCGATGGACGTCGTGGCGATGCCGAGGTTGATGTTGTCGCCGCCGGTCCACACGCCGTCGACGCCGGTGAATCCCCAGTCGTCGCCGTTGAGCCAGCCGTCGCCGAGCTCGGTCGACTTGATCGCCGCCAGGTCCGGTTTCTGACTGACGGCGGTGATGACCGTGTCGACCTCGATCTCATAGGTGTCGCCCTCGATGGGCACCGGTCGCCGACGACCCGAGGCATCGGGCTCGCCGAGCTCCATGCGTTGCACCACCATCGCGCGCACCTTGCCCTCGTCGTCGCGCAGGATCTCGTGCGGCGCCGCGAGAAATTCGATATGGATGTCCTCCTCGAGGGCCTCCTCGATCTCGCGTTCGATGGCCGGCATCTCGGTGCGGGTGCGGCGGTAGAGGATGGTGACGTCGGCGCCCATCCTGCTCGCCAACCCCGCCGCGTCGGCCGACACCCGCTTGGACGCATCGGCGGAAACCCGCTTGGAGACCCGCGCCGCGTCAATGGCGGTGTCACCGCCGCCGATCACCACCACCTTGCCGCCGATCTCCACCTTCTTGCCGGAGTTGGCGTGGTTCAGGAACTCGGTCCCGGTCCAGATGCCCGGCCCCTCCTCGCCGGGAATGCCGAGGTTCTTGCCCTGGTGGGCACCGATGGCCACGTAGACCGCGTCGTACTCCTTGCGAATGTCGTCCCAGGAGACGTCCCGGCCGATCTTGGTGTCGCACTTGAGCTCGACGCCGAGGTCGAGAATGCGCTGGATCTCGGCGTCGAGGATCTCGCGCGGCAGGCGGTAAACCGGGATGCCGTAGCGCAGCATGCCGCCCGCTTTGGGCAGGCTCTCGAAGACCGTGACCTTGTAGTTTCGGCGAGCCAGCTGATACGCGCACGAGAGACCGGAAGGTCCGCCGCCGATGACGGCGATCTTCTGGTCCTTGGGGCCCTCGCCCTCGATGGCCTCGGCCTTCAGGCCGTGGTCGATGGCGTAGTCGCCGATGAAGCGCTCGACCGAGTTGATGCCGACCGGGCCGTCCTTCTGGCCGCGGTTGCACCCGGTCTCACAGGGGTGAGGACAGACCCGCCCCATCACCGACGGGAAGGGGTTGGTCTCCATCTCGATACGCCATGCCTTCTCGCACGCCTCGTCGAGGCTGAGACCGAGCTTTTCGCGCAGGCTGATCACCGTCAGCCAGCCACGGATGTCGTTGCCGCTCGGGCAGTTTCCCGTGCAGGGCGGCAGGCTCTCCACATAGCGTGGACGCATTGCCGAGATCTGCGATCCACCGCCGCCGCCGCCGCCCGAAAGGCGCGCCTTCATCTTGCTCGAGCTGTCCTTGTCCTTCTTCTTCAACAGGCCCATGGGTCACGCCTCCTCACCGGCAGCCGGGAATTTCACGCGAGCTTCGACATGTGCTTCTTGAGCTTCTCCAGCTCGCCGAGGATGCTGTCGTGCTTCTTTTCGTCGGTCAGAAGATAATTGAGCAGGACCTTGTGGACCGGCTCGGTGGTCTCGTTCAGGAGCTCCTTGGCGAGCTCGATGGTCTGCCGCTCGAGCTCGTCGTGGGCCTCGATCTGGCCCCACACCTCGGCCAGGTCATCCGGCGACAGCGTCACCGGCGTCCGCGTGATGGTGTCGATCATGAACTGCTGCACGCGGTGGTGCTGGACCGAGTCGTTGCGGATGATCTCCATCACCTGACGGATCAGGAGGTTGTCGGTCTTTTCCATGATCTGGGCGGTGGTCTCGATCGCATCCCGTTCGATGCCCTGCCACTGCCGAAGTACGTCGATGGTCTTGGCCGCCCGTTGCGGCCCGGAGAGCTTCTTTCGTGCCATCAGTTCCTCCGATCGGTTCGTCGCGCCGAACACCCCCCGGGGCGAGGCCCGGGGGGCGCTCAACCGCACGCTATTGTTGGGGAAGCGTCACGTAGCTGCCGCCGGCATACTTGTACACGCAACGGCCGGAGTCCATGAGCTGGCGTAGGGCCTTCTTGCACATGCTCTTGTCGACGTTGTCCTCACCGAAATTCTCGATCATCGCCTTGGTGACGTCCATCGGTTTGAGGTCTTTCTTGCCGTGGGTCGACTTCACGAGCTCGTACATGGCATCAGCAATCTCATCAACCGTGACCTCAGCCATGACTACCTCCCTAGTGGCGCAGCTGCGCCGTCCTCATGAACGACTCACCCGCGTGCTTGAAATCGTCGATGTGGTACTTGGTGAAGGGCTGGTCGATGAGCTCGAAGAACTTCGGCCAGCCGATGCGGTCGATCCACTCGCCCATCCGCTCGTGCTTGCGGGCATTGGCCGCGTAGGTCTCGACGATCTTCTTGACCGCCTCGACGACCTCGGGCCAGCGCGGCGGGTTGTTGGGCAGGAACGGCACCGCGAGCTTCGAGAACTTCGGCGCCACGCGGGAGTTCGAGACCTTGCCGCCGACCCAGATCGAGATGCCGTCGGTCTTGGCGTTGTTGATGGTGCACGCCGGGCACACCGTGTAGCAGTTGCCGCAGTACATGCACTGCTCCTCGACGATCTCGACCGACTGCTTGCCGTCCACCGTCGTCGGCCGGATGGCGCCGGTCGGGCAGGAGGCGATGAGGTTCGGGATCTCGCACATCTTGGGCAGGTCGTTGTGGTTGATGACCGGGGCCCGGGTGTGCACGCCGAGGATGGCGATGTCCGAGCAGTGGACCGCGCCGCACATGTTGAGGCAGCAGGCGTAGGCGATTCGGGTCTTGGCCGGCAGATCCTTCTTGCCGTTGAAGTACGGCATCAGCTCGTCCATGACGCTCTTGACCACGCCCGAGGCGTCCGAGGCCGCTGAGTGGCAGTGCACCCAACCCTGGGTGTGGACGATGTTGGAGAGCTTGGCGCCGAGGCCGCCGACCGGGAAGCCGTACGCCTCGATCTCCTGGATCAGGGGATCGATCTTCGACTCGTCGGTGAGCAGGAACTCCACGTTGTTGCGGCTCGTCCAGCGCAGGTGGCCGTCGCAGTACTTGTCGGCGATGTCGCAGAACTTGCGGATCGAGGTGATGGCGAGCAGGCGCGGCGAGGCGCAGCGCACCGTGAAGAGCTTGTCCCCCGATTCGGCGACGTGCACCATCACGCCCGGCTTCAGGATCTCGTGGTAGTCCCACTTGCCGTAGTTCTTCTTGATCACCTCGGGCAGGAACTGCTCGTAGTGTGGGGGTCCGATGTCTGTCTGGCGCTCGAATTCAGGCATGAGTTCCTCCCTTCCTATTCCGCGTTCTCGAAGATCTCGTCGTCGAAGAAGATGTAGGGGTTGGTGCGCGGGTGCATGACCATCTCGGGAATCGGGTCGAGCCCGATCTCGCCGAGGAAGTTGGACATGCCGACGCGCTGAATGAACTCTCCGACGCGCTCGCGGTTCTTGCCGTGCTCGCCCCAGAGGTCCCAGATGGCCTCGGTGAGCTCCTTGAGATCCTCGTAGTCCGACGCGGGGTCCATCTCCAGGAACGGCACGAAGACCGACGACAGCAGGGCGCCGCCGATGATCGGGGCCTTGGCGCCGATGAGGATGGTGGCGCCGCGCTCCTTGCCGGGCTTGAGCGCCTTCGGCATCAGGTTGATGCAGTGCATGCACTTGACGCAGTTGGAGTTGTCGATGTCGAGGGTCTTGCCGTCCCAGGCCATGCACTTGGTGGGGCAGAGGTCGCAGACCTCGGCGTTGACGTCGACGCCGTCCTTCTCGTACTGCTTGACCTTGGCCTGGTTGACCTGGATGTCGTCCTTCCAGACGCCGATGACGGAGCAGTCCGAGCGCGCGATGGAGGCCACGCAGTCGTTGGGGCAGCCGGCGAACTTGAACTTGTACTTGTAGGGGAAGAAGGGCCGGTGGAGCTCGTCCTGGAAGCTCTGGGTGATGTTGTAGCAGGCGTCGAGGGTGTCGTAGCAGGCCCACTCGCAGCGCGCCGGTCCGACGCAGCAGCTCGGGGTCCGCATGTTGGAGCCCGAGCCGCCGAGATCGAAGCTCGGGTAGTCTTCCTTCTCGGCGCTGAGCTCGGCGAAGCAGGGCTCGAGCCCTTCGGTGTTGCCGCCGAGGAAGACGATGTCGCCGGTCGAGCCGTGCATGTTGGTGAGGCCCGAGCCGTACTTCTCCCAGATGTCGCACAGGTGGCGCAGCGCCTTGGTGTTGTAGAACCAAGCCGACGGCTGATTGACGCGGTAGGTATGGAACTCCCTGACATGGGGGAACTCCTCCGGCAGGTCGTTGTAACGACCGATCACCCCGCCGCCGTAGCCCATGACGCCGACGATCCCGCCGTGCTTCCAGTGGCTGATGTGCTCCTCGTACGAGCGCTCGAGGACACCGAGCACATCGTTCGCCATCAGGTTGTGCCCGGCCTCCTTCTTGATTTCCTTGACGAAGCTCGGCCACGGCCCCTTTTCGAGCTCGTCAAGCAGCGGCGTCTTTCTCTTTTCTGTCATGGCCACTCCTTTCCTCTCATTCGCAGAATTGGTTGCTCGGGCAAAAAGAAATCCACCTCAAAGACCGGCCTCACATCAGCGAGCTGAAGTTCGACCGGAACCTGGAGAACACCACGATCGACCGAAGGGAACCGAACCTCACGGCGCCACCCGGACCGCACCGCACGGTCCAGCGGCACTCGGCATTCCGGTGTCTTCGTTCCTCGCTTGCCATCCCGGATCCTCCGCCGGCCGCAGACATTCGGCCGCTTTCCAGCGGTGCAACCCCTGTGCCAGAGGCACCGCTCGTGAAAAATCACACAAACCATTGACAAGGCTCCACTTTCAAGCGTGGAAGGCACTTTGAGTGGTTCCTCGGACCGATGGAACCGTTACTGAGCGGTAACGGAGGCGGGGCCGACCGGAGCGAATCGTTTCACCGCCGTACCGTGGGGTGCGTGCCCGATCTGCGGCCCCTCATCGACGCCTTGAGGTCGAGCTGCGCCGGGGGTTCAGGATCGGCGGCTGCGGCCGTCGGACTCCGGTGTTTCGATACCGAGCTCGCGGATCTTCCGGAAGAGGGTGCTCGGATGGATTCCGAGCTCGCGGGCGGCGGCGGTGCGGTTGCCGTGATTCCGTCGCAGGGCGTCGGTGATGTGCAGGCTCTCCAGCGAGCGCAGGGTCATTCCGGCGCCGGCCGGCACCTCGGAGCTGCCGTGCTTCGCGATCAGCTCCGGGGGAAGGTGCCGGAGCTCGATCACGCTGCCGCGGCACAGCACGAAGGCGTGCTCGATGATGTTCTCGAGCTCGCGGGCGTTCCCGGGGAAATCGTGGTTCATGAGCAGCGCCATGACCTCGTCGGAGACGCCGAACACGTCCTTGTCCTGCACCCGGTTGAAGCGGTCGATGAAGTGCTCGATCAGCAGCGGGATGTCCTCGCGGCGCTCGACCAAGGGCGGCAGCTCGAGGCGGATGACGTTGATGCGGTAGAAGAGATCTTCGCGGAAGGAGCCCTGCTCGACCAGCTTCGCGAGGTTGCGGTGGGTCGCCGCCACGATGCGGACATCGGCCGTCACCGGCTCGACCGCACCGAGCGGCTCGTACTGGTGCTCCTGGAGGACCCTCAGCAGGCGCATCTGCATGGCCGGAGAGATGTCGCCGATCTCGTCCAGGAAGAGGGTGCCACCCTCGGCGTGGGCGAAGCGTCCCACCTTGTCGGTGCGGGCGTCGGTGAAGGCGCCGGCCTTGTGCCCGAAGAGCTCGGACTCGAGCAGGGTGTCGGGGAGGGCGCCGCAGTTGATGGCCACGAAACGCTTCTTCCGCCGCGGCGAGAGCTCGTGAATGGCGCGGGCGAAGAGCTCCTTCCCGGTGCCGCTGGCGCCATGGATCACGACCGTGCTGTCACTCGCCGCAATCGCCGGCAGGATGCCGAAAAGATCGCGCATCGACCGGCTGCGACCGATGATGTCGCCGAGCGAGAATCGCGCCTCGAGCTCCCGGCGCAACTCCTCCACCTGGCTGAGGTCGCGGAAGGTCTCGACACCGCCGACCAGACGGCCGGCCTCGTCGCGCAGGACGGCGGTCGAGATCCTGATCGGCACCTTGCGGCCTTTGACGTCGATGATGAACGCGGCGCGGTTGACCACCGGCTCGCCGGTCTCGAGGGTGTGGCGCAGGGCACAGCTGCTCTCGCAGATGCTGGAGTGGAAGACATCGCAGCAGCGGCGGCCGACCGCCTGCTCGCGGGGGACCCCGGTGATCCGCTCCGCCGCCCGGTTGAAGTAGGCGATGCGCCACTCGTGATCGACGGTGAAGACGCCGTCGGCGACGCTGTCGAGAATGGTCCTGCCGATGCCCGGCTCGCCGGAATTCATGCCCATCATACGCCACATCGAAGGTACCGGCTTGCCGATCATTGTCAAGCTCGGCGCGGCGGACCCTCGGGTG
Organism: uncultured Thermoanaerobaculia bacterium; assembly: GCA_964565045.1. Classification (GTDB taxonomy): domain Bacteria; phylum Acidobacteriota; class Thermoanaerobaculia; order Thermoanaerobaculales; family Sulfomarinibacteraceae; genus Sulfomarinibacter. The sequence continues at coordinate 14,391 of CAZMED010000024.1, forward strand.
TGGCATACTGGGCGCCAGACCCCGAGGACGGTCGAGCCGAGTCGTGCCGGAAACACCATTCGCGCCCCGCAGTGAGACCGCAGGCGATTCCATCGCCCAGCGCTCGACCAGCGGAAACCGGCAGGCTCCATCAGCGCCCCGCCCGCCGGCAGGCGGGCACGATTCGGCGGTTTCTCTGCCGCACATCGGGTGGCGCAGCGCCGTCGCCGCTGTCGCGGGCTCGATCATGCTGGCCCTCGCTGCCGCCGGCGTCGCGGCCATCGGGACGCCGCTGGGAGTCGGCGCCACGGTTCTGGTGCTGGCCACGATCCTGGGGACGGCGGCCGTGGCGCGGCGCCGCCGCCAGCACCCCGCCCACCCCGTCGCCCGGCTGCGCCGCGAGCTCGATCAGACGCGGCGCGACTTCCACCGGCTGTTCTCGGCGGTGCCGTGCTTCATCTGCGTGCTCGACCGCGACCACCACATCCTCGAGGCCAACACCCTCTACCAAGAGGCCTTCGACGTCAGCGACCGCCGGCTGTGCTACGAGATCTGCAAGAACCGCAGCGCCAAGTGCGTCAACTGCCTGGTCGACCAGACCTTCGAGGACGGGCAGATCCACTCCAGCGAGGAGACCCTGATCACCCGCGACAAGCGCCGCATCAACGTGGTCGTGCACACGCGGCCGGTCTTCGACGATCAGGGGGAGATCGCCTCGGTGATGGAGGTCTTCACCGACGTCACCGAGGTCAAGCAGCTGCAGCGGCAGCTCGCGCTGACCGGGCGCGCGGTGGCCGGCATGGCCCACCGCGTGAAGAACATCCTCATGGGGCTCGAGGGCGGGATCTTCATTGTCAACGACGGCCTCGAGAGTGACGACCGCCAGGCCATCGACCAGGGGTGGGAGATGGTGGAGCGCAACGTCGGCCTGGTCACCGGCATCGTCAAGGACCTGCTGTTCTGCGCCAAGGACCGCGAGCCGTCGTTCGAGAACGACGTCTGCCCGCAGGAGATCGTGAAGGAGGTGCGCGACCTCTACGCGGCGCGGATGGCGGACGAGGACGTCGAAATCCGGCTCGAGCTGTCCGAACCGCACCGCGGCACCTTCGATCCGGACGGGATCCACAACCTGCTCTGCAACCTGGTGGCCAACGCCATCGACGCGTGCCGCTTCGACCCGTGCCCGGACAAGAAGGGCCACACCGTCGTGATCCGCTGTTCGGCCAACGGGGACGGCTCGACGGTGTTCGAGGTCGAGGACGACGGCGCCGGCATCCCCGAGGACCTGAGCCACCGGGTCTTCCAGGAGTTCTTCTCCTCCAAGGGCACCGAGGGGACGGGCATTGGACTGTTGGTGGTGCAGAAGGTGGCCGAGGAGCACGGCGGCAAGGTCAGCTTCGAGTCCAGACCGGGACGCGGCACCACGTTCACCGTGATCATCCCGAACGGCGCCCCCGAGGTCGTGCGGAGACCTGCCGCCCCCGTCCTCGACGAGGCGGGACGAGCGGACGCCTGAGCGGTCCTCGGTGGCGCGGGCCCCGCCTCAGGAGGCCCCGATCAGGGCCTCCACCTGCTTGAGGAACACATCGCGGTCGATCGGCTTTTCGATCAGGGCGTCGGGCTTGGGCACGTTGTCGAGGTCGCCGAAGAAGTCGTCGAGCCGCGTCAATCCCGTCAGGACGATGATCGGGATCGTCCCGGTCGCGCCGGACGTCCGAAGGCTGCGGTAGGCCTTGACCCCTGATTTGCGGGGCATCAGCACGTCGAGGGTGATGAGATCGGGCTGGTGGGCCTCGGCCAGCCACACGCCCTGCTCACCGTCGGACGCGGTCTCCGTTTCGTATCCCGCCTTCCGGAACAGCGCCTCCAGATAGACCCGCATGTCCTGCTCGTCGTCGATGATGAGTACTTTCTTAGCCATCGTGTCTCCCTGGTCCCACTCTCTAGTTGGCCGAACCCGACGCGCCGAGCGCCGCTCGTGCCTCGGGGGTGTCGATGCGCCCCAGGACCTCGCGGATCGGCTCCCGGAGGTTCGGGTTGTCCAACGCGCGGATCACGCAGTCGACCAGGTCCGGCTCCCTGAGCTGAACGAGCTCGCCGGCGGCGCACTCGACGAGCCGCGGGTTCGCGCTGCCGAGCGCCGAGCACAGGTACTCGACCGCGAGGCCGCCGGTCTCGCCGCCCTTCCGGGCGATGGTGCCGAGCGCCTTGAGGGCCTTCTCGCTCCGCTTGAAGCGGCCGATCGCCCGCACGCCGCGCAGACCGCCCCCGTAGGCGTCGACGAAGGCCTGCACGGCCTCGTCGCTCTTGCGCTCGGGCTCGGCCTCGGCCGCGGTAGCTTCCGACAGGTACGACTCGTCGGCGAAGTACTCGACCGCCATGCGGCGCACGGTCGCGCTGTACTCCGGATCCTGAGCGATGGACTCGATGATCCGCCGGTCCGAGATTTTCGAGAAGCACATGCCGACGAGCTCGATGTTCTCGGGCGCCTTGAGGAGGTCGGCGACGACCCCTTGCGAGAAGATCCGCTCCACGGCCACCAGTCGCGCATCGAGCGACTCGGCGTTCCTCGCGACCCGTTCGAGCAGGGTGTCGTCCCGCAGTCGGGAGACCGCCGTCAGCCGCACGCGCGGCGAATCGTCGGTGCAGGCCACCTCGACCACCGCCTCCGGGTCCTCGAGCTTCTCGAGTGCGGCGAGCCGCACCTGCGGGTTCGAGCTCGACGCGCTCTTCTTCCGAACCTCGCCCTTCGGTTTCTTTCTCTTCTCCAGGACGCTCATCGTCGTCCTCCCTTCTCGAGGGTGCGAGCCGGACGGCCGGTCGGCGGACCCTCGACATCACACGGGGTTGTCCGATGCTGGGGCATTATTTTCATGCCGTGGCCACGCCCAGGGCCCGGTCCACGGTCTCGCCGAACTCGTCCGGGTCGATCGGCTTGTCGAACACCGCAAACGGCTTGCGCACGGCCAGGTGGCGGCCGGCGAGCCCGCTGACGACGATCACCGGAATGCGTCCGAGATCGTCGTCCTTGGACAGCTTGCGGAAGAAGTCCGTTCCGGACTGACTCGGCATCGCCAGGTCGAGAATGATGAGGTCCGGACGCTCCCGTTCGGCCACCGCAAATGCCTCCCGGCCGTCGGAGGCGGTCACTGTCTCATAGCCCCGCCTCTTGAGCACCGCGGTGATGAACATCCGGATGTCGGCCTCGTCGTCGACCACCAGGACCTTGTGACTCATGACGGCCTCCGTTCCTGCGATTCTGCGTGCATCGAGACTATTCCTCACGCTCGCGCTCGGTCAAGAACTTCCAGAAGGGGATGTACGCCAGCAGGAGCAGGCCGGCGACGATGTACGCCGTGCCCTTGGTGTGGGTCAGGAAGTCGAACAGTGTGTGGATCATCGCGGCCTCCCTCTAGTGCTCGCCCCGCCACTCGGGGTGCTCGTACATGATCGGCATCCGGCTCGCGATCACGCGGAAGGCGACCACGGCAAACGTGATGAACGCCACCGTCACCCAGATCTCCATCCAGGAGGGCAGGTAACGCTGGTCTGGCGGCAGGTTCCAGTTGAAGGCGACGAAGGTGATGTTGAAGCGGTTGAGCATGATGCCGATCACGGTGATCACCGCCGCCACCCGCGCCAGCCCCACGCGCCGCTCCCGATAGGCCACCGCGAACATCAAGCAGGGCAGGAGCACGAACCCGAGCAGCTCGAGGAGGAACCAGGCGCCCCAGCTGGTGGCGAGAAGCGCCCACTCGTCCTCGATCGCGAGCCCGACGACCTTGATCGCGAAGTAGACCGCCAGAGCCACCGCCGCGCCCTTGGCGAGGCCGATGTTGATGCGCTCGAAGTGCTCCGCCGTGATCTCGACCTGGTGGTGGAAGGCGCGGTGCGAGATCATGCCTTCGACGATGACCATGGCGAGACCTGCCGCCACGGCCGAGACGAAGAAGTGCACCGGGATGTGGGACGAGTGCCACAGCGCGTGCAGCTTGGTGGGGGTCACCATGTACATCGCGCCGAGGGTCGACTGGTGCATGGTGGAGAGAATGAGCCCGAGAATGGTCAGGGCGATGGTCATGCTTCCCACCAGCCGGCGCGCCTTCTTCCAGCCCAGCCACTCGAAGGCGGCCGGGGTCGACTCGATGAACAGGACGGTGAGGTAGAGCGCGACGCACAGGGCGACCTCGAAGAGCGGCGAGGTCGGACCGGCCTGCTTGATGAACGGGTAGGGCAGCCGCCACGGCCGCCCGAGGTCGGCGAGCAGGCCGAGGACGACCAGGAAGTACCCGAGGAAGGCGGTGAGCAGCGCCGGCCGGACGATCGGCTTGTACTCCTTCATCCCGAACAGGTACACCGCCGACGACGTCACGAAACCGCCGGCGGCCAGCGCGACGCCGCTCATGACGTCGAAGCCGATCCACAGCCCCCAGGGGTAGGTGTGGGTGAGGTTGGTCGTCGCGGCCAGGCCCTGGGTGAAGCGGATGCCGAGAATGATGGCGCCTCCGGCCAGGATGATGCCGCTGATCAGGTTGAACGGCGTCAGGAACTTCGATGACCAGGCGCCGTGCGGCGCGGCGGTGTCGGCTGGTGCGTGGCTCACGAGGCGCCCCCCTCCTGCTGCTCGGCGAGGGCCTTCTTGACCGCCGCCTCGATCGCGCGCTCCTTGTCCTTGGCCGCCCGGTCGGCGGCCGCGGCGAGCTTCTTCTTCTCCTCCTCACCGGCCCGCGCGAGCGCCTCGCCGACCGCCCGCTCCCGCTCCTTGCGGGCGACCGCCTCGTGGCGCTTGTTGAAGGCGTACATGCCGAGCAGAAGGCCGGGATAGATGGTGATGACCAGTGGCACCACCGACAGGTAGCTGGTGCCGATGGCCGGAAGCGGCTCGTGGGTCACTCCGGGCAGCAGGTCGAGGCTGTCGAAGGGCGCGCCGCTGAGCACCAGCCAGCTGGTGCCGCCGAACTCGTGCTCGCCGTAGATGTGGTCGATGTAGCGGCCGGGGAACTTGCGGATCCTCTCCCGCGCCACGGCCAGCAGCTCCTCGCGCTCGCCGAATGTGATCGCGCCCATCGGGCAGGCCTCGGCGCAGCCCGGCACCAGGCCCTCCTTGATCCGCGGGTAGCACATGGTGCACCGCATGACACGCGGCGTCAGCACATTGTCGTACTCGTAGGCGAGCGCGTTGTAGGGGCACGCCATGATGCAGTAGCGGCATCCCATACAGACGTCTGGGTCGTAGAGCACCGGGCCCTCGGGCGTTTTCTCGAAGGCGTGCACCGGACACACCGTGGCGCAGCACGGCTCGTTGCAGTGCATGCACTGCAGCTTGCGGTACACCGGCGGCGCCTCCTCGGTCCCCTCGTGGTACCGGTTCACCACTGTCAGCTCGGTGTCCGTCGTCCGCCTCGAATCCGCGAAAACCGCCGGGTCGTCGAGCGGCTGTCCCGGCTGTGGGAGATCGTTCACCCGCGCGCAGGCGGCCTCGCAGGACCGGCAGCCGACGCACAGGGTCGTGTCGTGCAGCAGGCCGTAGCGCCCCGCGTAGCCTGGAAACTGCTGCACGGTGCCGGCGCCTGCGGTGCCCGCGCCGAGCGCAGCGCCGATCGCGCCGCCGACGAAGCCGCGACGTGTCACGGTCATGGTTGGACCTCCTTCAAGGCATGGCAGGCGGTGCAGCTCTGCTCCGGAATGGCCATTTCGATGTGGCAGCCGATGCACTGGCGGTGGTATGCGACCTTGAGTCCCGGGTGATCGCTCATCGGCTCGGCGCTGTCCGCATGGCAGGAGCGGCACGGCGGTGGCCGCGTGCCGATCGGACTGTGGTGGTGGCAGCCGGCGCACAGCGTTCCGCTGCCGCCGTGAAAACGGACCGCCAACGGGCTCTTCAGGGCCGCCGCGTCGAGCGCTTTGACGATCTTGCCGTGCGGCAGCTTCGAAGGCTCGTAGTCGCCGGCGATGGCGTCGATCACAACCGTCTCGGGAAAGTCGTCGGAGAACGCGGGCAACGGACCGGGGGCCTGCTCGGCAAGGGCCGGCGGGGTTTCGAGAACACCCTCGGCGGTCGCCGGTCCCGCGTGGCAGATGATGCACGAGCGTTCGCTCGGAACGGCAGTGAGCGCGTGGTGGCAGCCGCTGCACTGCCGCCGTTCGGCGGCGGCCCGGTGGCAGCCGACGCAGCCGTAGGTGGAATCGGGACCGTGGTGTGCCTGAACCAGGGTCACCCCGGCGCCCTCGTCGGAGCCGCCGAGCGTGTGGCAGCTGTCGCAGCCCTTGAGCGTCTGGTGGTGGCAGTCGGAGCAGAAGGTGGTGACGCCCTCGTGGCCGAGGTGGTCGAAGGCCACCGCGGGGTACCTCGCCTCGGCATGGTGCACCCAGGTGATGTCGGGCTGCCCCCGCTTGAGGCGCGGAACCTCCTCCAGTTGGGCCCAGGCCGCCTGCTGCTCGGCGGCGTGACAGCCGACGCAGCGCGTCGGGCCGCCTTTTGCGGCCGCGGCCGAGCGCTCGAGATGGCAGGAGACGCAGCTGCGGTGCGATGCGTTGGCGAGCGAGAAGTTGCGCCCGACGTCGACCGCCCCGTGGCAGGTGCGGCAGGATTCCTCAGCGCCCTTTTCGTAGCGGAGCTTCCCGGAAGCTTCGTCCCACACGTGATGGCACGTCTCGCACTTCTCCTCGGCGGCGATCGCGTGCCGGGCGTGCAGCGAGTAGTCGAAGCGCATCGCGGCGCGGGCGCTGATGCCGGGCGGACGCCTGACGTGGCAGCCGCCGCAGCTCAACGGACCGCTCTTCAGCGCCGATTCCGAGCGCTGCTCGTGGCAGTCGATGCAGCCGCTGTGGAACGCATTGATGAGCTCGTCGCGATCATCGAAGCCCAGCGTTCCCTTCAGCCCCGGGACGAACCCGCCCTGCTCATCCGACGGATGGCAGACGCTGCAGCCCTCGAGCTCGAAGGCCGCCGCGTGGAGCGCGTGCTCGAACTCCACCGGCGGGCGCTGCATCGCCCCGAGACGGGCGGGAAACTCCATGACCACGACCGATGGCGCGATGGTGCGTGCTGCGTCCTGGGAGGTGGATCCGTCGGCGCCGACGGCTGCGCCGACGACGACGAGGCCGACGAACAGGAGCGGGGCGGTCTTTCGTGTCTTCGTCATCGTGTCCTCACTCACGCCTGCGGCATCTCGACGGTCTTGACCAGCAGCTCACTGATGAACGAGACATGGCACCCGAGCTTGTAGTGGCCGATGATGTCCTCGATGCCGGAGTGGCAGTTGTGGCACGGCGTGATCACCAGGTGGGCGCCGGTGTCCCCGATCTGCTCGGCCTTGATCTTGTTGCTCTTCATGCGCGACAGCTTCCACGGCGGGCCGCAGTTGATGAGGCCGCCGCCCGCCTGGCAGCAGTAGTTGTGCTCGTCGTGCGGCTCCATGTCGCGGAAGTCCTCGCAGATCTGGCTGATCACGTAGCGCAGCTTGTCGTGCAGGCCGCGGCCGCGGACGATGTTGCACGGATCCTGGACGGTGACCGGCTCCTCGATCTTGCGGGCGATCTTGAGACGGCCGCTCTTGAGGATCTCGTAGTAGTACTCCACGGCGTGCACCATCGGCACCGGCGGCTTGGTCCAGCCGAGCCAGCGCGGCCCGTCGTAGACGGCGCCGCGGTAGGCGTGGCCGCATTCCCCCATCACGACCCGCTTGACCTTGAGCTGCATGGCGCGTTCCCAGTGCAGGCGCTCGACCCGGCCCATGGTCTCGAAGTCGCCCGAGTACATGGCCATGTTGGAGTTGTCCCAGCCGTCGGTCGACGGCATGGTCCAGTCGGCGCCGACGACCTTGAAGATGATCGCCATGTTGGCGATCAGCTGGGCGAGGATCTTGGGCTCGGGCCCGATCACCGAGTACATGATGTCGGCGCCCTCTTTGTCGAGGGGGATCCGGGTGCCGGGGAGCTCCGCCTGGGCGTCCTCCTCCTGCCACATCAGGGTGTCGATCCAGTCGTCCTGCTGCACCCACATCTGGTTCATGGTGACGGCGTGGCTGTTGGTGGTGTCCTGCAGGTACTGGGGGACCACGCCGAGGAGATTGAGGATCCGGCGCACGGTCATGATCAGGTAGGCGATGTCGATCCCGAACGGGCAGTACATGCTGCACCGCCGGCAGGCCCCGCAGTCGATGTAGGCGATGCGCGCCGCGTTGTGGAGAAACTCGCCGTCCACCCGTCCCTTGCGCTTCACCATCTCCCACAGGGTGTCCTTGACCTTGGCCACCGGCGCGTAGTCGGGGTCCCCGTTGCGCGAGACGTAGCTCTGACAAGCCTCCGCGCAGAGCCCGCAGTGCACGCAGGTGTCGAGGTAGACCTGAAGCCTCGCCCCGC
>CAZMED010000025.1:0-15523 GCA_964565045.1 uncultured Thermoanaerobaculia bacterium
ACGCCCCGGCGTGGTAGTCTCGAAAACGCCGAGAGACGAGCCCCCTGGAGGCGCCGTGGCCCAGATTTTCGACGACATCGACGAGCTCGCGGTGACCACGATCCGCACCCTGGCGATGGACGCGGTGCAGCGCGCCGACTCCGGCCACCCGGGGACCCCGATGGCGCTCGCGCCGCTGGCGTACGTGCTTTTCACCCGCATCCTCAAGCACGACCCCGGCGACCCCGGCTGGCCCGACCGCGACCGCTTCGTGCTGTCCTGCGGCCACGCCTCGATGCTGCTCTACAGCGTGCTGCACCTCAGCGGCTACGACCTGCCGCTCGACGAGCTCGAGCGCTTCCGCCAGTGGGACTCGAAGACCCCGGGGCACCCCGAGCACGGGCTCGTGCCGGGTGTGGAGATGACCACCGGGCCCCTCGGGCAGGGGGTGGCGACCTCGGTCGGGATGGCGATGGCGGAGGCGCACCTGGCGGCCCGCTTCAACGCTGCCGAGCACGCCCTGGTCGACCATCGGACCTGGGTCCTGTGCTCCGACGGCGACCTCATGGAGGGCGTCAGCTCCGAGGCCGCGTCGTTGGCCGGCCACCTCCGCCTCGGCAAGCTCGTGTGGATCTGGGACGACAACCGGATCACCATCGAGGGCTCGACCAGCCTGGCGTTCTCGGAGGACGTGCCGGCGCGCTTCGAAGCCTACGGCTGGCGGGTGCTCGAGCTCGAGGACGTCAACGACCTCGCAGCCGTCAACGCAGCCCTCGAGGAGGCGGCCGCGAGCGATGGCCGCCCGACCCTGGTCCGGGTCCGGACCCACATCGCGTGGGGTGCGCCGACCAAGCAGGACACGGCCGACGCCCACGGAGCGCCGCTCGGCGAGAACGAGGTGCGGGCCGCCAAGAAGACCTACGGCTGGCCCGAGGACGCGAGCTTCCTGGTGCCGCCCGAGGTCCTGAGCCGCTGCCGCCAGGCCCGCGACCGCGGCGCCGACCTGCGGCGGCGGTGGCGCGAACTCCGCGACGCCTGGGCGGCCGCCGACCCGACGGCAGCTCGCGAGTGGACGCGCCGGCTGGGGCGCACGCTGCCTCCGGGTTGGGAGAGCGCGCTGCCGGCCTTCGAGGAGGGCGCCAAGATCGCGACCCGGGCCGCCTCCGGCAAGGTGCTCAACGCCATCGCGCCCGTGGTCGAGGAGCTGCTCGGCGGCTCGGCCGACCTCGCGCCCTCGAACAAGACCCTGATCGCCGACGGCGGACACTTCTCGGCCGACAACCCCGGCGGCCGCAACCTCCACTTCGGCGTCCGCGAGCACGCGATGGCGGCGGCGCTCAACGGCCTCGTCCTGCACGGCGGCCTGCGGCCCTACGGCGGCACCTTCCTGGTCTTCGCGGACTACATGCGGCCGTCGATCCGCCTCGCCGCGCTGATGGAGCAGCCGGTGGTCTACGTCTTCACCCACGACTCGCTGTGGGTGGGCGAGGACGGGCCGACCCACCAGCCGGTCGAACACCTGCTGTCGCTGCGCGCGATGCCCGGCCTCGTGGTCCTGCGTCCGGCGGACGCCAACGAGACCGCGGCCGCCTGGAAGGTCGCGCTCGAGCGCACCGCCGGCCCGACCGCGCTGTGCCTGAGCCGTCAGGGCCTGCCGGTGCTCGAGGGCGGGCGCGAGCGCAGCTCCGAGGGGGTGGCGCGCGGCGCCTACGTGCTGTCCGACGGCGACGGGCCGCCGCAGCTCCTGCTGGTGGCCACCGGCGGCGAGGTGGCGCTGGCGGTCGCCGCACAGCGGGAGCTCGCGTCGCGCGGCGTCGCGAGCGCGGTGGTGTCGATGCCCTCGCGGGAGCTGTTCGGAGCCCAACCCGAGGCCTACCGGCGGCAGGTGCTGCCGCCGGAGCTTCCGAAGCTGTCGATCGAAGCAGGGGTGACCATGGGCTGGCGAGAGATCGTCGGCGACGGCGGCGCGATGATCGGCATCGACCGCTTCGGCGCCTCGGCGCCGGGGGCGGAGGTCGCGCGGCGCCTCGGCCTGACCGTCGAGGCGGTTGTGGCGAAGGCGCTGGAGTTGGTGGGGGAGCACGAGTGACGGGAACGGGAACGGGAACGGATGGGGAGCGGACATGAACCCTCTGAGACGACTCTGGGAGGAGCACCGGCAGGCGGTGTGGCTCGACTTCATCGAGCGCGACCTGCTCGCCGGCGGCGGGTTGGCGCGGCTGGTGGCCGAGGACGGCCTCCGTGGCGTGACCTCGAACCCGTCGATCTTCGAGAAAGCCATCCAGGGCGGCGGCGCCTACGACGAGGCGGTGGCCCGGCTGCTCGCCGCCGAGCCCGGGCTGACCACCAACGAGCTTTACGAGGCGCTGGTGATCGAAGACATCCGCGCCGCCGCCGACATCCTGCTCCCGGTGTGGGAGGCGAGCGCGGCCGGCGACGGCTTCGTCAGCCTCGAGGTGTCGCCGCACCTCGCCCACGACAGCGACGGCACGATCGCCGAGGGGCGGCGGCTGTGGGCGGCGGTCGACCGGCCCAATCTGATGATCAAGGTGCCGGCGACTGCGGCCGGCATTCCGGCCATCGAAGGGCTGATTGCGGCCGGCATCAATGTCAACGCGACGCTGATGTTCTCCCTCGCCGACTACGAGGCGGTGGCCCACGCCTACCTGCGCGGCGTCGTCCGCGCGCCCGATCCGGCGCGGATCGCGTCGGTCGCCTCCTTCTTCGTCAGCCGGCTCGACACCAAGGTCGACGCCGCGCTCGAGGCGACCGGGTCGGCGGACGCCCTCGCGCTGCGCGGAAGGGCCGCGGTGGCCAACGCCAGGCTCGCCTACCGCCGATTCGAGGAGATCTTCCGCGGCCCGGACTTCGAAGCCGCCGCCGCCCGCGGCGCGCGGGTGCAGCGGCCGCTGTGGGCTTCCACCAGCACCAAGAACCCCACCTACCGCGACGTGATCTACGTCGAGGAGCTGATCGGCCCCGACACCGTCAACACCCTGCCGGTGGCCACCCTCGAGGCTTTCCGGGACCACGGGCTGCCGCGCGCTTCGATCACCGAGGACCCTGAGGGGGCCGAGCTCCTCCTCGAGCGCCTGCGCGACTTCGACATCGTCCTCGACGCGGTGACCTCCGAGCTCCAGGTCGAGGGCGTGGCGGCCTTCGCCCGCTCCTTCGACCAGCTGCTGTCGGCCCTCGAGGCGGCCCGCGGCTCGGAATAGGCGCCGCCGGCACCCGTGCGCGCCGGCAGGCCGGTCCGCGCCTGCAGGGTGCGCGTCCGGCGCCGGGGCCCGCCGCCGCTCGCGGCACCGCGGACCGTTGTGATTCAATAGAGGTCCGGCGGCAGCACGCGCCGGCGGGAGGTGGCGGCATGTGCGGCATCATCGGCTACGTCGGCGGCAACGAGGTCGTGCCGGTGCTCCTCGACGGGCTGCGGCGGCTCGAGTACCGCGGCTACGACTCGGCCGGGATGGCGGTGATGGGCGCCGACGGGATCGGCATCCTGCGCGCCGCGGGCAAGCTCGGCAACCTCGAGCAGCGTGCCTGGCAGGAGCCCCTCCACGGCACGGTCGGGATCGGCCACACCCGCTGGGCGACCCACGGTGCGCCCACCGAGGCCAATGCCCACCCCCAGACCGACGCCGCGGGGGCGGTGGCGGTGGTCCACAACGGCATCCTCGAGAACTACGCCCGCCTGCGCACAGACCTCGTCGAGCGGGGCGTCGTCCTACGCTCGGACACCGACACCGAGCTCATCGCCCAGCTCCTCGGCGCCGAAAACGGGACGCTGGTGGAGCGGGTGCTGGCGATCCTGCCCCGGCTCGAGGGCCAGTACGCAGTGGTCGCACTGCGCCGCGAGGAGCCCGACGTGGTCGTGGCCTTCCGCAACGGGCCGCCCCTGGTGGTCGGGCTCGGCGACGGTGAGAACCTGGTCGCCTCGGACGTGACGGCGCTCCTGCACCGCACCCGGCGCGTGGTGTTCGTCGAGAACGGCGACGTGGCGGTGGTGGGGCGCACCGGCGTGCGCTTCCTCGACGCGTCCGGAGCCGCCGTCGAGCGCCCCGCCGAGACCCTGGACTGGGACGCCGCCCGCGCCGAGAAGGGCGGTTTCCGGCACTTCATGCTCAAGGAGATTCACGAGCAGCCCGACGCCATCCGCAACACCGTGCTCGCCTACCTCGACTCCGAGCGCCGCGGGGTCAACCTCGAGGGCCTCGGCTTGACCCCCGCCGAGCTGGCGCGGCTCGCGCGCGTCCACCTGGTGGCCTGCGGCACCTCCTGGCACGCCGCCCTGGTCGGGAAGTTCCTGATCGAGGAGCTCACCGGGCTGCCGGTCGAGGTGGACTACGCCTCCGAGTACCGCTACCGGCGGCCGCTGATCGGTGACGACCTCCTGGTGGTCGGCATCACCCAGTCGGGGGAGACCGCCGACACTCTGGCGGCGATGGAGCTCGCGCGCGCGGGCGGCGCGCTGCTCGCCACCGTGTGCAACAGCCGCGGCTCGTCGGCGTGGCGGCTGGCGCAGTCGCGGATGCTGACCCAGGCCGGCCCCGAGATCGGCGTCGCCTCCACCAAGGCCTTCACCACCCAGCTCGTGGCGCTGGTGCTGATGGCGCTCGGTCTGCGCGCCGCCCGCGGCGCGGCCGACGCGCTCGACCTCGAGCTGGTCGCCGAGCTGCAGCGGCTGCCGCTCGCGGTGGAGCGCGCCGCCGACATCGACGCCGAGGTCTACGCGCAGGCCATCGAAATCCTCAGCCACGCCTCCGACTCGCTCTTCCTCGGCCGCGGGATCCTCTACCCGATCGCCCTCGAGGGCGCCCTCAAGCTCAAGGAGATCTCCTACCTGCACGCCGAGGGCTACCCGGCGGGGGAAATGAAGCACGGCCCCATCGCCCTCCTCCAGGAGGGCTTCCCGGTGGTGGCGGTGGCGCCCGAGGGGCCGACCCGCGACAAGCTGGTCGGCAACCTGATGGAGGTGCGGGCGCGCGGGGCCAGCGTCCTCGCCGTGACCTCCGACGACGGCGACAACCTCGCACACGTCGCCGACCTCGTCTTGACGGTGCCCCGCGTCCATCCGCTGCTGCAGCCGGTGGTCACGGTGGTGCCGCTGCAGCTGCTCGCCTACCACGTCGCGGTGGAGCTCGGCCTCGACGTCGACCAGCCGCGCAACCTGGCCAAGAGCGTCACCGTCGAGTGATGCTGCGCATCCCTCGACGAATTAGGAATGAGGAATGAGGAATTAGGAATGCCGCCCACCCGCCCGAATCTGCGTTCAGTTCACGGGGGGGAGGTAGGGAATTCCTAATTCCTCATTCCTCATTCCTCATTCGAAAACGCGGCGGTTGTGTGACTGAGGCGGCGCTGCTACCGTCTTCCCTCCTCCGGAGGTGGTGCTTCCTTGAGCTCCCTGCTTGACGATCTGAACGAGCCGCAGCGCGAGGCGGTGCGCCACGGCGCGGGGCCGCTGCTGGTGCTGGCGGGCGCCGGCTCGGGCAAGACCCGGGTCCTGACCTACCGCATCGCCCACCTCCTCGCCGAGTCGGTCGCGAAACCGAGCGAGATCACCGCGGTGACCTTCACCAACAAGGCGGCGCGGGAGATGCGCGAGCGCGTCGAAGCCCTGCTCGGGCGGCCGCTCGGCGGCGGCTTCGTGGGCACCTTCCACCGCTGGGCGCTCGACGCCCTGCGCCGCCACCCGCGGGCGGCGGGCCTGCCGCCGCGCTTCGCCATCGCCGACGCCGACGACCAGCGCGCACTCGTCGGGCGGGTCCTCAAGGAGCTCGGCCTCGACCCGCGCGAGCACCCGCCGCGGGCGGTCCTGGCGCGGATCTCGGGCCTGGTCAACGGCGGCACGACCGCGCATGCCTTCGCCGAGCGCGCCGCCGGGCACGGCGACGAGACCCTGGCCGAGATCTGGGGCCGCTACGAGAAGCTCAAGGCCGCGGCCGCGGTGGTGGACTTCGACGACATGCTGGTGCGGGCCCTCGCCGCGGTACGCGACGATCCGGCGGTGCTCGACGAGCTCAGGCGGCGGGCGCGCTTCCTGCTGGTCGACGAGTTCCAGGACACCAACTCGCTGCAGATGGATCTCCTGACGGCGATCGTCGACGGCGAGCGCAACCTGACGGCGGTCGGCGACGAGGACCAGTCGATCTACCGCTGGCGCGGCGCCGAGCTCGACAACATCCTCCGCTTCGAACGCTTCTTCCCGGGCGCGCGAGTCGTGATGCTGGAGCAGAACTACCGCTCCACGGCGCCCATCCTCGCAGCCGCGGGCGGGCTCATCGCCGCCAACAGCGGCCGCCGCGGCAAGCGCCTCTTCACCGACCGCGAAGGCGGCGAGCCGGTACGGCTCTGCTTTTCGGACGACGAGCGCGGCGAGGCGCGCTGGGTGGCCGACCAGATCGGCGCCGCCCCGGCGCGGAGGCCCCTGCGCGAGGTCGCGGTGCTGATGCGGACCAACGCCCAGACCCGGCCCTTCGAGGAGGAGCTGACGCGGCGAGGGGTCCCGTACCGGGTGGTCGGCGGACTGCGCTTCTGGCAGCGGGCGGAGATCAAGGATGCGCTCGCCTACCTGCGGCTGGCCGTGCGGCGTGACGACGTGATGTCCTTCGAGCGCGTGATCAACGTCCCGGCGCGCGGTATCGGCGACGTCACCGTCGAGCTGTTGCGGCGCGCCGCCGATGAGCTCGGCGTGCCGCTGACCGAGGCCGCGCGGCGGCTCCCGGAGGGTCTGAGCGCCCGCGCACGCACCGCGCTCGAGCGCTTCTTCGCCCTCTTCGAAGAAGCCGCCGAGCGGCGCTCCGAGCTCGAGCCGGGCGATTTCGTGGGCTGGCTGCTGGAGGGCTCCGGCCTCTTCGCCATGTACGAGGGCGAGGCCGAGGACCGGGTGGCGCGGCGCGAGAACCTGCAGCAGCTGGCCGCGGCGGTGGCCGAAGCGGCGGCGCGCGGCCAGGACCTCGAGGCCTTCCTCGACGCGGTGGCGCTGCTCGAGGAGAGCGACGACGACGCGGCGGCCGACGCGGTGTCGCTGATGACCCTGCACGCCGCCAAGGGCCTGGAGTTCGACACCGTGTTCCTGGCCGGCCTCGAGGACGGGCTCCTGCCGCACGCGAGCTCGCGCGACGACCACGACGGTCTCGAGGAGGAGCGGCGCCTCGCCTACGTCGGCATGACGCGGGCGCGGCGCCGGCTCGCCCTCACCGGGGCGCGGTCCCGTTTCCTCTTCGGTCAGCGTCAGAACACGCGGCCGTCGCGCTTTCTCGACGACCTCGCGGTCGGGACCGTCGAGGACGTATCCGAAGCACGCTCGTGGGCGGCGGAGAGGCCGCGGACGCAGCGCCCGCAGGCAACGGTCCCGCCGCGCCCGGTGGCGGGCGCGGCGGGCTCACGGCCGCGCGGCCCGGCCGTCTCCGCCACCGCGGTCGACGCCTCGGGCACGGGCTGGCGGCCGGGCGACCGCGTGCGCCACAACCGATTCGGCACCGGCGTCGTGCTCGCGTGCCAGGGCCGCGGGGCGCAGCTCAAGCTGGTGGTGTACTTCGACGCCGCCGGCCGCAAGACCCTGGTGCCGACCATCGCCAAGCTCGAAAAGCTCTGAACGTTCCAACGTTCAAACGTTTGAACGTTCGAACGTTAAAGCGTTAGAATGGCGGCTTGATCGTGATGCCTGCGGCGCGATCGGAATCGGAGGATGCGATGAAGCATGAGTGGCATCACACGACGGTGCTGGCGGTGCGCCGCGACGGGGTCGTCGCGCTCGGCTCCGACGGGCAGGTGACCCTCGGCACCTCGGTGCTCAAGCATGGCGCCGCCAAGGTGAGGCGGCTCGCGGGTGGAACCATCCTGGCGGGCTTCGCGGGCTCGGTGGCGGATGCACTGGCGCTCTTCACCCGTTTCGAGTCCAAGCTCGAGGCCTACGGCCACAACCTCGAGCGCGCGGCCGTGGAGCTCGCCCGGGACTGGCGCACCGACCGGGCGCTGCGCCACCTCGAGGCCCTCCTGATCACCGCCGACCGGACGACGACCCTGCTGGTGTCGGGCACCGGCGAGGTGCTGTCGCCGGACGACGACGTGGTGGCGGTGGGCTCGGGCGGTTCCTACGCGCTGGCCGCGGCGCGGGCGCTCTTGAAGCACACGACGCTTGACGCGCCGGAGATCGTGCGCGAGTCGCTTGCGATCGCGGCCGACATCGACATCTACACCAACGACCACATCACCATCGAGGAGCTGAAGGCGTGAACCTGGATGATCTGACACCGCGCGAGATCGTCGTCGAGCTCGACCGTTTCATCGTCGGCCAGGCGGCTGCCAAGCGCGCGGTCGCGGTGGCGCTGCGCAACCGTTGGCGGCGCCAGCAGCTGCCGCCCGAGCTGCGGGAGGAGGTCGCCCCCAAGAACATCATCATGATCGGCCCGACGGGGGTCGGCAAGACCGAGATCGCGCGCCGCCTCGCCCGCCTCACCGGCTCGCCGTTTCTGAAGATCGAGGCCTCGAAGTTCACCGAGGTCGGCTACGTCGGCCGCGACGTCGAGTCGATCGTCCGCGACCTCGTCGACGCCGGCCTGCAGCTGGTGCGGGCGGAGCGCACGGCCGAGGTGGCGGTGCGGGCGGAGCGCGCCGCCGAGGACCGGCTGCTCGACCTCCTGGTGATGAGCTCGAGCTCGGCCGTGGACTCGTCGCTCGAGGAGCGGCGGCGGGCGCTCAAGCGGCCGCTCCGCGACGGTCTGTTGGAGGAGCAGGAGGTCGAGCTCGAGGTCGCCGAGAACCGGATGCCGACCGTCGAGATGTTCACACCCCAGGGCATGGAGTCGATGGGCATCAACATGAAGGACATTTTCGGCGGACTGATGGGCAAGAAGGCGCGCAAGCGGATGACCGTCAAGGAGGCGCGCCCGGTCCTGGTGGCGGAGGAGCAGGACAAGCTCGTCGACCGCGCGCAGATCGAGAGCGAGGCCATCCGCCGGGTCGAGGACTCGGGGATCGTGTTTCTCGACGAGATCGACAAGATCTGCTCGCGCGAGGACGTGGGCGGCCGCGGCCCCGATGTCTCCCGTGAGGGGGTGCAGCGCGATCTCTTGCCGATCGTCGAGGGCACCCACGTCAACACCCGTTACGGCGTCGTCCGCACCGACCACATCCTCTTCATCGCCGCCGGCGCCTTCCACGTCGCGCGCCCGGCCGACCTCATCCCCGAGATGCAGGGCCGCTTTCCGATCCGGGTCGAGCTGCTGTCGCTCGGTGCCGACGACTTCGAGCGCATCCTCACCGAGCCCGAGAACTCCCTCGTCCGCCAGTACACCGAGCTGCTGGCGACCGAGAAGCTCGAGCTCAGGTTCACCGACGGGGCGATCACGACCATCGCCTCGATGTCCGCCGAGATCAACCGCGCGGCCGAGAACATCGGCGCGCGGCGGCTGCACACCGTGCTCGAGCGGCTGCTCGAGGACCTCAGCTTCGCGGCCCCGGAGCGGGCGGGGGAGGTCGTGGTGGTCGATGAGGAGATGGTCAGGGAGCGGCTCGGCGAGCTGGTGGGGGATCGGGATCTGGCAAGGTATATTCTTTAGAATTAGGAATTAGGAATTAGGAATTAGGAATTAGGAATTGGGGATTGGGAATTAGGAATTGAGAATTTCGGATTTCGGATTTCGGATTTCGGATGTGCACCCCGCCGACCGGGGCTCGATATCGCGGACATTCCGAAAACTCAAAACTCAAAACTCAAAACTCAAAACTGCAGTCGGTGGATCCATGATCTCGTTGCTGCTGCTTACTGCCTGCGGCAAGGAGGCGGCGCCGCAGCCGCCGGTGATCCGGGTCGCCGAGCGCACCACCGACCTGACGGCGGTCCAGGAGGGAACCGATGCGGTGCTCGCCTGGAGCTACCCCTCCACGACCACGGCCGGTCAGGCCCTGACCGAGCTCGAGGCGGTGGAGATCTGGCGGGCGACCCTGCCCGCAGCCCAGGAGCCACCGCCGCCGGTCAGCCCCCAGGACCGCCGGCTGCAGCGCCAGCTGATGGAAACCCAGGGCGAAATCGTCGCGGTCCTCGATCCGGAGGGGCTGCAGGTCTCGACCCGGGGCTCGCAGCTCCGCTACCGCGACGACCTCGAGATGTGGCGGCAGGGTCTCGACACGAGCCCCGAGGACTCCGTGGTGTGGTACGGCGTGCGCACGGTCTGCTGCCGCAAGCGTGTCTCCGAGATGTCCAACGTCGCCCGCCTGTTGCCGGTCGAGCCGCCCCCGCCGCCCACCGGCCTCGAGCTGCAGGCCGGGGACGACGGCATCACCCTGCGCTGGGAGCCGCTGCCGAAGCTCAGCACCCAGGTCGAGCGCTCCGCCGACGGTGCATTGTGGACCAAGGTCACCGAGGAGCCGGTCGCCGGGGAGTCCTGGCGCGACACCGTCGCTGCCCAGGGCCGCAGCTGGTTCTACCGCGTGCGCTCGGTCGCGCGGGTGGAGGGCGGCGGTCTGGTGTTCGGAGAGCCGTCGCCGCCGCAGGAGATCGACCATCCCGACACCTACCCGCCGCCGGTGCCGGAGGACCTCGTGTGCCTGCCCGAAGGCAGCCGGGTCCGCCTGCGCTGGGCCGCGGTCCCCGGCGCCCGCGAGTACCGGGTGTCGCGGCGCCGCGAAGGCGGCGCCGAGGCGGTGCTCGCGCCCGCCACCAGGTGGCTGGAGTTCGTCGACGAACGACCGCCCCTGGGCGAGCTCGTGTACCTCGTCGCGGCCACCGACGACGTGGGCAACACCAGTGCGCCCGCGACCTGCACGGTGGTCATGGGGGCGGTGCCGTGAGGACCGGGCTCTTCAAGGTCGAGGGCTCGGGAAACGACTTCCTGCTCGGCCTCGGCGCCTGGGCCGTGCGGCTCGCAGCAGAGCCCGCGCTGGTGCGGCGCCTCTGCGACCGCCGCCGCGGCATCGGGGCGGACGGCGTCCTCGCCGTGCAGGCGGAGTCCGAGCGCCGCGCCCGGGTGACGTACCGCAACGCCGACGGCAGCCTCGGCGATTTCTGCGCCAACGGCACCCGCTGCGCGGCACGCGCTGCGGTCGAGCTTCTCGGCTGCAGGTCCGCGCTGACGATGGCGACGGGCTGGACCGATGTCCCGGCGCGGGTCGACGGCGCCGAGGTCCGGCTCGAGCTGCCGCCGCCGGATGCCGGGCCGACCCGCCCCGACATCGAGGCCCCTGCACCGCTGCGCAGCTTCCTCTACCTCGAGCTCGGGGTGCCGCACCTGGTCGTCGCGCTCTCCGGGCCTCTGGCCGATCTCGACCTCGCGGCGGTGGCGCCACCGCTGCGCGCCCATGAGGCGCTGGGGCCCGGCGGCGCCAATGTCGACTTCTTCGAATCGGCAGGCGAGGGCGTCGTGGCGGTGCGCACCTGGGAGCGGGGTGTCGAGGGCGAGACCCTGAGCTGCGGCTCGGGGATGGTGGCGGTGGCGCTGACGGTGATGGCCGAGCGCGGGGTGCGGGAGCTCGGGCTGCGTCCGGCGTCGGGCGATGTCCTCAAGGTGGAGGCGCTCGGCGAGCCGCCGTCGTGCGGCTCCCGCCTCACCGGGCCGGCGCGCATCGTCGCCGAGATCCACCCGACCGACGAGCTCCTCGCCGGGCTCTGACCCGGGTGACGATCGAAACATCGGGGCACCGGCAAGCTCCCGAGATCGAGGCGTCGGATACGACCCGTGCCCGTCTCCGTCTCCGTGCCCGGAATCAGGATCAGTGACAGCGGCAGATGGCAGTGGCAGTCACAGTGACAGTCCCAGTGACAGTTTCAGTGGCCGTCCCAGTGACAGTTTCAGTGTCAGTTCCAGTGGCAGAGAGCCGCGTCCGTGGCAGCGACCGCGGCAGTGATCCGGCGGCGCGACCGCCGGATGGCCTGGCGGCTGCTCAACCCGAGGCGATGATCGGGGTTGTGATCACGCGCCCGCCTGGACGCTGTCGCTGTCCACTGACACTGCCACTGCCACTGTAGCTGCCACTGCCGCTGCCACTGTGCCGGAAGCTGTTGACCCCGTGGACCCGCAACGCCGCAGGTTCCGTGGGCGGGTGGGCGGAACGTTCTAACGTGGAACGTTCAAACGTTCAAACGATGAGACCGGGTGGGCGGGCGAAAATTCGAAATTCGAAATTCGAAATTCGAAATCGTCCACTTCCCATCTCACGGACAATCCGGCACTGCCCAACGTTCGAACGTGCAACGTTCCAACGTTCAAACGTTCGTGGGGCTACCCCAGGAGCTTCCAGCCGATGGCGAGCACGACGGCCGCCAACCAGCCGGCGGCGAGGTCGTCGGCGATCACGCCGACCCCACCCGGAAAGCCCTCGCAGGAGCGGATCGGCCACGGCTTGAGGACGTCGAAGACCCGGAACAGCACGAAGCCCGAGGCCGCGAACAGGGCGAGGGGCCCGGCCCCGGTCAGGGGCACGAAGGGCAGCGCCACCAGGTAGGTGAGCCACTGCCCGGCGACCTCGTCGATGACGATCGGACCGGGGTCGCGCGCGCCGCGCCGCGCGACCTCGACCTCGGCTGCCCACAGCCCGGAAGCGGCCGCGGCGGCGAGCCCGATCGCCGTCAGCGCGATGCGGGTGGTGGGGGCGGGGGCGGCGAGGCAGGCGAGCCACCACAGGAGGGCCGCCGGCAGCGAGCCGGCGGTCGTTCCGGGCGCCGGCAGGCGCTCGCCGAGGCCGCCGACGGTGGCGATCGCGCGTGCCAGTCCTGCGTGCTGATCTGTCATGTGGCACCTCCCTCGGCCAAGGCCTCGACGAGCCGGCGCTGGAAGGCGCCGAAGTCGCCCGACGAGCAGCCTAGCACCACGTCGCCGGGGCGGAGCGCCGGCAGCAGGCAGAGGACCGGGTCGTCGCCGGCCTCCGGCATCAGCGCTGCGATGCCGCGCGCCGCCAGCGCCGCGGCCAGCGCCCGCCGGTCGAGCACCTCGTCGGGCGCGAGGCGGCTCGCGTGGTAGGGCGACGCCACCAGGACCACGTCGGCCCCGCCGAGGGCGCGCTCGTAGGCTTCCTGGAACTCGCGCCGCGCGGCGGTCAGCGAGCGCGGCTCGAAGGCGAGGACGAGGCGGCGTCCGGGCCACTGCTGGCGGGCCGCCGCGACGGTCACGGCGATGGCCGTCGGGTGGTGGGCGAAGTCGTCGACGACGGTGACACCGGCCGCCTCCCCGACCACCTCCATGCGGCGCGCGACACCCGGGAACCGCGCCAGGGCTGCGACCGCCTCGGCGGGTGCCGCCGCGCCCGCGGCGGCGGCGGCAGCCACCGCCATCGCCGCGTTCTGGATCAGATGGACGCCGCTCTGCGGCAGCTGCAGGCTCAGGCGCTCGCCGCGCCAGCGCAGGGTCGCGGCGGCGCCCTCGGGGCCACCGTCCAGCAAGTCGACGCAGAGGGTGCAGTCCGCCGTCGGGCCGACGGTGACGATGGGTGCGGTGGCATCCCGGCACGCGGCCAGGGCGCCGTCGCTCCACGCGTTGACCACCACCGCCCCGTGCTTCGGGACCTGTGCGGCGCCGGCCCGAAACGCGGTCAGGACGGCGTCGAAGCTCGGGTAGAGGTCGGCGTGGTCGTACTCGACCGGGCCGACCAGGAAAACGTGGGGCCGATAGTGCAGGAACTTCGGCCCTCGGTCGAAGAATGCGGTGTTGTACTCGTCGCCCTCGATCACCAGCCAGCCGCCGCCGCCGAGTCGGAATCCGCGCGGGTTCCAGCGCGGCAGGCCGCCGATCAGCGAGCTCGGATCGGCGCCGGTCTGCTCGAGGACCCACGCCAGCATCGCCGTGGTCGTGGTCTTGCCGTGGGTGCCGGCGACCACCAGGCTGTGGAGGCCTCGGGCGAGGACGTAATGGGCCACCGCCTCGGCCTGCGAGAGGTGGGGGAGGCCGCGCTCGAGCACCGCCTGGACCTCGACGTTGGTGCGCGGCAGCGCGTTGCCGATGATCACGCGGTCGACACCGGGCGGGATCAGGGCGGCGTCGAAGCCCAGGCGCACCGGGATGCCGAGATCGGCGAGCAGGGTGCTCATGGGAGGGTAGAGCTGCGAGTCGACACCCTCGACCCGGTGCCCGAGCTCGCGCAGGAGCCCGGCGAGGGGCGCGGTGGCCGTGCCGCCGATGGGCAGGAAGTAGAGGAGGTCGCGCGGGCCGTATAAGTCCTGCAAAAAAGACGCCCCCGGGGTTGCCGGTTCGGGCCGCCGGTCCGTATGATTGTCGCCTGACGCGATGCAGAACACAAGGAGGCCCCTGAAATGAAGAATCCTGCGAGAACCCTTCTCGTGGTCGCCGCCGTGGCGGCCGCGCTGATCGTCGGCACCGCCGCCGACGCCCAGGCCGGTCCGAAGCTCGTCGTCCCCGAGAAAATCAAGGACATGGGTACGGTCGCCCAGGGCGAGGTGGTCGACGTCGAGTTCGCGCTCGTCAACGAGGGCGACGAGACGCTCGAGATCAAGGCGGTGCGCCCGACCTGCGGCTGCACCGTGGCCGACTTCGACCGCGAGATTCCGGCGGGCACCACCGGCTACGTCAAGGCCAAGCTCGAGACCCGTGATTTCTCCGGCCCGATCTCCAAGTCGATCCTCATCATGACCAGCGATCCCGCCGAGCCGACGGTGACGGTGGTCATCAAGACCAACGTCCACCCGTACGTCGAGGTTCTGCCGCGGGCCCTGGTGCGCTTCAACGCGGTCCAGCACGAGGCCATGGAGCAGACGATCACCGTCGCGGCGGCCGCTGACAACCGCGACTTCAAGGTCACGGGCGTGTCCTCGAGCGTGCCGTTCCTCGAGACCACCGTGCGTCCTCTCGGCAAGGACGAGCTGCTGGCGGGCAAGTCGCCGCAGCAGTACGAGGTGGCCATGTCGCTCAAGGATGGCGCGCCGATCGGACCGGTCAACGCCGAGATCACGATCGAGACCAACCACCCCAAGGCGCAGAAGGTGCCGGTGAAGGTCTTCGGCGTCGTCCGCGCGCTGCTCGGCGTGACGCCGTCGCAGGTCCAGTTCGGCTCGGTGGCGGCCAAGAACAAGCCCGGCCGCAACCTGATCCTCGTCAACAACCGCAGCGGCGGCACCAAGGTCGAGGTCACCGGGGCCTCGGTCGACGACGCGGCCTTCGATGCCGAGGTGGTGACGATCGAGGCCGGACGCCGGTACCAGGTCACCGTGATGGTCAAGTCCGATGCCAGCCCGGGCCCCCGCGACGCGGTGCTCACCCTGAAGACCAGCGACCCCGAGTTCCCGAAGCTCGAGGTCCCGGTGCGCGCCAACATCAGCTGACGCGGCGGACAACGACCGACAACCGGACGGCGGGGAGGCGGCCTTCCCGCCGTTTCCGTTGGCGCGATATGCTTGGCGGAATTCGGAATTCGGAATTCGGAATTCGGAATTCGGAATTCGGAACCGGAGGCTGTCCCAACATCCACGATGCGGTCGGGTTACCGCGGGGTGGGTGGCAACGTTCGAACGTTGAACGTTTGAACGTGCTAACGATTCGTCGGGAACGGGAACGGGAACGGGAACGGGAACTGGGACGGGATTCATGCTGCGGAC
>CAZMED010000025.1:15623-22371 GCA_964565045.1 uncultured Thermoanaerobaculia bacterium
GGACCCTGGGCATCGAGACCTCGTGCGACGAGACCGCGGTGGCGGTGCTGGACCGCGACGGCGCGGTGGAGCTGAGCCTCCTGTCGAGCCAGGTTGCGGCCCACGCCCCCTACGGCGGCGTCGTGCCGGAGCTCGCCTCCCGCGAGCACCTCAAGGCCCTGCCGCTGCTGGTCGAGCGGGCGTTCGCCGCGGCCACCGCTCCGGTCGAGCTGGTCGCCGTCACCGCCGGGCCGGGACTGGTCGGCGCGCTCCTCGTCGGCGTCCGCTTCGGCGCCGCCCTCGCCTGGGCCCGGTCCTTGCCGCTGGCCGCCGCCGACCACCTCGAGGGCCATCTCGTGTCGCCGCTGCTCAGCCTCGACGGAGCGCCGGCACGCCCCGAACCCCGGCGGGCGTTGGCGCTGGTGGCCTCGGGTGGTCACTCGAGCTGGTACCTGATGGCCGACGGCGGGCGCCGGAGGCTCGGCCGGACGCGCGACGACGCCGCCGGCGAGAGCTTCGACAAGGTGGCGCAGGTATTGGGCCTCGGCTATCCGGGCGGTCCCGCCATCGACGCCCTCGCCCGCCGCGGCGATCCCTCCGCGCTGGCGCTGCCGCGGCCGCGCATCGAGGACGCGCCGCACGACTTCTCGTTTTCGGGCCTCAAGTCGGCGGCCATCCGCTCGATCCGTGAGCGCGGCCTCGCGGGCGCCGGCGCCGGTGAGGCCGCGGTGGCGGATGTCGCGGCCGCGTTCGAAGCGGCGGTCGTCGACCTGCTGCTCGCACCCCTCGACGAGCTTGCCGCGCGCCACGAGCCGGACCTCGTCGCCGCCTCCGGAGGCGTCGCCGCGAACTCTCTGCTGCGGCGCAGGCTCGAGCGATGGGGGGCCGCCAACGGCGTCGAGGTTCTGCTGCCGCCGCCCGCCCTGACAACCGACAACGCGGCCATGATCGCCCACGCCGGCCAGCTCGCCGCGCGCGTCGGAAGGCTCGACGACCCGCGCCGCCTCGACGCGCGCGCCCGGGAATCGTGGCAGCCGCCGGGGACGCTCAAGGCGGCGGCGCGGGCCGGCGTGTAGAATCCCCCCGAGAGGTGGCGAGCCCATGTCGAAATCCGTCGCGCGGGAGTACTACGAAGCGATCCTGGTCGCCTTCATCCTGGCGCTCTTCGTGCGCACCTTCGTGTTCGAGAACTTCAAGATCCCGTCCGGGTCCATGGAGGACAACCTCCTGATCGGCGACCACCTGGTGGTGAACAAGTTCATTTTCGCCGGCAACGGCGGCACCTTCCTGCACGGGCTCTTCCCCTACCGCGCCCCGGAGCGCGGCGACGTGGTGGTCTTCAAGTACCCGGAGGACCCCCGGCGCGACTTCATCAAACGCTGCGTCGCGGTCGCCGGCGACACGGTCGAGATCCGCCGCAAGCAGCTCTTCATCAACGGTCAGGCGCAGGAGGAACCGCACGTCGTCCACAAGGACCCCCGCGTCTACGACGACTCGTCGGCGGTCCCCGTGTCGGCCCGCATCCGGGACAACTTCGGCCCCATGACCGTCCCCGAGGGATCGATCTTCTGCCTCGGCGACAACCGCGACAACTCCCTCGACTCGCGTTTCTGGGGTCCGGTGCCGCTTTCCTATGTGAAGGGCCGGGCCGTGGTCATCTACTGGTCCTACGAGGCGGGGCGCGACGACTGGCAGTGGCGCGGCTTCGGCCACCGGCTGAAGCAGCTCGCCGGCGTCGTCCTCAACTTCTTCACCAAGACCCGCTGGGAACGCGCGTTCCAGCTGATCCGCTGAGCAGTGGTACCATTTCAGAAACGGTCACGGTCGGAGGCTGATCCATGACGAGGTGGCGATTCCAACGCGGCGACGTTCCCGTCGGTTGTCTGGTGGGCCTGGTGGTCCTGCTGCTGACCGCGCTGATCGGCATCAAGGTGACGCCCGTCATGATCAACGTGGGCGAGCTGGACAAGGAGATCTCGACCCTCGCGGACCGGGCCAACCGGCGCGAGTACAAGGACGAGCGCATCGTGAGCGACATCCTGCGCAAGGCCGAGAACCTGGACCTGCAGGTGACCAAGAAGGACATCACCATCAAACGCACCTCGAGCCGCATCAAGATCACCGTCACCTACGACGTGCCGATCAATTTTCCGGGCTACACCTACGTGTGGCACAAGCGGCACTACCACGACCGACCGCTGATCGAGATCTGATCAGCTCGGGTCCGGGGCCGACCGGGACGACATCCCGCGCAGGATCTCGCGGGCGGCGGCGGCGGGATCGTGCGACCGGGTCACCGGCCGGCCAACCACCAGCAGGTCCGCGCCTGCGGCCAGCGCCTCGGCGGGGCCCAGGGTCCGGCGCTGATCGTCTTGAACGGCCGAGGCGGGACGGATGCCGGGGGTGACGATGACGAAGTCGTCGCCGCACGAGCGCCGCACCGCCGCCGCCTCGCGGGCCGAGGCGACCACCCCGCCGAGCCCCGCCTCGCGCGCGAGGGCCGCCCACCGGAGCACCAGGTCGAGCGGCTCGCGGCCGATGCCGAGCTCCTCGAGGGCGCTGCGGTCGAGGCTGGTGAGGACGGTCACCGCGACCACCGTCGGCGCGTCGCCGGCGCCGGCGTGCGCGCCAGCGGCGGCGGCCTCCAGCATGCGGCGGCCGCCGCCGGCATGGACCGTCAGCATCGCGGCGCCGCAGGCGGCGCAGTTGGCGGCGGCCCGCTCCACGGTGGCGGGAATGTCGTGCAGCTTGAGGTCGAGAAAAACCTGCGCCCCCGCGCCGGCGATCTCCTCGACCAGCCGCGGCCCGTGGGCGACGAAGGCCTCGAGGCCGAGCTTGAGCCATCCGGCGTAGGGCGCCACCGCGCGCGCGGTGGCGAGGATCCAGCGGCGGTCGCTGCCGTCGAGCGCGATGCACAGGGCCTGCCTGGTCTCCCTCATCGTCCCCCCGGCGCCTCGGAAGGGGCGCCGGCGCGAGTGTACGTGATCCGAGGCGTCGGCGGGCGGGCGGTCGTTTTGCGGTACCATACGGCGTGATCCGTCGGCAGATGCTGATCGACGCGCTGACAGCCGGCGCCGTTGCCGGACTGGTGGCGGAGGCACTGGTCCTGCGCATGAACCCGGAGGTGACCCAGGTGACGCGCGGGGTCCTCCTCGGGCTGCCGCTGTGGGCGAGTTGGGGCATGCTGATGGTCGGCGTGCCGCTGCTGGCACTGCTCGCCGTCCTGCGGTGGCTGGGCGCCCGTGCCGACCGCTGGGCCGCGCCCGAGCTCGTGGCCGCGGTTTTCGCGCTGTCGGCGGCGCTGGCGGCGGTGAACGCGCGCTTCCACATCCACCTCCTGCGCGGCTCTGCGAACCGCGTACTGTTGCAGGACGCGGTGGCGTGGGCGGTGGCCGCCCTGCTGGTGCTGGCCGGGGGCGCCCTCGTGCGTCGATTCGGCGGCTCGGCGCGCCTGCGGATCGCCTTCACGATCGCCGTCCTGCTGCTCCCGGTGCTGCGGATCGTGTGGTCGCCGACGCCGCCGCGGTCGCTGCCCGAGCTCGCAGCGCGGCCGCTGGGAACCCCCCTCCGGCCGCAGCTCGTCATCGGCCTCGAGGGCCTGGACGCCAAGTTCCTGCTCAGCGACGCAGTCGCCGCCAGCGCGCCGGTCCTGGCGCGGCTGCGCGAGGAGGGCGGACGGGTCCGCATCGCACCCCACCGACCGTACCTGCGATGGGCCCTGTGGACGTCGGTGGCGACCGGCACCTATCCGGGGCGGCACGGCGTCAAGGCCCACTGGGGCTGGGACCTACCGCTCGTCTTCGGGGAGACCCTGCGCCTGTTGCCGTGGACGCCCGAGGGCTCGCGGATGATCCTCCCATGGTGGCTCGCCGAGCGGGTGCCGCCGCCGCAGGCGACCGTCGCTCCGCTGTGGTCGCGGCTGCGCGCCTCCGGGGTCCACACCGCCGTCTTCGGCTGGCCCGGCTCGTGGGGCGACGACCCGTCGCTCGGCGTGGCGGCGCCCGAGGTTGGCGGCGAGGGAGTGCTCGAAGGGAGCATGCGCGCCTCGCTGGAAGCGGCCCTCGAGCCCTTTCCGGAGCGCCGCTCCGAGATCTGGGCGGGCATCGTCCGCGACCAGGCGCGGGTCGATGCGGCGGTCGCGGCCCTGGTCGGTGGCGCCGACAGCGTCTGGGTCCACCTCGAGGCACTCTCCCTCGTGCGCCGCTACCACGAGCCCCTGCGCCGCCGCCACACCCGGGAGCGTCAGCTCCTCGAGCTGGTGACGGAGCTCCTCGACGAGCAGCTCGGCAGGCTCCTCGCGGCGGTCCCGCCCCCGGGCCTGGTGGCGGTCGTGTCGCCCTACGGCCTGGCGCCGCCGGGCTCCTTCGAGCGCTTCAAACGCTTCATCGGCGTCGGCGACTCCTGGCACACCTCGGCCGAGTCGTGCCCGGACGGGCTGCTGGTGCTGCTCGGCGACGGCGTCGACCCGGCTCAGCGCGGCGCTGCGGCCTCCCCCCCGGACGTCGCCCCGACCCTCTGCTACCTCCTCGGGTTGCCTGTTGCGGAGTACATGGAGGGCGGGGTGGTGACCGATCTGGTGGCGCCCTCGTACCTCTCGACGCACCCCCTGCGGGTGGTCGAGTAGGCACCGATCTCGTCCCGCGGCCCCGGCATGCCGTCGGCGCCAACAGGACCTGAGAGCAGGTTGTACAAGCCCGATCCCGAGCCCGTTGCCGTCACCGTGACCGAAGGCTCGGGACCTTCTCAGAGAGCGACCCTGCCAACGATGTCGCCGTCGCGACTCGGCGAAGGAACCGGTCTTGCACTCGAGCCAGGAGGTCCTGGTCACACGAAATCGAGCGCAGCCTCGTCACCGTCGGGCCTTTCGAGGTCGAAGAACATGATTCTCTCCCTTTCACGAGGTGCTTCGCATCGGTAACGACAACGGGAACGGGCTCGGGCTCGGGACGGACGGAAAGCACCGGCTGAGCCCGGCCGCATGCCGATGGCTCGCCAACACGCCTGTGCCAGCATCCCCCGATCTGCACCTCACCTCTTCGCTCCCCCCGAGCACTGGTGCCGCAGGCGCAGAGTGAGGTAGCCTGAACACGATGAAACAGCTTTCGGTGGTCATTCCTGTGTACAACGAGCGCGCCACGATCGCCGACCTGCTCGATCGCGTGGCGGCGGCGCCGCTGCCTGCGGCCGTCGAGGCCCTCGAGTTGGTGGTGGTTGACGACTGCTCGAGCGACGGCACGCCGGAGGCGGTCGCGTCGTGGCGCCCCGAAGCGCGCGACGACGGTGTCGTGGTGTCCTTCGTGCGCCGCGACCATCCCGAGAACCGCGGCAAGGGCGCCGCCCTGCGCACCGGCTTCGCGGCCGCGGGCGGCGACGTGCTGCTGATCCAGGACGCGGACCTCGAGTACGATCCGGGCGACTACCCGGTGCTCCTCCAGCCGATCCTCGACGGACGCGCCGAGGTGGTCTACGGCTCCCGCTTCCTGGGCGGGCCGCATCGGGTGCTGTTCTTCTGGCACTACGTCGGCAACACCTTCCTCACCCTGCTCTCGAACATGTTCTCGGACCTCAACCTGACCGACATGGAAACCTGCTACAAGGTCTTCACCCGCCCGGTCCTGGATGGCCTCCACCTGAGGTCGAATCGCTTCGGCTTCGAGCCCGAGTTCACTGCCAAGGTCGCCCGCCTCGGGGTCCGCATCTACGAGGTTCCCATCGCCTACCACGGCCGCACCTACGCCGAGGGCAAGAAGATCGGCTGGAAGGACGGCGTGTCGGCGATCTGGTCGATCCTTCGCTTCAACCTGTGGTCGCGGCTCTGACCGCGCCGCTCCTGCAAATTCTCGCGCTCGCGGCCTTCCGTTTGCGGCGACAATTGGCTATCGTGTGCGGTACTCGAGGGCGGTCGGAGCTCGAGGCCGCGAGCGCGAGAATTTGAACAGGAGAGTGCAAGTCATGGCCAAACGCTCAGTCGTGGTGATGCCCGGTGACGGGATCGGCAATGTGGTGCTGCCGGAGGCGCTGCGGGTGCTGGAGGCCGCCGGCTTCGCGGCCGACTGGGTGGAGGCTGGAATCGGCTGGGAGCACTGGATCGAGGAGGGCAACCCGCTGCCCGAACGGACCGTCGAGCTGATCGCCGAGCACAAGGTGGCGCTGTTCGGCGCCATCACCTCGAAGCCGAAGGACAAGGCGGCGGCCGAGATCAGGGCCGACCTCCGCGACCGCGGCTTCGTCTACTACTCGCCGATCGTCGGTCTGCGCCAGCGCTTCGACCTCGACGTCTCGGTCCGGCCCTGCATCACCTTCCCCGGCAACCCGCTCAACTTCATCCGCCGTGCGGCCGACGGCGGCTTCGAGGAGCCGCGGGTCAATGCGGTGATCTTCCGCCAGAACACCGAGGGGCTGTACGGCGGGGTGGAGTGGACCAACCCGCCCGACCAGGTGTGGGAGGCCCTCAACACCCACCCCAAGTTCGCCGCGTTTCGCGATGTTCCGCGTCCGGACCTCGCCGTCTCGACGCGCATCTTCACCCGCGCCAAGTGCCGCCGCATCTGCGAGGAGGCCTTCGCCTACGCGGCCAAGCACGGCTACGCCAACGTCACGGTGTGCGAGAAGCCCAACGTCATCCGCGAGACCTCGGGGATGATGCTGGGCGAGGCGCGCAAGGTGCACGCGGGCTACCCCGGCATCGAGCTCTGGGACACCAACATCGACGCGCAGATGATGTGGCTGACCAAGAACCCCGAGGACTACGGCGTGATCGTCGCCGGCA
>CAZMED010000026.1:0-9278 GCA_964565045.1 uncultured Thermoanaerobaculia bacterium
CCGCCGCACGCGGAAGATGGTGCTCGTGCTGACGGTGACCGTCGGCCCGCTGCCGTCGTCGGGCATGGCGACGTCGATGCGCAGCAGATTGGTGCGGCTGAGGCGCGAGAGGTCCAGGAGCAGACCGACGCCGGCATTCAGCCGCACGCCGTCGGTGTCGGGTCCGACCCGCGGGCCCCAGGTCGCGCCGGCGTCGGCGAAGGCCACGACGCCGAACGAAAAGAGGCCGAGCACGTCCCGCTTGAGGAGGGTGCGCCACTGCACGTTGAGCAGAGCGCGGCCGGTGCCGTCGAAGGTGTCCGGGTCCCAGCCGCGGAGCCCGACGTCGGCGCCGAGGGTGAGCTGGCGGTCGAGGTCGAGGGCGCGCGACTCCTCGGCGAGCAGCCGCAGCTGCCAGCCCTTCGGCCCGAGCTCGGCGGCTCCGAGCTGAATGCCGGCCACCAGGTTCCGGGCGCCGTCGTCCTCCCACCGGCCCGACAGCCAGCCGTCGCCGAGCACCAGCCAGCGTCCGCGGCGGGTGGCCGCCCGCACGCCGGCCGCGTACAGCAGGCGTTCCCGGTCGCCGCCGAAGCGCGGCGCCGAGAGCACGGCGGCCAGCGAGAAGTTCGGGCCCAGGGCGACGTCCTCCTGGACCTCCCAGGCGCGGAAGCCCTCGACCACGATGAAGCGGTCGGAGATCTGCTCGTAGGCGAGGCTCGGCCCCTCGATGCGGCGGTCCTCGGGTTGGAGGTAGGCTTCGCCGGAACCCTCGAAGCGCCAGTCGGAGTACAGGCTCCGGCGGTGCTCCCAGCCGCCGCTCAGGCGGCGCGTGATGTGGCTGTTGCCGGGCAGGCGCGTGCCGGCCCAGAACCGCATCGACTCGCGGTCGCGCAGGCCGCTGACCACCTGCTCCGACTGCGAGTAGAGATAGGAGACGAGCTGCTCGCTGAGGAACTCGGCGCCGAGCGACCAGCGGGTGGCGAGGGAGTAGAAGGGTCGGTCGATGCGGAGCTCCTCGCGCGAGCCGTCGGAGAGGTTGGAGTGCTCCAGGTAGAGCTGCCAGCGGCTGTTGAACACGTTGGGGTCGAAGTAGAGGTACGACAGCGCATTGCGCTCGTCATCCGACTCGAAGCCGAAGCGCACGGTCTTACCCCACCCGAGGAGGTTCTGCTCCTCGAGGTTGATCCCGAAGCTCGATCGATTGCCCGTGACGCCGGCCTCGCCCCCGACCTGCAGCGACCACTTGTCGCGGGTCTCGACGAGGACCTCGACCCCGCCTTCGACCCGCCGCGCGCTGATCTCCACCGGGTTCATGATGTCGAGCGAGCGCAGGATGCGGGCGCTCTCGGCCGCGGCGCTCGCCGAGTACGGGTCCCCCTCCTTGAAGAGCAGCATCGAACGCAGGAAGTTCTCCTTGCTGACGACGTGGAGGGCGTTGGCCCAGCGGTAGAACCAGGCGTCGGTCTTCGGGTCCGAGACGTCGAAGATCTTCTGGCGGTCGAAGTCGATGGAAACGATGGTGAGGCCGTCGAGGCTCGTGTCGAGGACGGACCCTGCAGGCTCCGCGGACTCGGCGGCGGGCAGGCGGCTGATGACGATCAGAATGAGGGCGAACCGGCGCCTCGCCCTCACCGGGCTCGCCTCTTGCGGGCGGCCTCCCGTTCCCGCACCAGCTCGGCCACCTGCTGCACGCGCTTGCGCTCCCGTGCTTCCCGCGCCTTGGCCGCCTTGCGGCCGAAGCCCTGGAAGACCTGGCTCAAAGCCAGCAGCAGCTTCAGGTGGCCGACGGAGGTCGGCAGCTTGGTGTTGCGGATCCTGCAGCCCCAGAGCTTGGCATTGGCGATGTTGGCCTTGGTGAGGTCGGCGTTGCGAAGGTCCGAGTAGCGCAGGTCGGCGCGCTCGAGGTCGATCCCGACCGCGTCGGTGAAGCGGAAGTCGGCGCCGATCAGCTTCGCCCGC
The DNA here is from genome assembly GCA_964565045.1 of uncultured Thermoanaerobaculia bacterium. Taxonomy (GTDB): domain Bacteria; phylum Acidobacteriota; class Thermoanaerobaculia; order Thermoanaerobaculales; family Sulfomarinibacteraceae; genus Sulfomarinibacter. Next base: position 1,939 of record CAZMED010000026.1, read on the forward strand.
CGGGCGTTGGCCAGGATCATGTTGGTCCCGGAGAGGTCGGCGCCCTGGGCGATGACGTCCTCCATGTCCGCCTGCTTGAAGCTCGCGTGGCGGGCGTTGGCATCCACCAGGTTGGCGCGCTTGAGATTGGCGCCCTCGAGGTTGGCATGGCGGAGGTCGGCCTGCTCGAGCACGGCGTCGTGGAAGTCGAAGGCGCGCAGCTCGCAGCGGGCGAAGACCGCCTTGCGCAGGTTGGCGGTGGCGAAGGAGATCCGGCCCAGGCTCGGCGAGCGGAAATCGAGCTCGGCGAGCTGGGCGCCGGACAGGTTGCAGCCGTCGAGGATCGCCCCGAGCAGGCTCGAGTGGCGGAGGTCGGCATCGGTGAGGTTGGTGCCGACGAAGCTCGCCCTCTCGAGGTCGGCGTGGCTCAGGCTCGCCCCCTCGCACTGGGCGCTGTCGAACACCGCCTCGCCGAGGAGGGCGCCGTGGAAGTTGGCGTTGCGCAGCGCCGCGCCGCGGAAGTCGACGCGCTGCAGCCGGCAGCCCTTGAGCTGGGCGCCGTCGCCCTGCGCGTCGGTGAAGACCGCGCCCTCGAGGCTCAGGTTCTGCATCTCGACGCCGTCGAGGATCGCCCCCTTGGCCTGGACCCCGCGCAGAATGGTCTTGGTGAAGCGGCCGCCGCGCAGCGACGCGCCCTCGAGCCTGGCGCCGGAGAGGTCGGCCTCGTCGAAGAGGGCGCTCTCCATCTGCGTCTGCGACAGGTCGGCGTGGCGGAGATTGGTCCGCGTCAGGTTGGACCCCCGCAGCGTCGCCCGGACCAGGGAGGCCTGCGAGAGATCGAGCCCGGTGAGGTCGAGAAAGTCGAGGCGCACGTTGTCGAGCCGCGCCTCGCGGAGCGACGCGCCGTTGAGCCGGGCCCCCTCGAGGTTGGCGCGCGTGAGATCGGCGCGGTCGAGCCTGGCCCCCGCGAGGTCCGCCCCCCGCAGGTGGGCCTTGGCGAAGTTCAGCCCCTCGAGGTCCATGCCGCCGAGCTCCGCCTCGATGAGGTCCGGCGCGAGCGCCGGGTTCGCCGCACGCCACTCGTTCCACCTTCCGGCGCGGAGCTGGGCGAGATGGTCTGGATTGGCCACGTGACGGGTCTCCTCGGGCGGCGAACGCGGTTCCCATTATACGGTGACAACGGACAGCGCGCCCGGCTGCGGGAGGGCGTTCGCCCGCCCCATCGGGGCTGCCGATCGCGGTCCGGGTGCGGTGTCGGTCCCACGCCCTGCGGAAGACCCGTGCGAAGGCGCCGCGGTCCGGGTGCGGCGATTGAGGTATCGTGCTCGGTAGAGACGATGGAAGCCGCAGCCGTTTCCGAGCCCGGCACGGGCGTCGCGGGGAGGGTCTTCAACCTCCAGCGGTGCTCGGTGCACGACGGCCCGGGCATCCGCACGACGGCCTTTTTCAAGGGCTGCCCCCTGTCCTGCGCCTGGTGCCACAACCCCGAGGGCATCGATCCGGAGCCCGAGCTGATGCTCGACCGCGAGCGCTGCCTCGGCTGTGACGCCTGCCGCGAGCCGTGCCCGCTGCCGGAAGGGGGGGCGGCACCGCCCGACGAGCCCTGGGACGCGGCACGGTGCCTGCGCTGCGGATCGTGCGTCGCGGCGTGTCCGACCGGGGCCCGGACGCTCGCGGGCCGCAGCTACGGCGTCGACGAGCTCGTCGAGCTGTTGGCGCGGGACCGCCCATTCTTCGAGGCTTCCGGCGGCGGCATCACCTTCTCCGGCGGCGAGCCGCTGAGCCAGCCCGGCTTCCTGGCGGCGTGCATCCGAAGGTGCCGGAGCCTGGGCCTCCACACCGCGGTCGACACCTGCGGGGCGGCGGCGCGCGGGACCGTGCTCGAGATCGCCGCGCTCTCCGACCTCGTGCTCTACGACCTCAAGCTGATGGACGCCGAGGCGCACCGGCGCCACACCGGGACCGTCAATCACGCGATTCTCGACAACCTGCGCGCCCTCAGTGCCGGCACGACCGAGATCCGGGTCCGGGTGCCGTTGGTCCCCGGCATCAACGACGGTGCCGCCAACCTCGAGGCCATGGCCGCGTTTCTGAAATCGCTGCCGCGCCGGCACCCGGTCGACGTTCTGCCCTACCACCGCGCCGCGGCCGCCAAGACCGCCCGCCTCGCCGCCGGCCGCTCGTTCTCCGGATTCGAGGTGCCCAGCCCCGAGGCGCTGGCGGCAGCCCGGGCGTGGTTCGAGCGCGTCGGCCTCGAGACCACCATCGGAGGATCCCCATGACACCACGCATCGAGAGGCTGCGCATGCGGAGCCTCGAGACCGAGCCCTCCATCTCCATCGAGCGTGCGGTGCTGCTGACCGGGTTCTACCGCGAGAACCTCGGGCGCTGGTCGCAGCCGGTGCTGCGGGCGAAGGCCCTGCACCACCTGTGCGCCCGCAAGACCGTGGTGATCGGCGACGACGAGCTCATCGTCGGCGAGCGCGGCCACCGGCCGAAGGCGACCCCGACCTACCCCGAGATCACCTGCCACAGCGTCGACGACCTGCGCATCCTGGACAGCCGCCCCCTGACCGCCTATCGCATCGCGGCCGCGGACATCGAGCGCTACGAGCGCGAGGTGATCCCCTTCTGGCGCGGCCGCACCCTGCGCGAGATGACCTTCGCCATGCTGCCCCGGGAGTGGCACGAGGCCTATGCCGCGGGGGTCTTCACCGAGTTCATGGAGCAGCGGGCCCCGGGCCACACCACCGGCGACGGCACGATCTTCGGCCGCGGTCTGCTCGATCTCAAGGCGGAGATCGCCGCGGTCGCCGCGGCCCTCGAGGGGACCGCCGACCCCGAGGCGCCGGCGAAGCGCGCGCAGCTGGAGGCCATGGCCATCGCCGCCGACGCGGTCATCCTCTACGCCGGGCGCCACGCCGTGCAGGCGGAGGAAATGGCGGCGGTCGAGAACGACCCGGAGCGCCGCGCCGAGCTGCGGCGCATCGCGGCGATCTGCCGGCGGGTCCCCGCACACGCGCCGCGGGATTTTCGGGAAGCGATCCAGGCCTACTGGTTCGTCCACCTCGGGGTGATCACCGAGCTCAACGGCTGGGACGCCTACAACCCCGGCCACCTCGACCAGCACCTGGGACCGTTCTACGACGCCGGCCTCGCCGACGGGACCCTCGACCGCGAGCGCGCGAAGGAGCTGCTCGAGTGCCTGTGGGTCAAGTTCAACAACCATCCCGCACCGCCCAAGGTCGGCGTCACGGCCCGGGAGAGCGGCACCTACACCGACTTCGCCAACATCAACCTCGGCGGGCTGACGAGAGACGGCGCGGACGCGGTCAACGAGGTCTCCTACCTGCTGCTCGAGGTGATCGACGAGATGCACCTGCTGCAGCCCTCGAACAACATCCAGCTGTCGCGGCGGACGCCGGAGCGCTTCCTCGAAGCGGCGCTGGCGGTCGTCCGCAAGGGCTACGGCTTCCCCTCGATCTTCAACGCCGACGCGGTGGTCGAGGAGCTGGTGCGCCAGGGCAAGACGGTCGAGGACGCGCGCGAGGGCGGCACCTCGGGCTGCGTCGAGGCCGGCGCCTTCGGCAAGGAGGCCTACATCCTCACCGGGTACTTCAACCTCCCCAAACTGCTCGAGCTGGCGCTGTACGACGGCGTCGACCCGGCGAGCGGCCGGCAGCTCGGTCCGCGCACCGGCGACCCGCGCGGCTTCGGTTGCCTCGACGAGCTCTTCTCGGCCTGGCAGGCGCAGGTGCGCCACTTCGTGGGCCTCAAGCACCGCGGCAACCTGGTCTTCGAGCAGCAGTTCGCCGAGCGGGCGCCGGCGCCGTTTCTCAGCATCCTGACCGCCGACTGCATCGCCAACGCCCGCGATTACAACGCCGGCGGCGCCCGCTACAACACCTCCTACATCCAGGGAGTCGGCATCGGCAGCCTCACCGACAGCTTCTCGGCACTCGAGCACCACGTCTTCGGGGGCGAGGTGGCGATGGAGGAGCTGCTGGCGGCCCTCGGCACCGACTTCGAAGACCGCGAGGCCCTGCGACGACGGCTCGCCGAGAAGTCCCCGCGCTACGGCAACGACGACGACCGCGCCGATGCGATCATGGTGCGCTGCTTCGAGACCTTCCGCGACGCCGTCGACGGGCTGCCCAACGGCCGCGGCGGCCGCACCCACGTCGACATGCTGCCCACCACCTGCCACGTGTACTTCGGCTCGGTGATCGGCGCGCTCCCGGACGGACGGCGCGCCGGCCAACCCCTGTCGGAGGGCATTTCGCCGGTGCAGGGCGCCGACCGCAACGGACCCACCGCCGTCCTCCGCTCGGCCGCCAAGATGGACCACCTCAGCACCGGCGGCACCCTGCTCAACATGAAGTTCACACCGCAGCTCCTCGACGGCGAGACCGGGATCGGGCTGCTGGCGGGGCTGGTGCGAGGGTACTTCGGGATGGACGGGCACCACGTCCAGTTCAACGTGGTCTCGGCCGAGACCCTGCGCCGGGCGCAGGCCGACCCCGACGCCCACCGCGACCTCATCGTCCGCGTCGCCGGCTACTCGGACTACTTCTGCGACATCTCCCGCGAGCTCCAGGACGAGATCATCGCGAGGACGGAACACCACTCCAGCTGAGAAGACGAGGAAGTGATGGCGTCGTCGCTGGAATTCACATTCACGTGAATTCTCAATTCTCAATTCTTAATTTTTAATGACCCACCCGACCTCCCGGAACCCTGCGGGGGTGGGCGGGAATTAAGAATTGAGAATTAAGAATTGAGAACGACACGCCGATCCGGCTTCTATCGGCGCAACACCAGGAGGCGCTCCTCCGTCATCTCGCGGTACGTGTAGGCCGGCCCTTCGCGGCCGACGCCGGAATTCTTGACGCCGCCGTACGGCATGGGATCGGAGCGCCAGGTGGGGACGTCGTTGTGGATCACGGCCCCCACCTCGAGCTGCTCCCAGGCCTGCTGGATCTTGGAGGTGTCGTTGGTGAAGACCCCCGCCTGCAGTCCGTAGCGCGAGTCGTTGACCATCAGCATGGCCTGGTCGAAGTCCTCGTACGGGTCGAGGCAGGCGACCGGTCCGAAGACCTCGTCGCTCATCACCGGCTCGTCCGGCGGCACCTCCTCGAGCAGGCACGGGGTCACGACGTTGGCTTCGCGGCGGCCGCCGGCGAGCAGCCGCCCCTTGGCCTGCTGCGCGCGGTCGATCCAGGAAACCACGCGCTCGGCGTTGCCCTCATCGATCAGGGGCCCGCAGACCACGCCTTCGTGGGCGGGGTCGCCGTGGACGGTCTTCTCGGCGGCCTCCGCGAGCTCGCGCCGCATCGACATGTAGAGGTCCTCGTGGACCAGGATGCGCTGCACGCTGATGCAGGACTGGCCGGCGTAGCCGTAGGCGGCGGCTGCAATGCGGCGGGCGACGTCGGCCGGGTCGTCGATGTCCGGCTCGACCACCACCGCGGCGTTGCCGCCAAGCTCCAGGGTCACCCGGCGCCGCCACGCGAGCTCCTTGAGGTGCCAGCCGACGCTCATCGAGCCGGTGAAGCTGAGCATCGCGAAGCGCTCGTCGGCGGCGAGCTTTTCGGCGTCGGCGCCGCGGGCAGGGACCACCGACAGCCAGCCCGGCGGCAGCCCCGCCTCGGCGAGCACGGCGGCGAGCATCAGTGCCGGTCCGGGCGTCTGGCTGGCCGGCTTCAGCACCAGCGGGCAGCCGGCGGCGACCGCCGGCGCGATCTTGTGGGCGACCAGGTTGAGGGGGAAGTTGAAGGGACTGATGGCCAGCACCGCCCCCACCGGCACCCGCTGCACGAGCCCGAGCCGGCCGGCGCCCGAGGCGTAGCCCCCGAGGTCGCGCGCCTCCACTTCCGGGTGGCGAGCAACGGCGGCGGCCTCGCTGAAGGTATCGCGGCAGCGGTCGACCTCGACGCCGGCCAGCGAGATGGGCTTGCCGGCCTCCTCGGAGATGGCTTCGGCGAGGCGGTCGCGGCGCTCGCCGATGAGGGCTGCCGCGCGCTCGAGCACCATGGCGCGCTCCCGGGCCGGGGGCGCCGGTTTGACCGCGGCGATGCGGTGCGCAATGGCGGCGGCGCGCTCGAGCTCGGCCGGTCCGCCGCGGGCGACCTTCGCCACCTCGCGACCGTCGAACGGCGAGCGGACCGTGATCCAGTCCGCGCCGTCACGGAGCTCGCCGCCCAGAACCAGCTGCATCTCGCGCATGGCAGACCTCCCGAGCGCCCATCCTACCGCTGCCGTCCACGGCGGGCAAAACCCGGAACAGCCTCCGTCGGGTTCCGAGACGGCTGGGGCAGTCGCTCAAACGTCTGGCTGATCCGGGGTCGCATGGAATGGAGGCATCGGATTCACCTCGTGCCCGGAATCGGTTTCGGTGACAGCGGCAGATGGCAGCGGCAGGTGCAGGGCCGGAGGGCAGCGTCCGGGGCAGCGACCGGGGGCAGCGGTCAGGCGGCGCGACCTCGGCACAACGAACGCCGATACGTTTCCACCGGGCGGGCGGGCGGAAATCCGAAATCCGAAATTCCAAATCCGAAATTCTCCTGTGGTAGCGTGACCCCATGCGCCCGATCGCCCTGCTGACCGACTTCGGCCTCGCCGACCACTACGTGGGCGTGCTGCACGCGGTGCTCGAGCGGGAGGCGCCGGGGGCGCCCCGGATCGACCTCGGGCACGACGTCCCGCCAGGCGACATCTGGGCGGCTTCGTTCATGCTGCGCTGCGCGTGGCCGCACCTGCCGGACGACTGCGTGGTGATGGCGGTGGTGGACCCTGGTGTCGGCAGCTCGCGCCGGGCGCTGGCGCTGGGAGCCGGCGGCCGCTGCGTGGTCGCGCCGGACAACGGCATCGCGGCCGCGGTCGGGAGTGCGGCGTCGGCCGCGGCACTCGACTGGCGGGCGATGGGCCTGGCCGAGCCCTCGGCCACCTTCCACGGCCGCGACCTCTTCGCACCCGCGGCCGCCCGCCTCGCGGGCGGCGCGGCGCCCGCCGATCTCGGGCCCGGGATCGATCCGGCAGCGATCGCGCCCTGCCTGCTGCCCGAGCCGGCACCGACCGCGGACGGCGTCGAGGGCACGATTCTCCACGTCGACCGCTTCGGCAATCTGATCACCAACCTGGGCGCCGCGAATTTCGCCGACGTGGCCTCCGCCGTGGTGCGCGGCCGGACCGTGCCCAGGGTCCGCACCTACGCCGAGGGGCGGCCCGACGAGGTCGTGCTGCTCGAAGGCTCGGCCGGCTACTTCGAGCTCGCCGTCAACTGCGGCTCGGCCGCCGAGTCAACCGGTCTCGAGCGCGGCGACACGGTCACGATCACGCTCGCCGGCCAGGGAGCGCATCGT
>CAZMED010000026.1:9378-21965 GCA_964565045.1 uncultured Thermoanaerobaculia bacterium
TCTCGAGCGCGGCGACACGGTCACGATCACGCTCGCCGGCCAGGGAGCGCATCGTCAGAACGTTGGAACGTTCGAACGTTGGCGACGTGAGTGACCTTCAGCTGGGACGCGACGTGGTCGCCGGGGGCGGTGGGTGGTAACGTTCCAACGTGATACGTTCAAACGTTCGAACATTCGCGCGGAGTGGTTGGTGACGTTCTCACGTTTTTGACGTTGCGTCGGTACAGGGGGGTGGAGGGGAAATCCGAAATCCGAAATCCGAAATCGGGACTGGGTGGAGGGGCAGCGATGGGCTACGGATGGGAAGGCTCGAAGGTGCGGCTGGTGCCGCTCGACCGCGACAAGCACCTCGGCAACGCGCTCAAGTGGTTCAACGACCCCGAGATCACCCTCTGGTTGGAGACCGGGGACTGGCCCCTGACCCGGGGCGCCGAGGAGGAGTTCTTCCGCGCCTCCGATCGCCAGGACCGGTCGGCGGTCCATTTTGCGGTGGAGAGCCTGCAGGGCGAGCACGTCGGCTTCTCCGGCCTGCGCTCGATCGACTGGCAGAGCCGGGTGGCGGTCTCGGGTTCGGTCATCGGCCGTCGCGACCTGTGGGGCAGGGGGCTCGGCTCCGACGCGGCGAGGGTCCGCAACCGCTACGCCTTCGAGGTCCTCGGCCTGCGGCTGCTCATCGCCTCGGTGATCGCCGACAACGGACCCTCGCTGGCGATGCTGGCCAGAGTGGGCTACACCGAGGTGGCGCGGGTCCCGGAACGATATTGGAAGCGCGGCGCCTTCCGCGACCAGGTGCTGCTGGTGCTGCGGAAGGACGGGTGACGGTCGGCCATCGTGCGGAGGTCGGCGAAGGGACGGGATGACGGCCTCTCGCACCTCCGGGGGTGGGCTAGGATGAGACGGTGATCCGAAACCTCTCGTCCCGCCTCCAGACCCTCCTCGTGCTGGCGGGTCTCATCGTCCTCTTCGGAATCGCATCGCCCCACTTCCTCTCCGCCGACAATCTGCTCAACGTCATGGAGCAGTCGGCCATCAACGCGATTCTCGGCATCGGCCTGACCTTCGTCATCGTCTCGGCCGGCATCGACCTCTCGGTCGGCTCGATCCTCGCGCTCTGCGGGCTGGTGGTCGCCGACCTCCTGGTGGCGGGCCACTCGAGCGCGGTCGCGATGGCCGCGGGGTTGCTGGTCGGGCTCGGCTGCGGCCTGCTCAACGGGCTCATCACGACCCTCGGCCGCATCCCGCCCTTCATCACCACTCTCGGGATGATGCTGATGGCGCGCAGCGCCGCCAAGATCTACTCCGGGTCGAAGCCGATCAGCGGTCTGCCGGACTCCTTCCGGGCCCTCTCCGGAGACATCGCGGGCATCCCGGTGATGGTGCTGGTGGTCGCCGTTCTCTACTGCCTCGCGCACCTCGTGCTGACCCGCACCAAGCTCGGCCGCTACACCTACGCGATCGGCGGCAACGAGCAGGCGGCGTGGCTGTCAGGCGTGCCGGTGGGCCGTTACAAGGTCGCGATCTACGGCCTCTCCGGGCTCACGGCCGGCATCGCCGCAGTGCTCATGACCTCGCGCCTCAATGCCGCGTCGCCCCTGTCCGGCGAGATGTACGAGCTGTACGCCATCGCCGCCGCGGTGATCGGCGGCGTCAGCCTGATGGGCGGCGAGGGCCGGGTCGTCGGGACGCTGATCGGCGCACTGATCATGGGCACCCTGCGCAACGGCCTCAATGCCCTCAACGTGCCGTCGGCGCTCGAGGGGATGGTGGTCGGCGGCGTGCTGGTGGCGGCGGTCGTCCTCGATCGCGCGCGTCATCGACGGCGGGTGGGACCGCCCGCCGCGGGGTGGCGTCGGTTTCGCGCGCTGCTGATCCTCGGCGCCTCGGCGCTCGCCCTGATCACGGTCGTCTTCGCGTATCGTGCCGATTCGACGTCGTCCGACGGGGCGCGTTCCCTGACGGTGGCGTTCGTGCCGAAGGCATTGAACTCGCCGTTCTGGGCGGCCATGGAAGCGGCGGCGGTGCGCGAAGCCGCTGCGCGGGACGTGCGCCTGGTGTCGCTGGCGGCCGACCGCGAGACCGACGTCGAACGCCAGTACCAGATCATCGAGAATCTCATCCAGCAGCGGGTCGATGCCATCCTGCTCGCGCCCTCGGGCTCGAAGGAGCTGGTGCCGGCCATCCGCAAGGCCAACGACGCCGGCATCCCGGTGCTGCTTCTCGACACCAGGATCGACGAGGCCGCCGCACGGGCGATGGGCGCCGAGATCGTCACCTACATCGGGTCGGACAACTTCGAGGGCGGTGCGGTGGCCGGCCGCTACCTCGCCGCGGCGCTCGGTGGAGTGGGCGAGGTGGCCGTCATCGAGGGCATCTCCGGCCACGAGACCGCGGACCAGCGCCGCCTGGGCTTCCTGCACGGGATCTCCGGCCATCCGGGAATCCGGGTCGTCGCCAGCCTGACCGCCAACTGGGAGCGGGCGCTCGCCTACGACGTGGCCGAGAACCTCCTCCAGGCCCACCCCGGTCTGAACGCGGTGTTCGCCGCCAACGACGAGATGGCGCTCGGCGCCCTCGAGGCGGTGGCGTCCGCGAACCGCCTCGGTGGAGTGTCGATCATCGGGTTCGACGCCATTCCCGACGCCCTCGCCAACATCCGCTCGGGGCGGCTGCTGGGCTCGGTGGCCCAGTTCCCGGGTGAGATGGGCCGGCTCGGCGTGGCGCATGCGGCAACCCTGCTCCGCGACGGCCGCCGGCCGCCGGCCGAGGTGCTGACCCGGGTGGAGCTGATCGACATCGAGAACCTGGACGAGTTCTTGGCGACCGGCGCGCTCGCGCCAGCTCCGGCGGCGGCGCCGTGAATGCCGAGCCGCTGCTTCGCATGGAGGGGATCTGCAAACGGTTCCCCGGGGTCCAGGCCTTGCAGGACGCGGACCTCGAGGTCCGGGCGGGCGAGGTGCACGTGCTGCTCGGCGAGAACGGCGCCGGCAAGTCGACCCTGATGAAGGTGCTGTGCGGTCAGCACGCGCCCGACGCGGGGCGGATCATGTTCTGCGGCCGGGCCATCAACCCGGGGAGCCCGCACGAGGCACAGCTTCACGGGCTGGTCATGATCCACCAGGAGCTCAACCTGATCCCGGGCCTGACCGTGGTGGAGAACATCTTCCTCGGCCACGAGCCGTGCCGCGCCGGCGTGATCCGCGGTGACGTCATGCGCGGCGCCGCGCGCGAGCTGCTGCAGCGCGTCCGTTGCCGGGTCGCTCCCGACACGCCGGTGGCCGAGCTCTCGGTGGCCGAGCAGCAGCTCGTCGAGATCGCGCGGGCGTTGCGCAGCGAGGCCCGGCTGCTGGTCATGGACGAGCCGACGGCGGCCCTCTCGGAGCACGAGATCGAGGCCCTCTTCGAGGTCATCCGCGGTCTCTGTGCGGACGGCGTGCCGGTGATCTACATCTCGCACCGTATGCCCGAGATCTTCGCCATCGGTGACCGGGTGACCGTGATGCGGGACGGACGGACCCTCGGCACCAGGGTGGTGCGCGACACCGACGCCGGCGAGCTCATCAGCCTCATGGTCGGGCGCACGGTGGACGAGCGGATCGCCAAGCGGGCGGTCGAGATCGGGGAGGTGGTCCTCGAGGTCGCGGACCTCAGCGGCCCGGGGCTGACGGCCCCGGTGTCGCTCGAGATCCACAGCGGCGAGATCCTCGGCGTCGCCGGCCTCATGGGCTCGGGACGCACCGAGCTCGCGCGCGCCATCTTCGGCGCCGACCCGGTGGCCTCGGGTGCGGTTCGCGTGTCCGGGAGAGAGCTCCCGGGGAACAACCCCGCCGCCTCCATCGCGGCGGGCCTCGGCTTTCTCACCGAGGACCGCAAGCAGCAGGGACTGGTGCTGCAACTCCCGGTCACCGAGAACATCACCCTGGCTGGCCTCGACGAGTTCTGCCGCCGCGGCGTTCTCGACCTCCGCGCCGAGAGGGCGCAGGCGGCGTCGCTGGTGGACACCCTGCACATCCGCGTCGCCTCCCTCGACCGGGAGGTTGCCGACCTGTCGGGCGGCAACCAGCAGAAGGTGGTGCTGGCGCGGTGGCTGGCCGCCCGCTGCAGGGTGTTGCTGTTCGACGAGCCGACCCGGGGCATCGACGTCGGCGCCAAGACCGAGATCTACGGGCTCATCGGCGCGCTCGTCGCCCAGGGGGTGGCGGTTCTCCTGATCTCCAGCGAGCTGCCCGAGCTGCTCGGCCTGGCGGACCGCATCGCGGTCATGCACGAAGGCGCGATGCAGGGGGTCCTCGCCCGCGCCGAGGCGACGCAGGAGCGCATCATGGAGATGGCGCTGCAACTCACTGCGTGAATTGCAGAAGTGCAGAAAGAGTCCGGCGCCGGAGGAACCGGCGCCGGGCAGAGGGCATTTCAGGGCGGCAGCACGACGTCACGGAGTCGGAAGGACACCGTTGGGGGCTTTCACCAGGTCGTCGCCGGCGATGTCGTCCCACGAGTAGTACTGGAAAGTGCGGTTGTCGGACATGGCCACGAACAGGCCCGAGGGGAAGCGCTCGCCGAGGGCGACATTCGTGACGTCGGAGCCGTCGCTCTCGTTGGTGGCGACCTGGATCACCTTGACCAGCCGGTGCTCGTGAGGGTTCCCCGGCTCGCCCTCCCGGGTGAAGATCCGGAAGGCGTTCGCCTGCTGGTCGGAGACCAGGATGTAGCCGGTGCCGTCGTCGATGGTGTAGATCGAGATGCCTTCACGCTGCTCGGCAAAGCCCTCGGTGGCGAAGAGCGCGAGCTCGGCGTTCGCGCCGGCAGCGTCGGGGTCCGCCGGGTACTTCCTGACACCGGTCAGCTCGTCCGAGTAGTAGACGTAGCCGAGGGCGTCGTCGACCGCCACCGACTCGATCTCGCCGAGCTCGGGCACGCCCTCGTCGTCGGGGCTCGTGGCGTCGCTGAAGGTGCCGAACTCGCGCACCTTGGTCGCGACGACCTGGCCGCTGCCGTCGTCCGAGAGCAGGTACTGCCAGAGGTAGCTCCCCGAGGGCCCGGTCTTGCGGCTGACGATCGCGAACACCGCGCCGTCGGCCGGCCGCTTGTAGAGCGCGATCCCCATCGGCAGGGCCGCATCGCCCTCCTCGCCCGCGAAGACCTCGATGCCGCCGTTGTCGACGGGAGTCATCTCGGGCAGGCGGAGGATCCGCAGCAGCCGGACCGGGCGGTCGGTGGCGACGGCGATGTCGATCGACTCGCCCGCGAGCTCGAAGCCGTACTCGACGTCGACGTTGTTGAAGCGCCCGCCGGTGTCGAAGGTCTTCTCGGGGAGGATTCTGCCTTCGAGGTCGAAGACGAAGAGCGAGCCCCCTTTGTCGGTGCCGATGATCATGCTCTGCGTGGGGTCGGTGGGGTGGATCCAGATCGCCGGGTCGTCCGAGTCCACCGCCACCGGCTCGGTGGAGAGGACCGGCGCCACGGTGGCGGTCGAGGGTCCAGGTGCCGGCGCCTCCGCTTCCGGGGCCGGCGGTGGGCCGCCGGAGCAGGACGCCGTCAGGATGGCGGCGGCCGCCACCGACGGCAGAAGAACGAGCCTCGCGTTGGAGGTGCGGGGGTTGCTGTTTCTGGGCTGTAGGGGGTTCATCGTGCCTCCTTGCTTCGTCCCGATATTCGTTGGATGCCGCGGCGGCGGCGAAGGTTGGCTCAGTCGGAAGCTCCTTCAGGCCGCGGCGGCGCCGTCGTCGACCGCACCACCAGGCTCGGCGCCACCACGTCGTGGTGCGGCGCGGTGCGTCGGCTGGCGATCCGCGCCGCCAGCCGATCGACCGCCGACCTGCCCATGTCGCCCCCGGGCTGGTGGATGCTGGTCAATGAGATGTGGCGCAGGGCCGCCAGCGAGGTGTTGTCGTAGCCGATGAGCGAGATGTCCCGGGGGATCTGGAGCCCGGCCTCCTCGAGCGCATTCATGGCGCCGATGGCGCACAGGTCGTTGGAGGCGAAGACCGCGGTCGGCAGAGGCATGGTGGCAAGCAGCGCGCGGGCCCCCCGGTCGCCGCCGTCCTCGGTGTGGGCGCCCTCGACGATGAGGATGTGCTCGCCGAGCCCGAGCTCCGTCATGGCCAGCCGGTAGCCCTCGGTCCGGATGCGGGCGCCCGCTCCCGAGCCGCCGGAGATGAAGGCGATGCGCCGGTGGCCGAGAGCCGCGAGGTGCTCGACCGCGAGCCGGGCGCCGCTGATGTTGTCGTTGGTCACGCTGTCGGTCTCGTCGCCGGTGGTGTGGCGGTTGAGCACGACGACCGGGACCGCCGCTGCGGCGCGGGCGAGCGTCGCCTCCTCGACCCGCGGCGAGGCGAGCACCAGGCCGTCGACGCGGAGCTGGAGCAGGCTCTCGATCGCGGCCTCCTCGCGCGACCCGTCGCGGTCGCCGGTGTTGAACAGAACCTGGTAGCCGAGCTCCCGGGCGCGCTCCTGGATGCCCGAGACGACGGCGCCGAAGAATGGGTTGCGCAGGTCCGAGATCATGACGCCGATGATCCGGGTGCGGCGCTGGACCAGGCTCCTCGCCATCAGATTGGGCCGGTAGTCGAGCTCCTCGATGGCCTTGAGGATCGCCGTGCGACTGGCCGGGCTGACGCCGTGCTCGCCGCGCGTCACCATGGACACGAGCGACTTCGAGACCTTGGCCCGGCGGGCCACGTCGTGGATGGTGGGCCGGCGCTGCGACGGCGTTTCGTCCGATTTTCCCCGCGGTGCCACTTGACTTCGTCCTTTCGAGGCCTTATGTTCCGATTGGAACGTTCCAAAATATAGGCCGCGGGGGCCGGAATTGCAAGCTGGAACGTTCCAAGGGATGCCGCCAGGACCGCAAAGCCCGTGTTTTGTCGGTCTTCAGTCGTTCTTTTTTATGGATCGGAGTGGAACGTTCCAGGCCACGTCTGGGGGAGCGACGGCAGGGACCCGCGCACTCCGCAACCGATCGTCGGAGAACGAGGGAGGGAATAGTATGGCGTCCTCGAAAGCGAGCTCTCATCTGGCCCTGATGGCCATCTTCATCATCGCGATCGCGGCTTCGGTCACCGTGTGCGCCCAGGGCGGCACCGGCGTGATCGTGGGAACGGTGACGGGGCCGACCGGCGCCGTCATCGCGGACTGCAGGGTCGGCGTCCAGGGCACCAACATCGAAGTTCAAACCGGCCTCCAAGGGACCTACCGGCTGTCGCCGGTGCCCGCCGGGGAGCAGACCCTGGTCTTCCGCTTTCTCGGCCTGCAGCAGGGGACCGCGACGGTCACCGTCGTCGCGGGCGAGACTCTGAGGCAGGACATGGCGCTGGCCTACGGCGGCGAGATCGAGGTCCGCGGCTCGCCGCTCCTCCAGGGGCAGGCGAAGGCGCTGAACCGCCAGAAGAACGCGATGAACATCTCCAACATCGTCGCCGCCGACCAGATCGGGCGCTTTCCCGACAAGAACGCCGCCGAGGCGACCGAGCGCATCCCCGGCATCAGCCTCCTGCGCGACCAGGGCGAGGGCCGCTACGTCCTGGTCCGGGGCACCGAGGCGAGGCTCAACTCGACGACCATCAACGGCGAGCGCATCCCGTCGCCGGAGTCCGGCGGCCGCAGCATCGCCCTCGACACCATCCCGTCGGACCTGCTCGGGTCCATCGAGGTCTCCAAGGCCCTGAAGCCCGACATGGACGGGGACTCCATCGGCGGTACGGTGGACCTGGTCACCATGCGGGCGCCGGAGCAGACGCGGGTGTCGGCCTCCGTCGGCGGCTCCTACAGCGCGATCACCGAGAAGTCCACACCCAATGCCACCGCCACCTTCGGCAGTCGCTTCGGCCCCGAGTCCAAGTGGGGCCTGCTGGTGTCCGCCAGCGCCTCGCAGAACGACCGCGGCTCGGACAACATCGAGCCCGAGTACGACGACGGCGAGCTCGACACGCTCGAGCTGCGGGATTACACCTTCACCCGCGAGCGGTACGGCGTGACCGCCGACATCGACTACCGCGCCTCGTTCGACGCCAACTACTTCCTGCGCGGCCTGTGGACCAACTACATCGATGACGAGCAGCGGCGCGCCAAGGGCAACGCGGTCAGCGACAACGAGCTCGAGAGGGCGCTGCGCGACCGCGAGCAGGAGTCGTTCATCAACTCCCTGACCTTCGGCGGCGAGAACATCGTCGGCGAGTCGGCGGTCCTCGACTATCGCCTCACCTGGAACAAATCCCAGGAGGAGACGGCAGGCCAGGTCACCTCGTCCTTCATCCAGGAGGACGTGGAGTTCGACCCCAACGTGAGCCCGGACTTCATCGATCCGAACAACATCCAGGCCAACCCCCTGAACGAGGACATCAACGAGTTCTTCTTCGACGAGATCGAAACCGAGTCCAAGAAGGCGGTGGAGGAGGACTATATCGCTGCCCTCAACTTCACCCAGGGCTTCTTCCGCGACGCCGACTTCAGCGGCCTGTGGAAGGTCGGCGCCAAGGCGCGTTTCAAGACCAAGGACCAGAACTACGACGTCTTCGGCTACGAGGCAGAGGACGACCTGCTTCTCCCGGCCTTCGTCGACGATTGGGAGTCCGAGACCCCGTTCTTCGGCGGGCTGTACCCGAATCTGGCGCCGTTCCAGTCGCCGACCGGCATGCGGGACCTCCTCGCCAGCGGTCTGCTCGAGGGCGAGCGCAACCTGGAGGAGGACCTGGCCGACTTCACCATCGATGAGGACACCTACGCCGCCTACGCCATGACCGAGCTCCTGCTCGGCCCCAAGACGTCCTTCCTGGGCGGCGTCCGGGTGGAGAGCACCAAGGTTGACTACCTGGCCTACGAGCTGGTCCTCGACGAGGAGGGCGACCCCCTCGAGCTGGTGCCGGTCACCGGCGACAAGAGCTACACCGAGTGGCTGCCCCAGTTCCACCTCGTCTACAAGACCGGCGAGGACACGCAGCTCCGCGCCGCCATCACCCGCAGCCTGGCGCGGCCCAACTTCGAGGACATGGCTCCGTGGCGGCTGCTCAACCTCGAGGACATGGAGATCGAGCTCGGCAACCCCGACCTCGACGTCACCACGTCGTGGAACTTCGACCTCATGTGGGAGAAGTACCTCGATCCGGTCGGCATCATCTCCGCCGGCGCCTTCTACAAGGACCTGACGGACATCATCTACTTCTTCAACGTCGACGAGGTGATCGACGGCGAGGACTTCGAGGTCATCCAGCCGCGCAACGGCCCGGACGGCAACCTCTGGGGCCTCGAGCTCGCGTATCAGAACCAGTTTGTGGGCCTGCCCGGCTTCTGGGGCGGGTTCGGGCTCTACGGCAACTACACCTACATCGACTCCGAGGCCAACTACCCCGACCGCGCCGCCGGCCCGCTGCCGGGGCAGTCGGAGCACGTGGCCAACCTGGCACTGGTCTTCGAGAAGTACGGCGTCTCGACCCGGCTGTCCTACAACTTCAACGGCAAGAACATCCTCGAGGTGGCCGGCGACCCCGAGGAGGACCTGTGGGTGGACGACCACTCCCAGCTCGACTTCCTGCTCCGGGTCCAGGTGTCGAAGAAGTTCAGCATCGTCCTTGAAGCGGTCAACATCACCGACGAACCGTACACCGTGTTCGAGGGCACCACCGACCGCATCCGCCAGCAGGAGTACTACGACTGGTGGGCGACCGTCGGGGTGCGCTTCGACCTGTAACGATGAGGTAGCAAACCGGTCTTCGACAGCTCACCCGTCTCGGGAAACCCGCCGGCCCGGCGCCGGCGGGGCTCTCGAGCCGGTGGTATCGGCGGACAGTCGGTGAGAACGATTCCTGACTGGAGAGGGATGGTGAGGCCATGAAGCACACGACGGTGGGGGTGGTCGGGGCGGGTCGCATCGGCCGGATGCACGCCGAGAACCTGGTCCACCACGTGCCCGAGGCGAAGGTCAAGGCGGTCGCCAGCCCGCACGTGGACCGCGAGTGGGCGGGGGCGTTGGGGGTGGCGGTGTGCGCGACCGACAACGCCGCCGTTTTTGACGATCCCGAAATCGAGGCCGTGGTCATCACGGCGCCGTCGGGGCTCCACGCAGAGCTGATCGCCCGCGCCGCCGCGGCCGGCAAGCACGTGTTCTGTGAAAAGCCGCTGGCGTTCGAGCCGGGTCCCATCGAAGAGATCATGCGCATCGTGGAACGGGCCGGAATCCTGCTCCAGGTCGGTTTCAACCGCCGCTCCGACCCGAGCATCCTCGATCTGGCCGACGCGGTCAGGGGCGGGGAGATCGGCGCCGTGCACACGGTGCGGGTCACCAACCGCGATCCCCAGGCGCCGCCCATCGACTTCGTCAAGCGCTCCGGCGGCATCTTCCTCGACTTCCTGATCCACGACTTCGACGCGGTCCGGTTTCTCGGCGGCTCCGAGATCGCGGAGGTCTATGCGGCCGGCGCGGTGCTCGTCGATCCTGCGATCGGCGCCGCGGGCGACATCGACACCGCGGTGGTGAGCGCGCGGCTGGCCAACGGGGCGCTGGCGGTGATCGACGCCAGCCGGCAGGCGGTGTACGGCTACGACCAGCGCTTCGAGGTGTTCGGTGCTGCGGGCAGCGCTGCGGTCGACAACACCAGACCGAGCACCAGGACCCTGAGCACCACCGGCGGCGTGGTCGCGCGGACCCCGCACGACGGTTTCGTCTCCCGCTACCGGGAGGCCTTCGTCGCCGAGCTCCGGAGCTTCCTCGAGGCGGTGCGGGACGGCGGCCCGGTGGTCGCCGGGTCCGACGACGCGCTGGCCGCGGTCGAGGCGGCGTGCGCGGCCCGCGAGTCCTTCGTTTCGAAGCAACCGGTGCGGGTGCGATCGGCGGGCGCTGCCGCCGCAGGAGGAGCGGTCTCATGAAGACGATCACCGTGGGCGTGCTCGGGGCCGGACGCATCGGCCGGCTCCACACCGACAACCTGCTGCGCATGCCGGGCGTCCGGGTCAAGGCCGTCGCCGACCCGTACGCGGACTTCGCGGCCTGGCCGCCGCCGGACGTCGCCACCGGCCCCGAGCCGGCGCTCGTACTCGAGGACCCGGCGATCGAGGCGGTGCTGATCTGCTCTCCGACCCCGACCCACGCGCCGTTCACCGAGGCCGCGGCGAATGCCGGCAAGCACATCTTCTGCGAGAAGCCCATCGACCTGGACCCCGACCGCATCCGCCGCACCCTGGCAGTCGTCGAAAAGGCCGGCGTCAAGCTGCAGGTGGGCTTCAACCGCCGCTTCGACCCGACCTTCGCGCGCGTCCGCAAGGCGGTGACCGACGGCGACGTCGGCGAGGTCCAGATCGTCAAGATCACCTCCCGCGACCCCGAAAAGCCGCCCGTGTCCTACGTCGAGAGCTCGGGCGGAATGTTCCTCGACATGACGATCCACGATTTCGACATGGTCCGCTTTCTGACCGGCAGCGAGATCGAATCCGTGCACGCCATGGGGGCGGTGCTCATCGACCCGGCCATCGGCGAGGCCGGCGACGTCGACACCGCGGTCACCACCATGCGGCTCGCCAACGGGGCGCTGGCGGTCATCGAGAACAGCCGGCAGGCGGTCTACGGCTACGACCAGCGGGTCGAGGTCTTCGGGTCTGCGGGCTCGGCCGAGGCGGGCAACGAGACCCCCAACCGGGTCAGCTTCTCGAGCGCCGGCGGCGTCCGCACCGACAATCCGCTGTACTTCTTTCTGCAGCGCTACCAGGCCTCGTTCGCGGCCGAGATGGAGGCCTTCTTCGCCTGCATCCGCGAGGACCGCGAGCCGCCGGTGGGCGGCCGTGACGGCCTGATGTCGGTGCTGGTGGGGCTGGCGGCGGCGCGCTCCATGGCCGAGAACCGCCCGGTCGGGGTCGAGGCGCCGTGAACCCGCTGCGCGCCTTCCGGACCGGGGCCGACCAACCGCCGCTCACCGACGCGGGTTCGGTCGACCGTCTGTACCGGCGGCACCGCCTGCGCATCATGCTCGCCATCACACTCGGCTACGGGCTCGTCTACACCTGTCGCCTGGCTCTCTCGATGGTCAAGAAGCCGCTCATCGACGGCGGGATCTTCACGCCGGTGGAGCTCGGGATCATCGGCTCGGCGCTCTTCTACACCTACGCCTTCGGCAAGCTCACCAACGGCTTCCTCGCCGACCACATGAACCTCAAGGTCTTCTTCGCCTTCGGGGTGATGGTGTCGGCCCTGCTCAACATCGGCATGGGGTTCTCCACCGTCTTCTGGCTGTCGATCGTCCTGTGGGGGCTCAACGGCTGGTTCCAGGGCTTCGGCGCGCCGTCGGGCGCGGTGGCCATGGCCAACTGGTTCTCCAACAGCGAGCGGGGCCGCATCTACGGCATCTGGAGCACGGCCCACGCCATCGGCGAAGGCCTCACCTTCGTCGGCGTCGCCGCGCTCGTCACCCTGTGGGGGTGGCGGGCGGGCTTCTGGGGACCGGGCGTGCTCTGCGTCGTGGTCGCGTTCGGTCTCTACGCGTTGATGCAGGACCGGCCCTCGACCATGGGCCTGCCGAAGATCGCCGACTGGAGGAACGACCACGTCGGCAGAACGGCGGACGGCATCGCCCGCAAGGAGAGCACCTGGGACCTGCAGCGCGCCATCC
>CAZMED010000027.1:0-20172 GCA_964565045.1 uncultured Thermoanaerobaculia bacterium
GTCGCGGATCATCCCCGGCATCGCCGGCGGCAACATCTCCACCGCCCACGCGGTCATCGCCGACATCACCGGACCCGAGGACCGCGCCAAGGGGATGGGGCTGATCGGCGCCGCCTTCGGCCTCGGCTTCATCCTCGGCCCGACGATCGGCGGGCTGACGGTGGCGATCAGGCCCTGGCTGCCGGGGGTGGTCGCGGCGGCGGCGTCCTTCACCGCCTTCGTCCTCGTGCTGCTGCGCCTGCCCGAGACCCTCGAGCCCGGCGCCCGCCGCCGGGGCAGCCGCCGCCGGCTCGACCTCGCGAGCCTGCGGCGGGCGTTCGCTCACCCGGTGCTCGGCGCGGCCCTGCTGATGGTCTTTCTGACGATCTTCGCCTTCGCCAACTTCGAGACCACCTTCGCGCAGTTCGCCAAGCTGCGGTTCGCCTTCACCACCTCGACCATCGCCTGGCTCTTCGCCTATGCGGGCGTCCTCGGCGCGGTGGTGCAGGGCGGCCTCATCGGCCCGCTGTCGAAGCGCTTCGGCGAGGTCCGGCTGATCGTCGCGGGCACGCTGTTGAGCTTCCTGGCCCTGGGCGTGCTGCCCTCGACCCCGGGGCGCGGTCCGCTGCTGGCGGTGCTCGCCGTGCTCGCGCTCGGACAGGGCGTTGCGCACCCGGCCCTGACGGCGCTGGTCTCCAAGGCCGCAGGCCGCGAAGAGGTCGGCGGCGTGATGGGCGTGCAGCAGGGACTCGCGAGCCTGGCCCGCATCGCCGGCCCCTTCTGGGCCGAGGTGGCCTACGGCGGCCTCGGTTTCCAGTGGCCCTTCTGGACCGCCTCGGCGGCCATGCTCGCGGCCTGCCTGGTGGGGGCGGCGGTCCTGCTGCGGCGCCGCGGAGCGCCGGTCGAAGCCTTTTGAGTCGTGCAGGCTGAGCGGGTCCGCCTGACTCAGCCGCCGTGTCGACGGGACCCGCCCTGCGACGACGCCGGAGGCCGTCCGGAGCCGGTGTTCGCGGGGCCGCCCATGCCGGGCATGGACCCCGGCCCGCCGGGCGTCTCGGTGCGCACCCGACGGCCGCGGTCCCAGTCGCCGCCGGACAGACCGTGCGCCTCGGGCGCGCCGGCGGCGTGTCCGCTGCGGACGCGGACCGACTGGCCGGCAGCGACCCGAACGGCCTCGCCGAGTCCTCCGGCGTCGCGTACCTCGACGGTCCCCTCGAAGACCGCGACCGAGGTGTCGCCGTCCTTTTCGACCTCGACGCCGTAGTCGGTGCCGCGCACCGCGAGGACCGCGGACGGTGTCGTCACCAGGCGTTCGCGCCCGCCGCCCTCCTCGAGGCGGCCGAAGATGGCGCGGAGACTGCCGCGCTCGATTTCGAGCAGCACGCCGGGCCGTTCGTGGGCGAGGGTGAGACGGGTTTTTGCGCCGATCCGGAATCGGACGGCCGCCTCGGGCACGGCGAGCTCGGCGCTCGAGCGTGAGGCGGTGAACAGTCGGTCTCCGGAGCGCGCCCGGTCGCCGGGCGCGAGCAGGTGCTCGCCGTCGGCGGCCTCCAGCACCAGCTTCCGTTTGACGGCGACGACCTCGTACTCGAAACCGGTTGGCGCTTCCGACGCACCTGCCGCGCCGATTGCGGCGAATGCGAGTGCCACGGCAAAGCGGTTGTGCGTCACGAGCTGTCCTCCTCGTGGTCGAGCGGGATGCCGAGGCGCTCGGCCTTGCGGTAGAGCGATTTGCGCTCGATGCCCAGGATCGCGGCGGCGCGGGTCCGGTTGCCCCGGCAGCGCTTGAGGACCCCCTCGATGTGCAGGGCCTCGAGCTCCTGCAGGGTCAGGTCATCGCCGATCGCGGGCGCGGCTTCGGCCTCCTGAGCCGCGGTGGTGCGGGACCCGAGGAGCTCCTGCACCCGTTGCCCGTCAGTGAGCGAGCCGCTGTCCACGAGCGCCCGCTGCACCACGTGCTCGAGCTCGCGCACGTTGCCGGGCCAGGGATGCGCCGCCAGAACTTCCAGAACCTCTTGACTGACAGTGGATTGCGGGTCGAGGCCGAGGCGGTCGGCATGCCGGCGGCGGAAGTGCTCGACGAGCGCCGGGATGTCGGCGCGGCGTGTGCGCAGCGGCGGCAGCACGATCTCGTAGGCGGCGAGCCTGAAGTAGAAGTCCTCGCGGAAGGCGCCGGCCGCCACCTCCGCCCGCAGGTCCCGGTTGGTCGCGGCCACCACCCGCACCGGGACCTGCACGGCCCGGTCCGAGCCCACCGGCCGCGCCTCGCCCGACTGCAGGAAGCGCAGCAGCTTGACCTGCAGCGAGGCCGGCAGCTCGCCGACCTCGTCGAGGAAGAGGGTGCCGTCGCGCGCCGCCTCGACCGCGCCGCGGTGGTCGCGGTCGGCGCCGGTGAACGAGCCCTTGCGGTGCCCGAAGAGCTCGCTCTCGAGCAGGTTCTCGGGGATCGCGCCGCAGTTGATCGGAACGAAGGGCCCGCCCGGGTCGGCGCCGAAGCGGTGCAGCGCGCGCGCGATCAGCTCCTTGCCGGTGCCGGTCTCGCCGCGGACGAGGACCGGGATCGGCAGCGGCGCGACCCGCGCGACCGCGTTGTACACCTCGACGATCGCCGGGTCGTTGCCGATGATCATCGACTCGGGTCCGATCTCGACCGCGGATGCGGCCGCCGCGGGGGCGCGGGCCGCCGCGCGCACGCGCTCGACGAGGGCCTCGATCGCGAAGGGCTTGGCCAGGTAGTCGAAGACGCCGAGCCGGCGTGCCGAGGTCGCGGTCTCGATCGTCCCATGGGCGGTCACCAGGATGACCTTGGCGTCCGGACATCGCGAGCGGCAGTGCTCGAGCAGCTCGAGGCCGGTCCCGTCGCCGAGGTAGATGTCGGTGACGATCACCTCGAAGGGGCTCTCCGAGACCGCGTCCTCCGCCGCCCTGGAGGAGGCCGCGGCACGCACCTCGAAGCCCTCCTTGCCCAGGGCGAGCGCCATCATCTCCCGCATCGCGGTGTCGTCGTCGACCACCAGGACCCTGGTCCGTGCCACGCCTCATGCCTCCGGGGCCGCCGGCAGCGTCGCCGTGAAGCAGCTGCCGCGGCCGATCTCGCTGTCAACAGCTATGCACCCTCCGTGCCAGGTCACGACCTCCTTGACCAGGGCGAGGCCGAGCCCGCTCCCCGCGGCGCCGCTGCCGGGCGCGCGATAGAAGCGCTCGAAGAGGCGCCCGCGCGAGGCCTCGGGGATCCCGGGGCCGTGGTCGCGGACGCTGAGCCGGAGCTCGTCGCCTTCTCGCCGGAGATCGACCTCGACCGTGTCGCCGCGGTCGGTGTAGGTGACGGCGTTCCCCACCAGGTTGTCCACCACCCGCTCGAGCAGGGCGGCGACGCCGCGCACCCGGCAGCCGGGGGCGAGCCTGCGGGCGATCCTCACACCGCGCGCCGCGGCGGCCGCTTCGAGGACCTCGAGCCGGGCGCCGGCGAGCGCGCCGAGGTCCAGGACGTCGGCCGCCTCGTCCCAGTGACCGGCGCCGAGGCGTTCGAGGTCGAGAAATACGGAGACCATCTCCTGCAGCCGCTGCGCCTCCCCGCGGATCAACGAGGCAACGCGTCCGAGCTCGTCACCGGAGAGCCGGTAGCGCTCCAGGGTCTCGCCGAAGCCGGCGATGGAGGCGAGCGGGGTCTTGAGCTCGTGCGACACCAGGCGCTGCATCTCCTGGCGCCGGCGCTCGAGTGCACGCTCGGCCGTGACGTCGCGGATGATGGCGAGCCTTCCGGGGTCGAGGTCGGCGGTCCGTATCGAGAGCTCGCGGGGCCCGCGCTGGACCGACCACTCGTCGGTGGGCGAGCCGTTGCCGCCCGCCAGGTCGGCCGCGTCCGGGACCCCTCCCCACAGCCGTCGCGCGGCCGGGTTCGCCTCGATCAACGCCCCGTCGGGGCCCCACATCAGCACGCCTTCGGCCATGCCCGCCAGCAGGGCGCGGCGCGCGGCGTCCTCCTCGAGGACCCTCTGCTGGACACGCTGCAGGGCGAGGAGCCGGGCGCGCGCCGTCCGCGGGGCTCCCGGCGGCGGCGCCTCGCCGACGTGGGCCAGCACCGACTGCAGGAGGCTTCCGGTCTCGCGGTGGGCGAGCCGCGATTCCGCGGTCTCGCGCAGCAGCGCGGAAACCACCATGGCGACGACGAACGCGGCCACCGGCAGCAACAGCAGGCCCCAGCGCGCCGCGGCCAGCGAGATCACCATGACGCCGGCGAGCAGCGCCGAGAAGGCTGCCAGGTCGAAGGCGCCGCGGCGGTCGCGCAACAGCTGGACGCCGAAAGCGAGGAACCACCCCGCCGCCGCCGACCACGGCAGCGGCGGCTTGCCGAGCAGGCGCCCATCGAGGATCGAGGCAGTCGCCGAGGCGTGGGCGAGGACGCCCGGAACCGGCGCACGCCGGGGGCCTGTCGGCACCACGAACTGGTCGCCGGCGCCGGTCGCCGACACGCCGAGGAAGACCAGCCGGCCGCCGATCCCGGCGGCGGGCAGGCCGCCCTCGAGGGCCGCCGCAGCGCTGAAGCTGGGCAGCTCCTGCGGCGGCGGCTGAAACGCCGGGCGCACCACCGAACCCGGCAGGATCGCCAGCTGCGGCCGCAGGAGCCGGGCCGCAGCCAGCGACAGCGCCGGCAGTGCGAGCCCGTTCGCCTGCTTGGTGGAGGCCACGGTGCGCACGACCCCGTCCGGGCCGACCTCGCCGTAGACGTGCGCCGCGGCCGCCGAGCCGCCGAAGGCGGGCAGCGGCAGCAGCCACCCGCCTTCACGGTCGAAGGCCGCAGCCAGGGTCACAGGGCGGGCTTCGAAGGCCGCGGCGAGGGCGGCGTCGCCGGTTTCGTCGGCGGGCTCCACGAGCAGCAGGTCGACGGCGATGGCGGCGGCGCCTGAATCGGTGATCGCGGCCACCACCCGCGCCAGGCGCTCGCGCGGCCAGGGCAGCGGGCCGAGCCGCGCCACGGCGTGGTCGTCGATCAGCACCGCGCACACCGGCGCGCGGCTCGCAGACGGCGTGCCTGCGGCCCGCAGCAGGATGTCGCCGCTCACCCGGTCGACCGCGGGCAGCCATCCGGCCAGCCACAGCAGCGCGGTGAACGCGACGGCTGCGAGCGCCAGGAGAGCCGCTGCGGCGCGTCGGCGAAACCCGGTGTCGGCGGCGGGGGTGGTGCGTCCCATCGCCCGCCATGCTACCGGCATTTGCCGGGCCCGGCAGTGACGCGGACGACAGGGCGGTCTCGATTCGGGAAGCAATAGACGCCGGTTTGGTACTGTTGCACCCTCGATGATGGACCCTGGAACCCTGAAGACGTGCCTGCGCCGGACCGGCGAAGGGGCGTTCTCGCGACCGGGGGCGGCGTGAAGATCGCGGCCGTCGGCTCCGCGCTGCCGCCGCACGCCTACGACCAGGAGACCCTGCTCGCGGCCTTCCGCGAGCGCTGGGCCGAGCGCTACTTCAACCTCGAGCGGCTCGAGCAGCTGCACCGCAACGTGCTGGTGGGCGGGCGAAGGCTGGCGTTGCCGATGGAGGCGTACCCGCGGATCGAGAGCTGGGGACAGGCCAACGACCACTGGATCCGGGTCGCGCAGGAGCTGGGCGGCGAAGCGGTTCTGGCGGCCCTCGCCGGCGCCGGCCTCGCCGCCGATGACATCGATGCGCTCTTCTTCGTGACCGTGACAGGCGTCGCGGTGCCGTCCATCGACGCTCGGTTGATGAACCGGCTCCGACTCCCGCCGACGGTCAAGCGGGTGCCGATCTTCGGGCTCGGCTGCCTCGCCGGCGCGGCCGGCGTCGCACGCTGCGCGGACTACCTCGAGGGCCACCCCGACGACGTCGCCGTGCTGCTGTCGGTCGAGCTCTGCTCGCTGACCCTGCAGCGTGAGGACCTGTCGATCGAGAACCTGATCGCGTCGGGCCTGTTCGGCGACGGCGCGGCCGCGGCGGTGCTGGTGGGCTCTTCCCGCGCCGCCGCCGGCCCGACGGTCGTCGACAGCCGCTCGTCGTTCTATCCGGACACCGAGCGCGTGATGGGCTGGGACGTGTCGGAGCGGGGCTTCAAGGTGGTACTGTCGGCCGAGGTGCCGGAGATGGTGCGCCGCCACCTCGGGCGCGATGTCGACGGATTCCTCGCCGATCACGGCCTGACCAGGGCGGACATCGCGGTCTGGATCTCGCACCCGGGCGGACCGAAGGTGCTGGAGGCGATGCAGGAGACGCTCGAGCTGCCGGAGGGCGCCCTCGAGAGTGCGTGGCGGACCCTGCGCGAGGTCGGCAATCTGTCCTCGACCTCGGTGCTGCTGGTCCTGCAGGAAGCCCTCGAGCAACCGCCGCCGCCCGGCAGCTGGGGCCTGATGTCGGCGATGGGCCCCGGCTTCTGCTCCGAGCTCGTCCTGCTGCGCTGGGAGGAAGGCGGCCCCGCGTGATCTTCGGTCTGGACTCCCGCGTCGCCTACGTGCTGTTGATCGGGCTCGTCGCCGGCCAGCGCCTGTGCGAGCTCGCGGTGTCGCGCCGCCACGTGCGGGCGCTCATGGCCCGGGGGGCGCGCGAGGTCGGCGCCGGTCACTACCCCTGGATGGTCGCGCTGCACAGCGCGTTCCTGGTCTCCTGCGTCGCCGAGGTGTGGCTGCTGGACCGTCCCTTCAGGCCGGCGCAGGCCGCGCCGTGGCTGGCGGTTCTGGCGGCGGCACTCGCGCTGCGCTGGTGGACCCTGCGCAGCCTCGGCGAGCGCTGGACGACCCGGGTGATGGTCCTGCCGGGCGCGCCGCTCGTCACGCGCGGTCCCTACCGGTGGCTGCGCCACCCCAACTATCTGGTGGTGGTTCTCGAGCTCGCGGCGATCCCGATGCTGCACGGCGCCTGGCTGACCGCGCTCCTGTTCGGAGCCGCCAACCTGGCGCTGCTCGCGCGGCGCATCAGCGCCGAGGAGACGGCGCTGGCGGACGTCGGCGAGGCCGCGAGCCCGGGCGTCGGGAGCGGCTCGTGACGCTCTCGGACGGCGACGTGCTCACGGGCATCGCCGAGGTGGCGCGGAGGCACCTCGGCTGGGAGGGCCGGCTGGCACCGGAGCAGCGGCTGGTGGAGGACCTCGAGCTCGACTCGCTGAAGATGCTGACCTTGGCCCTCGAGGTGGAGAACCACTTCCGCGTCTGCCTGGACCCCGAGGCCGGCATCGAGACCGTCGGCGAGCTCGTGGCGGCGATCCGGGAGCGCCTCGATGGCTGAGCCGCGGACGGTCAACGGGTTGCTCGAGCGGGCGGCGGGATTTCCCGACACCGGGCTGCGACTGCTCGACCGCTTCGAAGACGAGCGCTGGTACCCGTGGCCCGAAATCCACGACCGGGCGCGCAGGGTGGCAGGTGGCCTCCGTGAGCTCGGGTTGGCGCGGGGCGAGCGGGTGGCGCTGGTCTATCCGACCGGCATCGGGTTCTTCGACGCGTTCTTCGGCGTCCTGCTCGCCGGCGCGACGCCGGTGCCGCTCTACCCGCCGGTGCGGCTCGGACGGCTGGCCGAGTACCACGAGCGGACTGCGGGCATGATCCGCGCGGTCGGGGCGCGGCTGGTGCTGGCCGACGCGACGGTGCGGCGCCTGCTGGGCGAGGTCGTCGAGCGTTCGAGGCCGGTGCTGGGCTGCCGCGCGGCGACCGATCTCGTGGGCGGGTGCCCGACCTCCGAAGCAGTGGACGAGTCCGCCCTGGCCCTGGTGCAGTTCTCCTCCGGCACCACCGTGGAGCCCAAGCCGGTCGCTCTCAGCCACCGCGCGGTGGTGGCACAGACGCGCCTGCTCAACGGCTTCTGGCCGCCGCGGCCGGGGCTCGTCGACAGCGGCGTCAGCTGGCTGCCGCTTTATCACGACATGGGTCTCATCGGCTGCGTCTTCCCGGCGCTGGAGCGTCCGGGCACTCTGACCCTGATTCCCCCCGAGCTGTTCGTGGCGCGGCCCGCGGTCTGGCTGCGCACCATCTCGCGCTACCGCGCGACCCTGTCGCCGGCGCCCAACTTCGCCTACGGCCTGTGCGTGGAGAAGGTGCGCGACGAGGAGTTGGAGGGCGTCGACCTGTCGTCGTGGCGGATCGCGCTCAACGGCGCCGAGCCGGTGGCGCCGCGCGTGCTGCGCGCCTTCCAGCAACGATTTTCGCCCTGGGGCTTCCGGCCCGAGGCCCTGACCCCGGTCTACGGGCTCTCCGAGGCCAGCCTGGCGGTGACCTTTTCCGATCTCGACCGCGTGTTTTCGAGCCGGCGCTTCGACCGCGAGGCGCTGGCGTCCGACGGCGTGGTCCGGGAGGAGGACGGCGGCGTCGAGATCGTCTCGGTGGGCCGTCCGCTGCCGGGCTTCGAGCTCAAGATCGCCGACGGCGCCGGCCGTGAGCTGGAAGTCGGCCGGGTCGGCCGGGTCCTGGTGCGCGGTCCGTCGCTGATGGACGGCTACCTCGGCCAGGAGCAGCCGACCGCCGAGACGATCCGCGGCGGCTGGCTCGACACCGGCGACATGGGCTTCCTGGTGGGCGGCGAGCTCTACCTCAGCGGGCGCGCCAAGGACGTGCTGATCCTGCGCGGCCGCTGCCACTCGCCGGTGGAGGTGGAGCACGCCGTGGACGCAGTCGAAGGCGTTCGCACCGGCTGCGCGGTGGCCGCGTCCTTCCTGCCCGAGGGGGCCGACGGCGAGGAGCTCGTGCTGCTGGTCGAGGCGCGCCGCGACGTCGGCGCGGACGACTACCCCGCGCTGGCCGGCGACGCGGCGCGGGCGGTGCGCGCAGCGACCTGTCTGCAGCCGGACCACGTCGCGGTGCTCCCGCCGGGGACGCTGCCCCGCACCTCCTCCGGAAAGCTGCGCCGCCAGGAGGCGCTCGCGCGCTGGCGTCGCGGCGAGCTCGAGCCGCCGGCGGCGGTGACGCCGATCCGTGTGGTCGGCGCGATGGCGCGTTCGTCGATCGCCATGGCGCGCGCGCGGAGGGCCCGTGGTCGCGGCTGACGCCGATCTGGTGGTGGTCGGCGGCGGCCCGGCCGGCCTCGCGACCGCGATCTGCGCGCGGCTTTCCGGTCTCGACGTCCTCGTCCTGGAGGCGGCGCGGCCGCCGGTGGACAAGGCCTGCGGCGAGGGCCTGATGCCGGATGGTGCGTCTGTGCTGCGCACCCTCGGTGTGGATCTCGAGGCCCTCGAGTCGAGGCCGTTTTTCGGCGTGCGCTACCTCGACGGGGAGGCGGTGGCCGAGGGGCGCTTCCCGGATGAGCCCGGGCTGGGTATCCGCCGGACCGTTCTCCACGACGCGCTGCGTCGCCGCGCCGAGGCGGTGGGCGTGCGCGTGCGCTGGGGGAGCCGGGTCCGCGGCTTCACCGGCGAGGGTTTCGCGACCGACGAGGGAACGGTGCGGGGGTGCTGGCTCATCGCCGCCGACGGCCGGACCTCGCGCGTCCGCGGCTGGGCCGGGCTCGAGGGCCGGCCGCCGCGGCGGCGCCGCTTCGGGGTGCGGCGGCACTACCGGGTCGCGCCGTGGAGCGACCTCGTCGAGGTCCACTGGGCCGACGGTTGCGAGGCCTACGTCACCCCGGTGGGGGAGCGGCTGGTGGGCGTCGCCCTGCTGTGGTCGGACGGCCGAGGCGACTTCGACGGCCTCCTCGGCCGATTTCCCCGGCTCGGGGAGCGCCTGGCGGGCTGCGAGATCGCGTCCCGGGACCGCGGCGCCGGCCCGCTCGAGCAGCGCTGCCGGCGCGTCGTCCTGGGGCGGCTGGCGCTGGTCGGCGACGCCGCCGGATACCTCGACCCGATCACCGGCGAGGGCCTGGCACTCGCCTTCCGACAGGCCGAGGCCGTGGTGCGGGCGATCGCCGCCGGGGACCTCGAGGGCTACGCCTCCGCCCACCGTCAGATTGTCCGCCACCCGCTGGCCGTCATCCGCCTGCTCCTGTTGGTCGAGCGACGGCCGCGCCTGCGGCGACGGGTGACGGCCGCTCTCGCCGCGGACCCGGGCCTGATGTCGCGCTTCCTGGCGCTCAAGATGCGCGCCGGCGGGCCGCGGGTGATGGGCGGCGACGGCCTGCTGCGGTTGACCGCCGAGACCGTGCTCGGGAGCCTCTAGGCGATGCCGGTGCGGCGCGTCCTCGCCATTTTGTTGGTAGCTGCCTCGCTGGTCGCGGCGTGGCAGGCGCGGCGGGTGAGCGTCGACAACCGCCTCGAGCGCTGGCTCGGCGAGGGCGGCGAGGGCGCGGCGATCTACGAGCAGTTCCGCCGCGACTTCGGAAGCGACGAGTTCCTGCTCGCGGTCATCGGCGGCGGCGGTTTCTTCACGCCGGACGCCCTCGAGCTGCTGCTCTCCTGCGCGGAGTCGCTGGAGGCCGTCCCCGGAGTGGTCGAGGTGCGCGGGATCCCGATCCTCTACCGCGACCTGTTCGGCGCCGAGGACCCGGAGGCGCTGGCCGAGGAGATGACCTCGACCCCCTTCTACCGCGGCCTCTTCATCTCGGCCGACGGCGAGCTCGCCGGGCTGCTGCTGGAGATCGACCCGGCCGACGAACCGGCGGCGCGGCGGCGGATCGTCAGAGCCGCCGACGAGGCGCTGCTTCCGCTGCGGGAATCGGGACGCGAGGTGCGGCTGGTCGGCTCGACGGCGTTGATCGTGGCCCTCGACGAGGTCTCGGCGGGCGAGGCGCGGCGGACGATCCCGATCGCACTCGCGGGCTCGCTGCTGATGCTCGCATTCATGCTGCGCTCGGCGCGGGCGATGGCGGCGACCGCCGTGAGCGCGCTGCTGGCCGTGGTGCTGACGATGGGGATCGCGGTCGCCGCCGGCATCAGCCTCAACATGGTGTCGACGGCCCTGCCGCCCCTGCTGTGGGTGCTCGCGCTGTCGAACAGCATCCACATCATGCGGCGCTACCAGGATCTGCGGATCGACGACGACCAGGAGCGGGCGCTCGCGCGGGCGCTGGCGGAGACGACGCGCCCCTGCATTCTGGCCGCCGTGACCACCGCCGCCGGTTTCGCCTCGCTCGCGGTGTCGATGATGGCGCCGGTGCGCGAGCTCGGCTGGCTGGCCGCCCTCGGCATCCTCCTGGCGCTCGCCATCAACCTCACGGTGACCCCGGCGCTCGTCGAGCTGCTGCGGGTGCCGGCCTTCCGCCGCCATCTGGGCACCTTCGGCGGCAGCTGGGGCTGGGGCTGGCGGCGGCACCCGCGGGCGGTCCTGGCGATCGCGGCGGTGCTCGTCGCGGCGGCGGCAGCGTCGGTGCCGGCGATCCGGGTCGAGTCGGACCCGGTGGCCTTCCTGCCGGAGAACCACCCGACCACCCTGGACTTCCGCTCGCTGGATGGGCGGCTCGGCGGCTTTCACACCCTCGAGGTGGTGCTGGTCGCGCCCGGCCCCTGGTACGCACCCGGGAGCTGGCCGGTGCTGGAAAAGGTCGCCGACCGGCTGGCGGCGTCGCGGATCGTCACCCGGGTGCTGTCGCCGGTGGACGTGCTGGCGAAGCTCAACCACTGGCAGAGCGGCTTCGACCCGGGTTCGTACCGGCCGCCGGAGACGCGCGAGGACGCTGCCGATGTGATGGCCGCAGGTGGCGATGAAGGGCGGCGGGCCCTCTCCCGGCTGGTGCTCTCCGACGGACGTACGGTGCGCCTGTCGGCGCTGGTCAACGAGACCGGAGAGGAGCGCTTCCTCGAGCTGGTGGACGAGGCGCGGCGGGCGCTCGAGGCGCTGCCGGAGGGCTGGACCGCGCGGGTCACCGGCCAGGTCCTGCTCCTGGTCGAGGCCCAGCAGGCGCTGGTCGCGACCCAGCTCGAGAGCCTCGGCCTGGCGCTGCTGCTGGTGTTCGCGACCATCGCCTTCGGCCTCGGCTCGTGGCGGCTGACCGCGACCGCGGCGCCGCCGAACCTGATCCCGATCCTGGCCGCCTTCGCCGCCATGGCGGTGTTGCGGCTGCCGCTCGACGCGGGCACGGTGATGGTGGCGAGCATCGCGCTCGGCATCGCGGTCGACAACACGGTCCACGTGCTCGAGAACGTGCGCCGGAGGCTTGCGGACGGCGCCCCGGTCGCGGACGCGGCGGCGGCCACCCTGCGCACGATCGGGCCGGCGCTGGCCGCCACCACCGCCACCGCCGCCGCCGGCTTCCTCGCGCTCGCCACCTCCGAGTTCGTGCCGATCCGCGACTTCGGCATCCTGGCGACGGTGGCGATGGTGGCGGCGCTGGCGGCCGACGTGCTGGTGCTGCCGGCGATTCTGATGGTGACGGGGAGGCGGCGGTGAAGCTCATGCAGAGTGTCCTGGTTGCTTTCGCGACCGCGGCCGCCGCCGTGGCGGCAGCGGCCGGCGAGCCCGCCGCCGGGCTCGCCAGCGAGCTCTCTCGCGCCCTCAAGACGTACGACGCCGAGGCGGCGACCGCGGTGCTGTCCCGGGCGCGGGCCGCCGCCGGCGGTGGGGAGGACGGGCCGCTGCTCGAGCTGCGGGTCGAGGCCGGCCTGGCGGTGGCCGAGCTGCTGCGGATCGAGTTCGAGGAGACGCCGGCCGACGAGCGCGCGGTGCGGACCAATCTCGGCCAACGCATCGACGCCGCGGCCGAGGAGGCGCTGGGGCTGATCGACGATCTGCCGGAGTCCTCGGAGAGGTACCGCATGGAGGCGGACCTGGTGGCGACCATGATCCGCTCGGACTTCCGCGCCCGGAAGTACCGCGATCGTCTCGAGGAGGCCACCGGGCGCGCCCTCGACCTGGACCCCGACAGTGCCCGCGCCTGGGTGACGGCTGCCAAGCCATTGGTGTTCGCCGAGGCGGAGCACGGCGGCGACCTCGACGAGGCGGTGCGGCTTCTCGACCGCGCGCTCGAGCTCGAGCCGGGCCTCGAGCCCGCCCTCCTGCTGCGGGCGCTGGCGTACGAGCGCCGGGGCGACGACGCGAAGGCGGAGGCGGACTGGCGCGCCGCCCTCGAGGCCAATCCCCGCTGCGAGCCCGCGAGGCGCGCTCTCGGAGGCGGCTGAGTTCGCGCTTGCGGACCCGCCCGTCCGAGCTACACTGGGCCCGAGCACAGGCTGGGAGAAGCGGATGAACGTGCTGGAGCAGTGCGACCTCGACGTCACGGTCCTGATCCTCGGCGGCGGCCGCGGCGCCCGGCTCGCCCCCCTGACCACCCACCGCTCGAAGCCCGCGGTACCGGTGGGCGGCAAGTACCGCCTGATCGACATCCCGATCTCCAACGCCATCAACTCGGGCATGGAGCGGATGTACGTGCTGACCCAGTTCAACTCGGTGTCGCTGCACCGCCACATCGGCCGCACCTACCGCTTCGACGCCTTCTCGCGCGGCTACGTCCAGATCCTGGCCGCGCAGCAGACGCCGACCATGCAGACCTGGTTCCAGGGCACCGCCGACGCCGTCCGCCAGAACCTGCACATCTTCACCCAGCTGCACGGCGATCACGTGCTGATCCTGGCCGGCGACCACATGTACCGCATGGACTACCGGCAGATGCTGCACGACCACGTGCAGAGCGGCGCCGACATCACGATCGCGGTCAAGCCGTGCTCCGAGGACGAGATCGCGGGCTTCGGCGCGGTGCGGGTGGACCAGAGCGGCCGCATCGTCGAGTTCCGGGAGAAGCCCGCGACCGCCGCGGCGCGGGACGGGATGGAGGTGGCGCCGAGCCTGCTCGCCGCCGAGGGCGTGCCGTCCGACCTGCCGTACCTCGCCTCGATGGGGATCTACATCTTCAACAAGGAGGCCCTCGGGGAGGCGCTCGACAACGACCTCGAGGACTTCGGCGGCGACGTCATCCCGTCCGAGGTCTCACGCCGCCGCGTCCAGGCGCACTTCTTCAAGGGCTACTGGCGGGACATCGGGACCATCGGCGCCTTCTTCGAGGCCCACATGGACCTGGTCAGCGCCAACCCCCAGTTCACCTTCCACGACCAGGCGTGGCCGATCTACACCCGCCCCCGCTACCTCCCCGGAGCGCAGCTGCACGGCTGCTGCTTCGACCACGTGCTGCTCAGCGACGGCTCCCACGTCGTCGATTCCAACGTCGAGAGCTCGATCGTCGGGCTGCGCGGCGTGATCCGCAGCTCGAAGGTGAGCAACGCATTGATCATGGGCATCGACTCGCACTACCCGCCGCCGCTGCCGGGCGAGCCGCCGCCCGGGATCGGCGAGGGCTGCGAGATCTCGAACGCGATCATCGACAAGAACGCCCGCATCGGACGCGGGGTCAGGATCACCAACCGCCGCGACGCGAGCGACGGCGAGGGTGAGGGCTGGACGATCCGCGACGGGATCGTGGTGGTCGCCAAGAACGCGGTGATCCCCGACGGCACCGTCATCTGAGAGCTGTCGCGGGCCAGGTGCGGTCCGCCCGCGGCCCCGACCGACAGTTGAGTATTTGCACAATTTATTGCGTAAATCCATGCTTGCGGAGCTACTTAGGCGCCGTCATACTGGCTGCCGCATGGTCGAGCGCAGAGGGAGGACCCCGGTGTTCACACGGATCGCAATGATGGCAGTAACGGCGGCGCTCCCGGCGCTGGCTGCAGTCGCCGCCGCGGGTGGATCCGAGACCGCGGCGGCGCGGGTCGCGGCGGTGCAGCGGGCGGCGGTCGCGTCGTCGCCGGCGCTGGCGGCGAGGCTGCGCGAGGCCGCGCTGCTCGGCGCCGAAGCGCGCACCGAGGCCGCCGCTGTGAGCCCGTACCTGGAGTGGCAGAGCGAGGGCCTGGGCGGGGACCGGACGCCGAACGCCCAGGACACGCTGCGACTCGGGACCCCGTTCAACTTCTTCGGCCAGGCCGGGCCGGCACGCGATCTCGCGCGCGCCGCCGAGCAGGGGACGGAGGCGATCGCGCACACGGCTGCACGCGCGGTCGCGGTCGAGTCGACCCGGCGCTGGCTGGCGCTCGCGGCTGCGGTCGAGCGGGTCGAGGTCCGCCGGCGGCGCTTCGAGCGGCTCGACGCCGCGCTCGCGCGGCTCGAGGCCCGCCATCGTCTGGGCGAGGTCTCCGGCACCGAGGTGGCGCAGCTCGACCTCGACCGCACGTCCGCGGCCTCGCTGCTCGCGGCGGCCGAGGCCGAGGTGGAGGTTCAGGCGGAGGGGGTGGCCGAGCTCTGCGGTCCAGGTTTTCCGAGCCCGCAGCCGGGCGACCTCGAGGCGTTGGCGGAGCTCTCCTCCTCCCCCGACGCGGCGCGCATCGTGGATGAGGTCGTCGCCGCGGGGGTGCCGATGCAGAGCGTTCGGTCAGAGGCCGAGCTCGAGGAGGCCCGGGCACGGATGGCCGCAGCCACCGCCTGGGGACGGCCGATGGTCGAGGTGGAGTGGGAGCGCTTCCCGAACCTCGATGGCCTCGACGGCTACGACGCCTGGGGTTTCCGGTTCGCGGTCCCGCTCCCGCTCGGCAGCGTCGGCGCCCGGCAGCGGGAGGCGGCGCGGGAACGGCAGGCGCTGGCTGCCGCGGCCCGGGACGCCGCGCTCGTCGAGACCATGCGTGAGGCGCGGTCGGCCCTGGCCGTGGCGACCGGAGCCGCGTCCCGGCTGCGCTCGATCGCCCCGGCCCTCGACGGGCTCGGGCGGATCGAGGAGTCGCTGTTTGCACAGTATCGTTTGGGTGCGCTCAGCTATCTGGAGTACGTCTACGGGGTGTTCCGGCACGACGAGGTGCTGCTCGGGGCGATCGACGCCCGCACCGAGCTCCTGCTGGCACGCCTCGAACTCGGCTATCTGCTGGACGATCCGTCGCTGTTCCCGATGGCAGCGCTGTCGATGGAGGAAGGCTCATGATGCGAGTTCTCGGTGCCCTGATCGTGCTGGTGGCGGCGCAGCCGCTGGCTGCTGCGGAGGTCGTGCGGCTGACAAAGGAACAGCGGGACCGGGCCGGCGTCATGACCTCGGCGGTGACGGAGGCCGACTTCAGCAGCCGCATGAGAGCGGTCGGCCAGGTGGTGCGCTCGCCCGGCTCCACCCTGACGCTGAAGACGATCGCCAGCGGGCGGGTGGAGTCGCTCCAGGTCGCGCCCGGCGATGCAGTGCGGCGCGGCCAGGTGCTGGCGATGATGCACTCGCACGAGCTGCTGGCCCTCGAGAGCGAGCTGCTGCTCGCGGTCGATGGGGTGAGGTTCTCCGAGCTGCGGCTGGAGGCGGCGCGGGAGCTGCTCGCCCTGGACGGGATCAGCCGCCTCGAGCTCGAACGCCGCGAGCAGGAGGCCCTGACGGCCCGGCTGCGGGCCAACACCCTGCGCGAAGAGCTCCTTGACCACGGCTTCCCCGAAGCACGACTCGAGGAGGTCCTGGAGAGCCAGCGCCTCGACCCGCACCTGCCGGTGGTCTCGCCGGTGGACGGTGTCGTGCTCGAGCTGATGGTCCAGGAGCAGGAGTGGGTGCAGGCCTACGCGCCGCTGCTGGCGGTCGGCGATCCGGGGAGGGTGGAGCTCGAGCTGCAGCTGGCGCCGGACCAGGCATCGGCGGTGTCGGCCGGGGACCGGGTCGTGTTCGAGCCCATGGGCCGCAGCGGCACCCAGGGCCGCGCGACGATCATCACCCGGGTGCCGCAGATCGATCCGGCGACCCGGACCATCCGCTTGCGCGCCCGCATCGAGGCCGGCACCGAGACCTGCCTCCCCGGGGCCTTCGTCGAAGCGTCGGTGAACCACGGTGAGGTGCGCCGCGCGCTTTCGGTCCCACAGTCGGCGGTGATCAGCATCGGGGGTTCGGACAGTGTGTTCGTCGCCACGGGCGGCGGCGAGTTCGTGGTCAGGGCGGTGGAGCTCGGCCAGCGCGACGGCGAAAGCTACGAGGTGGTCAGCGGCCTCGGTCTTGGCGACGAGGTGGCGAGCGCGGGCGTCTTCCTCCTCAAGTCGACCCTCGTCAAGGGTGAGGGCGGGGAGGACTGAGATGCAGCGCCTCGTCGAGCTGTCGCTCGCCCACCGCCTGGTCGTGGTGCTGCTGGCAGCGCTGCTGATCGGGGCCGGCTGGATGGCCTTCCTCGAGCTCCCGATCGACGCGTTTCCGGACGTCACCAACGTCCAGGTGACCGTGATCTCGCAGGCGCCGACCCTGTCCCCGCTCGAGATCGAGCAGCTCGTGACCTATCCCATCGAGCAGGCGTGCGCCGGCCTGCCGCACTCGACCGAGGTGCGTTCGCTGTCCAAGTTCGGGCTCTCGATGGTGACCGTGGTCTTCGAAGACGGGACCGACATCTACTTCGCGCGGCAGCTCGTGCTGGAGCGGATCTTCACGGTCAGCGGCGAGCTGCCGGACGGCACCAGCAGCACCCTGGGTCCGATCTCGACCGGACTCGGCGAGGTTTACCAGTACACCCTGGAGAGCCCGGAGCGCGACCTGATGGAGCTGCGGACCCTCCAGGACTGGGTGCTGCGGCCGATCCTGCGCACCGTGCCGGGGGTCGCCGGCGTCGACTCCTTCGGCGGCTTCGTGCGGCAGTTCCACGTGGTGGCGGACCCGGCGGCGCTGCGCCGCTACGGCCTCGCCCTCGAGGAGCTCGCGGCGGCCGTGGCGGCCAACAACGGCGTCGCCGGCGGCGCCTTCGTGGAGCGCGGCGGCGAGCAGTTCGTGGTCCGCGGCGACGGCTGGGTGCGCAACGCGGGCGACCTCGAGGACACGGTGATCGCCTACCGCGACAACGTGCCGGTGCTGCTGTCACAGGTCGCCGTGGTCGAGCTCGCGCCGGAGATCCGACAGGGCGCGATCAGCCGCGACGGCCGCGGCGAGACGGTGGCGGGCATCGTGCTCATGCTGCGCGGCGGCTCGGGACGCGACGTGGTCGCCGGGGTCGAGGAGAAGCTCGAGCTGGCGCGGCGCTCGCTGCCGCCGGACGTGGAGCTCGTCCCCTTCTACGACCGTAACGAGCTGGTGACCACGGCCCTCGGCACCGTCCGCGGCGCCCTCCTCCAGGGTGCGGTGCTGGTGCTCCTGGTCCTGCTCTTCTTCATGGGCCACCTGCGCTCGGCGGTTCTGGTCTCCGTCCAGCTGCCGCTCGCCGCCCTCGCCACCTTCCTGGTGATGCGGATGATCGGCATGTCGCTCAACCTCATGACGCTGTCCGGCCTCGCCATCGCCATCGGCATGCTCGGCGACGGCGCGATCGTGCTGGTGGAGAACGCGGTGCGCCTGCTGGGCGCGGAGGGCGCCGAGGGGCGCGACCGCCGCGACATCGTCCGCCAGGCTTCGCTCGAGGTGCTGCGCCCGGTCGCGTTCGGGGTCGCCGTCATCATCGTCGTCTTCATCCCCATTGCCTCGCTGCAGGGGATGGAGGGCAAGATGTTCGCGCCGCTCGCCTACACCATCGGCATCGCCCTCGGCTGCGCGCTGCTGCTCACCGTGACCGTGATCCCGACCCTGGCCTCGTTCCTGCTGCGGGCGGCCCCGATCTTCGGCGGGGGCCGGGTGCCGCACCCCGCCGACGTGGTGCGGCGGATGTACCGGCCCCACCTGCGCTTCGCCCTCGGGCACCCGCGGCTGGTGATCGGCGCCGCGCTCGCGCTGTTCGCGGTGGCCGCGGTCCTGGCGCCGACGCTCGGCACCGAGTTCCTGCCGACCATGGACGAGGGCTCGATCGTGGTGCAGCCCTTCCAGATCCCCTCGGTGTCGCTCGACCAGGCGCTGCAGACGGTGGCCCTCATCGAGTCCACCATCATGGAGCTGCCGGAGGTACGGCACGTGGTCAGCCGCACCGGGCGCTCGGACATCTCCTCGGACCCGATGGGCGTCGGCGAGAGCGACATCTACGTGCTGCTGGCACCGCGCTCCGAGTGGACGACGGCTCGCTCCAAGGACGGGCTGGTGTCGGTGATTCGCGACAAGCTGGACACCATTCCGGGGGTCGAGTTCGGTTACACCCAACCGATCCAGATGCGGGTCGACGAGCTTCTGTCGGGCGTCAAGTCGCAGATCGCGGTCAAGATCTTCGGCGAGGACCTGAGCGAGCTGGCGAGGCTCGGCGACGAGGCCTCGCGGATCATCTCCTCGGTGCGGGGCGCCGCCGATGTCAAGGTCGAGGCGGTCGAGGGCCTGGGCTACCTGCAGATCACGATGGACCGCCACCGCATGGCGCGGATGGGCATCAGCGTCGCCCAGGTGCGGTCGCTCATCGAGACCGCCATCGGCGGCCGGGTGGTGACCACGGTGCCGGAGGGAGACCGCCGCACCGACGTCGTCGTCCGCCTGCCGCGGAGCTTCACGGCCGAGGTCGAGAATCTCCGCGACCTGCCGCTGGCGAGCCCGACGGGGCAGCGGGTGCTGCTGCGCGAGGTGGCCGATGTGGCGGTCGTCGAGGGCCCGGCGCAGATCTCGCGCGAGGACGGCAAGCGGCGGGTGGTGGTCGAGCTCAACGTCGTGGGCCGCGACATCGGCGGCTTCGTGGAAGAGGCCGAGCGGCGGCTGAGCGGAGAGCTCGTTCTGCCCACCGGCTACTTCGCCACCTGGGGCGGCCAGTTCGAGCAGCAGCAGCGGGCGATGGCGCGGCTGCGGCTCATGGTGCCGCTCGTCCTGGTGCTGATCTTCATCCTCCTGTACCTCAACTTCCGCTCGACGCGGCCGGTCGTCCTGATCCTCGTCAACATCCCGCTCGCCCTGGTCGGGGGCGTCATCGGTCTCAAACTGTCAGGGCTCTACCTGTCGGTGTCGGCTTCGGTCGGCTTCATCGCCCTGTTCGGCATCGCGGTGCTCAACGGGCTGGTGATGGTCGAGTTCTTCCGCAACCTCGAGGCGGAGGGCCGGACCCGGATCGACGCCGTCCTCGAAGGGGCCGAGCTGCGGCTGCGGCCGGTGCTGATGACGGCCGCGACCACCGCCCTCGGCCTGGCACCGATGGTGTGGGCTTCCGGCGTCGGCTCCGAGGTGCAACGGCCTCTGGCTGTGGTGGTCGTGTGCGGTGTCGTCACGTCGACGCTGTTGACGCTGATGGTGCTGCCGGTGCTCTACCTGCGCTTCGCGGGGGCGGGGAGGGAGTCGCAGGGAGCACCCGGCGGGCCGGCCAGATAGGAGATACGAGATCCCTCGTGCGAGAAGCACGGGAAACCCGCCCACCCGGACAGCCGGGTGGGCGGGTAGATCCTTGCTCCCTGGTCGTTTGATCCGGGTGGGCGGGTTGGTTGGTCAGCTGCCGCCGCTGCCGTGCGGTCCCGTGCCGTCGCAGTCGCCGTCACCGTTACCGTCGCCACTGCCACTGCCGTTGCCACTCCCGCTGCCGTTGCC